>NZ_JAGPXW010000004.1:0-361500 GCF_018070365.1 Micromonospora sp. D93 | reverse complement strand
AGCCCACGGCCGGCCCGTTCCGGTTGCTGCCGCTGTCAGCGAGCCCTTTCAGGCGGTCGTCCGGGCCGCCTCCAGAATGACCTCGGTGACCTCGCCGGGATGCGAAATAAGGCCCAGGTGACCGGCGTCGATCCGGGTGATGTCGGCCCCCGCCCGCTTCATCATCTCCTCCTGGCGCGCTGGCGGGATGACACGGTCCTCGGTGCCGATCACCGCCCATACCGGGATCGTCTTCCACGCCGGCTCGGTGGCCGGCACCGCCAGGGCGTTCGTGGCCAGGGCGACCTGGGATACGGCGAGCACCTCCGCCTGCCGCCGGGGCAGACCGTTGGCGAAGCCGGGGATGAACACCTTCGGCAGGACGTACGCGTCGACCGCACCTTCCGGGGCGCCCGGGAACGGCACGAGCTTGAACACGCTCGTGGGGTCGGTCAGGGCCGGCTCCAGCACCGAGCCGGAGCCAGCGGTGAGTTCCTCCACCGTCTCCCCCTTGTCCGGGGCGAAGGCGTCGACGAACACGAGCGCCTTGACGTTCTTGTTGCCGGTCGCGGCGTCGCTTACCACGAAGCCGCCGTACGAGTGGGCCGCGAGCACGACCGGACCTTCGATGGTGGACAGGAAGTCCTTCAGGTAGCCGCTGTCGATCGTCGGCCCCCGGTTGGGTTGCGGCGCGACCTGCACCTCGAAACCGCGTGCCTGGAGTCTGCGGACCTCCCCACTCCAGCTCGAACCGTCGGCCCAGGCGCCATGCACCAGGACGATTGTCGGCTTGGTGCGATGCCCCTCGTCGGGGGTTGGTCGTGCACCGCCGTCCGCGGACACGCCTGGGGCGGCTGAGCCGAGCACCGTCACCAGCGTTGCGGCGGCGAGCGTTGCGGCGATGGTCTTCGGCCGACGTAGCGAGATACCGAGCATGTCTCTTCCCCCTCGTTGGTCAGTGGTTTCCGAACGCGGGCAGATGTGCGTGGCGCCAACGCGACCCCGCCGGAGTCACAAACCGTCGGAAGCACCGCCGAGCGGCGCACGCACCGACAGCGGCCGGGCTCCGGTGCCGCGGTGAGCTGCCTGATCGCCCAAAACTCACCGTACTGACGCGCAGCGGAAGTCTCGGACAGAAGGGGAAAATCGCTCAGGTTTCACCTTGCTGGAGGACATGGCACCAAACCCGCTCGCCTTCAGCGATCGGTGGCCGCCGGAGTGGGCTATCCGTCAGCAGGTGGTCGGCTGTGCACCACCAGCTCACCGATCTCCAACCGGCCGACGCGCAGCTCCCGCACGACCGCCCGGCGGATCGCCAGCCGCCCGATCACCAGCGCCCCGACGGCGACGGCACCGACGGCCAGCGCCCCCACGGCGAGAGCGCCGACCGAGGCCGCCCCCGCGGCCCGCGCGCCGGTAGCCGCCGCACCCGTCGCGACCGCGCCGTTGGCGCGCGTCCCGGTCAACCGCATCAGGCGTACCTCTCGCTTCATCCCCCCATTGTCCGCGTACCGCCGGCGGCCCGCCCAGTCGGCTCGAGCTGTCCGATCCCTGTGCTCTAATCCCGCCATGCATGTCGTCGTCTGCGGCGCACTCGTGGAGCACGGCGCGGTCCTGCTGGTACACCGCAGCCCGACCCGCCACGCATACCCAGATCTCTGGGATCTGCCCGGGGGGCACGTCGAGGCGGGTGAGTCCGAACTACAGGCTCTCGCGCGGGAGATGCACGAGGAGCTTGGGGTTCACATCGTGGCGGAGTCCTCGTCACGATTGGGTGACCTGCATGCTGGCAGTGGCGAGAGCGCCGTCCACGTAGGTGTCTGGCACATCAGCGAGTGGGTCGGCTCTCCCACCAATCGCGCACCTGAGGAGCATGACGACATCGCATGGGTCGAGATCCGCGAGCTGGGCGGCCTTCCCCTCGTGTTTGCGACCCTGCCGGCACTGCTCTCTTCCCTGCCTGAGCCTGACCGGCTGCCTCGTCGCGACGAAGCACGGACAACCGCGTCGCCGGTGGTCGCACCCGAACTGCCGATCGAGGACAGCTGCGTGGGGCTCGCGTCGGTGCCGGCCGGGCGGCTGACCAGACGGACGCGATAATTCGTCGGCGCCGGGCTCGATTTCGGGTCAATCCTGCGGCGCGATCAGCCGGTCATCGGTGGCGTCGCGGACCGTGATCGCCTCCACCGGGCACGAGTCGGCGGCGTCGAGGATGACTTCGGCCGGGGCGACGACGTCGGCCAGTGGCGCGGACAGGCTGCCGACCAGGCGGAAGTGCTCGGGCGCGGTGCCGGCGCAGATGCTCGCGCCGATGCAGCGGCGCGAGTCCACCGCGATCCGCCACGCGGTACTCACCAGGCCACCGGCATGGCGAGCAGGCCCCGCACCAACATGCCCCGCTTCCACTCCAGCTCGGCTTCCGGTACGGCGAGCCGCAATCCGGGTAGGCGGGTCACGAGGGTGGCGACGGCGACCTGCAACTCCATGCGGGCCAGCTGCGCGCCGACGCAGTGGTGTACGCCGTGCCCGAAGCCCAGGTGCGGGTTCTGCTCGCGGTTGAGATCCAGCCGGTCCGGGTCGGCGAAGACGGTAGCGTCCCGATTCGCCGACGACAGTGAACCGAGAACCGGCTCACCTGCCCGGACCAGCACCCCGCCGACCTCGACGTCCTCCTTGGCGTACCTAGCGAAGGAGGAGCCGACGCCGAGCGGCACGTACCGCAACAGTTCCTCGACCGCGGCCGGCACCAGCGACGGGTCGGCCCGCAGCCGAGCGAGCTGGTCCGGATTGTGCAGCAGGACGTAGACGAAGTTGGGAATCTGGGTCACCGTGGTCTCGTGGCCGGCCGCGAGCAGCCCGCCGGCCAACTCCACCAGCTCGGTCTCGCTGAGCCGATCCTGATTCTCGTCGCGGGCCCGCACCAACGCGCCGAGCAGGTCGTCGATCCCCGGCTCGCGGCGGCGCTCGGCGACCAGATCACCGATGTAACCCCAGAGACTGTTCAGGTACTCCTGGATCGTTTCCAGGGGCAGGGAGGTGGTCGAGACGATCGCCTCGGACCAGATGTGGAAGCGGTCACGGTCGGCGTACGGAACCCCGAGCAGCTCGCAGATCACCTGGATCGGCAGCGGCGTGGCGACATGCTCCACCAGGTCGGCCGGAGGACCGAGCCGGACCATGTTGTCGACCAGCGTGTCGGCGATCTCCTGGGTTCGGGGTCGCAGCGCCTCCACCCGACGTGCCGTGAACGCCTTCGCCACCAACCGTCGCAATCGAGTGTGATCGGGCGGGTCCATGGTGAGCATGCCGCTGTACTGCTGGCGCGGCGTGAGCCTGGGCTCGTCGCGCTGAACGGCCGGGGCGCGGCCGAACCGCACGTCGCCGAGGACCGTTCGGACGTCCTCGTACCGGGTGGCTAGCCACGCCTCCTCGCCGTAGGGGAGCTGGACCCGGATCATCGGCTCGTTCTCGCGCAGCTCGCCATAGGTCGGATCGACGACGAGGCGGTCGGGCACGCTGAACGGGTACGCCCGCGCGGGCGGAACGGTTCGACGATCGGTGGTCTGCGCGCTCTCCGTCATCCGGATTCCCTTCGTCGAGACGGCGTGATCCTCAGGCCGGCACCACGTTCGTAGCGGCGCCGGATTGCCAGCGTCCAGGGCTCGCGGACAGCACACATTGACGCTCGGTGACTCGTCGATATCGGATCGTAGCGGGAGGTGTCGATGATCGCCATGGAGTGCGGCCCACTGCGGACAGCAGTGATTCAGTACGGCCTACTTCAGGCGGTCAGGAGGTGCAGAAGGACGCGGGCTCGGTCAGGCCGAGGTCCTCGCAGTCCCATCCGGTGCCCTGGTCCTGGAATCGCCAGCCCGTGCCGGTCGTGTAATGGAACAGGTAGATGACGCCGCTGGCGTCCGAACGCTGCACGTCGGCCGCCGCCCACGTCTCGACGCACTCCACTTCCCTGGAAGCGAAAGACCAGCCCGCCGGCAGCTCGACCAGGGTCCCGAGGGTCTGCGTCGAGGGACAACTGGGGTTCTGGGGTCCCGCACTGGTGGGGGCGGATGCGGGTGGCGTCGAAGGGTCGGGCCGCTGGCGGGTGGCGAAGGCGACCGTACCGCCGATGGCGAACACCACCGCCGCGGCCGCGGCGCCGGTGGTGACCGCTATCCGCCGCTGCGACTGCCGCGACCTGCGCAGGGCGCGCTCGTACATGTCCGTGGTGCCGCCGTGCTCGCTCAGATCGGACATGGCCTGACGCAGGGGCCCGAGGTTGTCGGTCATCAGGCCTCCTCCATCACGGCCGAGAGCAGCTCGGGCGCTATCTCCCGCATGCGAGCCAGCGCCTTGCTGGTCTGACTCTTGATCGTGCCAACGGAGCAGTGCAACAGATCCGCGGCCTCGGCCTCGCTGCGGTCCTCGAAGAACCGTGCCACCAGTACGGCCCGTTGCCGCTGGGTGAGTTGGGCGAGGGCCTGGTGCAGGGCAAGCTTGAGATCGGTGCGGCGAGCATGGTCGCTGCCGGGCTGGACCACGTCCGCCAGTTCGCCGGGCAGGGACTCGGCTACTCTGCGGCGCCGCCACCAGCTCACGTGCTGGTGGTACATGGCCGTGCGGGTGTACGCCTCGAAGTGCCCGGGATCATCCAGCCGGCGCCGGCCCCGGTGCGTGCGGGCCAGCGCATCCTGCACCAGGTCCTCGGCGAGGTGCCGGTCGCCGGTCAGCAGGAACGCCGTCCGTAGCAACGCCGGCGAGCGGGTCCGAACGAACTCACAGAAAAGATCGTCTATGGAGTCCGCCATGCCCCGCTCGTCCCCCCACGTACCCCAAAGTCCTTCAGGCAGCGGCGGCGTCGATGCGGCCGGGTGACTGTGGCGCACACCATAGCTGGTGTGCGCCACGGCAAGCGACCGCGGTCACCTCGGTCAGGAGATGCAGAACGGCGCCGGTTCGGTGAGGCCGAGGTCCTTGCAGTCATACCCGCTGCCGTCGCCGTAGTACTTCCAGCCGGTGCCGGTCACGAAGTGGAACAGGTAGACGCCGTCACCTGCCTTCGGGCCCTGCGGATCGGCTCCCGCCCAGTCCTTGACGCACTGGACACCGCCGAACGTCCAGCCCTTCGGAAGCTCGACAAGGGTCTCGAGAGTCTTCGCCGAGGGGCACTTGGCACTCGTGACCGCGCTGTTCGCCGACGTGGTCGTCGTCGTCACCGGATCCGAGATGCAGAACGGCGCCGGCTCGCTGAGGCCGAGATCCTTGCAGTCCCATCCGCTGCCCTGGTCGTAGTACTTCCAGCCCGTGCTGTCCACGTGGCGGAACAGGTAGACGCCGTCACCGGCGGTCGGGCCCTGCGGATCGGCCGCGGCCCAGCCCTTGACACACTTCACGTTCGTGAGAGACATGCCCTTGGGCAGCTTGACCAGCGTCTGGAGGGCCGTCACCGAGGGACAGTCGGCAACCCCGGTGGCCGTGGCAGCCACAGCGGGCGACGCACCGGGGGTGCCGGTGGCCGCAGCACCCGACGTCGGAGCAGATGCGGCTGGGCTGGGACCAGCTGGCGCAGCGGAGTCGCAGGCCGACAGTCCGATCAGGACGGCGACAGCAGGCAGCAGGAGGTGACGTGCAGACATTTCCGGGCCCCTATGGATCGTGGCGATCGTCGCTTACATCCGGGTACATGCGATCCACGACCCGCAGGTTGCCGCCAACCAGAGAAATTCTGCAAATCTTTTCGGCGACCCGCTCATTAGTGACTTCGGTCCCCGCGGAGGAAGCACGACAGCAGTTGCCTGAACTCCTGCGGGTGCTCGATCGCCGGCACGTGCCCGCATCGGCCGAGCACGTGCAGACGGACATCGGCCAGGTGTTCGAGCAGGGGCTGGGCTGCCGTCCCGAGCGGGGTCACTCGGTCGTCGGCGCCGTGAACGAGCAGCACCGGCGCGCGGACCGTTGCCAGCGTTCGCGCCGAGAGGGTGAGATCGTCGACCCATCGTGCCCTGGGTGGGGGGAACAACGAGGCGAATGCCCCCGCCCCCGCTCGCATCGCAGCTGCACGGGCATCGACGGCCGAATCGGTTACGAGCGCCTGGTCGAGGACGAGGCGACTCAGCATGTCTCGTGCCCCGAGCGGGCCGGCGGGGGCGGCCCAGATTGCGTCGAGGTCGGCGGACAGCGGCGCCCCGGGGGTGCCCATCGTCGAGACCGCCACGACACGGGTGACCTGCTGGGGGCGCGCGGCCGCCAACGCCAGCGCCACCGCACCGCCCATCGAGTGACCCACCACGGCGTAGTGCTCGATACCGAGGGCATCCATCAGGCCCGCGGCCTGTTCCGTCCACAGCCTCAGCCCACCCCTGGAACCCGCCGGGACAGGTGTACGGCCGAACCCCGCCTGGTCAGGCGCCACCACGTGCCAGGACGCGCCCAGCGCCTGCGCCGTCGTTGCCCAGGCTCCGGACCCGGTCGTGCCGGGTCCGGAGCCGTGCAGCATCAGCACCGTGGGCCCGGCACCGCTCTCCAGGACGTGGACCGGGGAGCCGTCGACTGCGACGGTCCGAAGTGTCGTCATCAGGGCAGGTCAGGTGTGCTCATGCCGGTGCGGAGTTGACCGACTTCGAGAAGAGCTCCATCATCGCCCTGCCGAACTGCGGCATGTCGGGCCAACCCCGGCAGGAGACGAGGTTGCCGTCCACGACGTCGGGAGCGTCGATGACTGTCGCGCCCGCGTTCTCCATGTCACCGGTGATGGGCGGGAAGCAGGCAGTCTTTCGACCCTTCAGCAGCCCGTACACAGCTGGCACCTGCGCGCCGTGGCACACCAGCGCGATGGGGAGGTTGCGCGCGAAGAAGTGTTCGGTGATGCGCCTGACGTCGGCGTCCACCCGGATCCACTCGGGGGCACGTCCCCCGGGGATGATGAGGGCGTCATAGCGCTCGACGTCGACCTCGGCCCAGGGCACGTCGACCGGCAGCTTCCGGCCGTTCTTCTCCACGTAGGCGTCGGAGTTGGGGTCGAACTCGTGGATGACCAGTTGCACGTCACGCAGCGTCCGTGACGAGACGTCGACGTCCCAGCCGCCCTCCTGCACGCGATAGTAGGGATACATGGTGTCGAGCTCCTCGGCGGCGTCGCCGGTCAGGAGCAGCGCTCTGGGCACCTGCTTCTCCTCGCGTCTGGGGGCGGGTGGTGTCGATCCAATCCGATCCGATCGATTGTTAGCATTCCTCGGCCCAGCCCGCCCGTCAAGCCTCTACCGCCATTCCGTCCGCGCCCTTGACCTCGTCGAACAATCGTCGGAAACGCTCGCCGGATCGCAGGATGTGCCGACGCATCGCGTAGGCGGCGGCGTCGGGGTCACGCGCGGCGATCGCGGCCACCACTTCCTCGTGCTCGGCCATGGCCAGGTGGGTGACCTGGGTGTCGTGGTGAAGCCGGAAGAGGTGCACGTGGCTGTGCAGGCGAGCGAGCGCCTCACGGATGACCTGGTTCTCCGCGCTCAGGGCGACGAGATCGTGAAAAGCGGCGTCGCGTAGCCCGAAGGCGCCATAGGCCGTGGGCCCGTTGCCCCCCTCCAGCTCCGCCATCTCCTCCAGCATTCGTCGCAGACCGGCCACCTGCGCGGAGGACGCGCGTTCGGCGGATCTGCGTGCCGCCGCCGGCTCGAGGAGCAGGCGGACCTCGAGCATGTCCTCGAATCGATGACGGGTGATTTGCGGCGGAATGCGGTAGCCGGCATGGGGCACCCGCACGACCAGACCCTCGGCCTCCATGCGGTTCAGGGCGTCTCGGATCGGTGTCTGCGAGACCCCGAGCTCTCGTGCCAGGACGTCGATCGTGACGCGGGACCCGGGCTCGATCCGTAGCGACATCAGCTGTCCGAGCAGGGTGTCGTACACCTCGTCGGCAAGCCGGCCGCCAGATCTTCCTGGCGGCACTCCACCCGTCACGGCCCTGCGGCCCGGTGCGGTCATCGCTTCCTCGTCCATCGTGACGTGAGGTCCTTTCTTGCGTCTTCGGGAACCTGTTGACATCAGTCACAACGCTGCGGGATGCTGACGCCCCCACTCGATCGTATAGGAAAAGTGCCGGATGCTCGTCATCCTGCACCATCGCGGGACCGCCCGCCATCGCTCTACTTCGATCTCGTGACACCGGTCCGCGGTTCGGCCCCGCGACTGCCCGGCACCGCACCTGAACGACCCGGCAACTGCTCGGCGAAGCACATAGCGAGGCTCTAGAAGTCCCCAACCCAGAAGGCAGGCAAGAAGATGCGGTATCCAAAGCGAACAGGACGAATGTCCGCTCCCGGTCGAAGGGTTCAGCTGGCGACGGCGGCCATGCTGCTGGTGGCCACGACCGCGACGGCTTGCGGCGACGGCAAGGACGACGACGCGAAGGCGAGCGCCCCCAAGGCGCCGGCGACCATCCCGGAGCTCACCAAGGACCCGCTGACCCTCAGCTTCATCTGGTTCGAGTGGCCGCCCGCCAAAGCACTCGAAGCCTTCGCGAACGCGGAGTACAAAAAGGAACGGCCGAACGCGACCATCAAGGTCAACACCGTGCCGAACGCGAACTGGCACGACGCGATGTTCACCCAGTTCGCCGCGCACAAGACCGACTTCGACATCGCGATCCTGGACTCGCAACACATCGGCGAGGCCGTGACGAACGGCAACATCCTCGACCTCACCGACTTCGTCAAGAAGAACATCGACGTCACGGCCTACAACCCGTACCTCCTGGCGGCCTACGGCCAGTACCCCCAGGCGGAGACCGGCAAGCGCGACGAGAACGCCAGCCTGTACGGACTGCCGCTGCTCGGCGACACCTGGACGATGATCTACCGCAAGGACCTGATCGGCGACAAGCCACCACAGACCTGGGACGAGATGATCTCAGCCGCCGAGAAGTGCCAGGCGGACAACCCCGGCGTCAGCGGGCTGGCTTTCCACCAGGCCAACGGCTCCGACGCCGCGGCCGTCACCTACAACACTGTCAACGGCGTCTACGGCGGCAACCTCTGGGACTCCAAGACGCGCAAGATCGACGGCGTCCTCAACGACGCAGCGGGCCAGGAAGCGATGGACGTCCTGGTCAACAAGATGAAGCCGCTGACCGCCAAGGGCTCCGGCAACTGGTTCATCGACGAGGTGAACGCGGCGGTCGCGCAGGGCAAGGCATGCATCGCGTTCAACTGGATCGCCGCCAGCGGCGGCCTGCTGGATCCGAAGGAGTCGACGCTCGGCACCACGCGGGAGCAGATTCTCGACAAGCTGGGTTTCGCCACCCTACCGAGCCAGAAGACGAACCTGGTCCCTCTCGGCGGTATGGGGATGCACGTGTCGGCCTACTCCTCCACGGCGAACCAGGCCGAGGCCCTGAACTTCATGGAGTGGTTCGAGCGGGCTGATGTCCAGAAGAAGTGGGCCGCGGCCGGTGGCGTGCCATCGCGTACGGACGCCCTGGAGTCGCCCGAGTTCCTCAATGCCGGGCCGTTCAACCAGGTCTACACCGACTCGGTCCCACGGATGCGGGACATGTGGAACGTGCCCGAGTACGCCCGCCTCGTCAACATTGAGAACACCAACGTGAACGCAGCTCTCAACGGCGCGAAGAAGCCGAAGGATGCGCTCGACGACATCGCCAAGGAGCAGCAGAGCGTACTCGACTCCAGCGGCCGCAAGGGCGGCGGCGGACTGTGAGTGACCCCGCCCCTCTGACGACCGACGACCCCGGGCAGGTGGCGTCCGCGACGCCGCCTGCACGGGGCCGGTCCCGCGGGCTGAGCGACCGCGGGCTCGCCGTCGCCTTCATCTCCCCCGCGCTGCTGCTGTTGCTCGCGATGTCGGTATTCCCGTTGCTGTGGGCGTTGTACCTGTCTTTCACCGACTACTCGGCCACCCGCGGGGGGCCCGCCCATTTCCTCTGGTTCGGCAACTACACCGCCATCCTGACGTCGGCGCAGGTCCACCAGAGGGCCCTGACGACGTTGATCTACGTGATCGGCGCGGTCGGCCTACAGACCGTGCTCGGCTTCGCCATCGCCTACCTGATCTCACGGCGCACACACGGGCGAGGACTGCTGACCACCCTGTTCCTGGTTCCGATGATGCTGTCGCCGGTAGTGGTCGGGCTGTTCTGGCGATTCATGCTCGATGCGCAGTTCGGCGTGATCAACAGCATGCTCGGCTCGATCGGCCTGGGGCAGGTGGAGTGGCTCACCCGGCAGCGAACGGCACTGGTTTCCCTGATCGTGGTCGACACCTGGCAATGGACGCCGTTCATCATGCTCATCGCACTCGCGGGCCTTACCGCGGTTCCGAAGTACCTGTACGAGGCCGCCTCGATCGACCGGGCGTCCGAATGGTTCCGGTTCCGCAACATCACCCTTCCGCTGGTGTGGCCGCTGCTCCTCATCGCGGTGTTGTTCAGGGCCATCGAGGCCTTCCGCCTGTTCGACCTCGTCTACATCCTCACCAGCGGTGGTCCGGGTGTCTCCACCGAGACCTTGTCGTTCCACGTCTACAAGGTCGCGTTCCTGGGCTTCAACACCGGAACCGCCTCGGCGTACGGGATTCTCATGGTCCTCGTCGTCATCGTGCTCACGCAGTTCTACCTGCGCTACCTGAACAAGCTCAAGGAGGGCTGATGGCCGTCTCCGTCGACGAGGCCGTGTCCACGGGTCCTGCCGCGGATCACACGCCCCCGACGCGCCGCCTCGGCGGCCGGGGCCGCTCGGTGCTGGAGGTCGCGCTGCTGACCGTGCTGGCCGTCGTGATGCTCTTCCCGGTGCTGTGGATGATCGAGACGTCCATCAAGGAGAACCGCGACGTCTACGCCATCCCGGCCGAGTTCTTCGGCTTCACTGTCACTCTGGACCATTACAAAGACGTGTTCGTCTCCCCCGACGGCGGTCGCTCGGCCCTGTCCGTCGCGTTCCTCAACTCCGTCGTGGTCGCCGGGGTCTCCACGGTGCTGGCCACCGTGCTGGGGGTCCCGGCGGCCTGGGCCTACTCACGCTTCGCGGTGAAGGCCAGGAAGGATCAACTGTTCTTCATCCTGTCCACCCGCTTCATGCCGCCCGTGGTGGTCGTGGTCCCGATCTTCCTCATGTACCGCCAAGTCGGACTCATCGACTCCAAGCTCGGGCTGATTCTCATCTACGCCGCGTTCAACGTCCCGTTCACGATCTGGATGATGAAGGGGTTCGTCGACGAGGTGCCCTCCGAGTACGAGGACGCCGCCATGCTCGACGGCTACACCCGTTTGCAGGCGTTCTGGAAATTCACCCTTCCCCTGCTCGTGCCCGGTATCGCCGCGACGGCGGTCTTCGCACTCATCTTCTCGTGGAACGAGTTCGTGTTCGCCATCTTCCTCACCTCCAGTGACAACGTGCGGACGGCCCCGCCCGCCATCGCCGGCCTCATCGGCGGCACCACAGTGGACTGGGGTCTCGTGGCCGCCGCCTCCGTGGTGTTCGCCCTACCGGTGCTCGTCTTCGCCTACCTGGTACGCAAGCACCTCGTCGCCGGTGTGACGCTCGGGGCGGTGCGACGCTGATGGCGGGCATCGAGGTGACAGCCCTGCACAAGCGCTACCCGGACGGGACGGTCGCGGTTGATCACGTGGACCTGTCCATCGGCGACGGCGAGCTGTTCGTGATGCTCGGCCCTTCGGGCTGCGGCAAGACGACCACGCTGCGGGCCATAGCCGGCCTGGAGAGGCAGACGACTGGCGACATCCGCATCGGCGACACGCTGGTCAACGACCTGCCGCCCGCCGAACGCGACATCGCCATGGTGTTCCAGTTCTACGCCCTCTACCCACATCTGAAGACCCGCGACAACCTGGCGTTCCCACTGCGGGCCGAGGGACTGCCCAAGCCGGAGGTGCACGAGCGGGTCGAGGAGGCCGCCCGGCTGATGCGGCTCGGTCCGCTCCTGGACCGGCGACCGCGCCAGCTGTCCGGCGGGGAGCAGCAGCGCGTCGCGCTTGCTCGCGCCCTGGTGCGACGACCGCGCGCATTCCTCATGGACGAACCTCTCACCAATCTGGACGCGGAGCTGAGGGCGGACATGCGCACGGAGATCAAGCACCTGCAGGGAGAGCTGGGGGCGACGATGGTCTACGTCACCCACGACCAGGTCGAGGCGATGTCTCTCGGCCACCGAATCGCCATCCTCAACAAGGGCCGCGTCGAGCAGATCGGCACGCCGCTGGAGGTCTACGACCGTCCGGCGAGTCTCTTCTGCGCAGCGTTCATCGGCTCCCCGCCGATGAACCTGATCGAGGTGGAGGTGGCCGACGGGAAGCTGCGCGGTCTGGGCGGACTGGTCCTCACGCCACCGCCGGGCCTGCCGCGCGACCGCAGCCTGGTCGCAGGCGTCCGGCCGGAGGCGCTGGAAGTCACCGAACCAGGCGCGGATCGTTCGGTACCGGCCCGCGTGGTCTCGGCGGAGTGGCTGGGCGACGAAATCATCTACGTGGTTGACCACAACGGCCAGCGCGACGTACGGGTTCGGATGCCACCGACTGTCCGCTTCGCCACTGACGCAAAGGTCGGGCTACGGCACACCGGCGCGACCCCGGCGGTCTACGACGTGAGCACGGAAGAGCTGGTGGCCTGATGGGAACCGTGGCAGTGCGTGGGCTGTGCAAGTCCTTCGGCAGGGTTCAGGCCCTGGACGGGGTGACGCTGGACGTGCCGGACGGCTCGTTCTTCGTCGTGCTCGGGCCCTCCGGGGCAGGCAAGACGACGACCCTGCGGGCGATCGCCGGCCTCGACAAGCTTGACGCCGGGTCGGTGCATCTGGACGGGAGGGACGCGACAGCTGACACCCCGGCCGCACGCGACCTGGCCATGGTCTTCCAGAGCTACGCCCTCTACCCGCGACACACGGTGTACGACAACATCGCTTCGCCGCTGCGGGCACGCCGCTGTTCTTCGAGCGAGATCGCCGCTGCCGTCGAGCAGATGTCGAGCCTGCTGCACATCGAACGTCTGCTGCAGCGTCGTCCCGCGCAGTTGTCGGGCGGTGAGATGCAGCGTGTCGCCCTGGCCCGGGCGCTGGTCCGTCGCCCACGCGCGTTTCTCATGGACGAGCCGCTGACGAACCTCGACCTCAAGCTCCGCGTCGAGATGCGCACCGAGCTCACCCGCATCCACCGGAGCCTCGGAGCAACCTTCGTCTACGTGACCAACGACCAGGTCGAGGCCCTGTCCATGGCCGACCAGGTCGCGGTCCTCAAGGAGGGGAAGGTGCAACAGGTCGGAACGCCGACCGAGGTGTACGAGCGTCCCGCCAACCAGTGGGTCGCCGGCTTCGTCGGGAGCCCGCCGATCAGCCTGCTCGCCTGCCGCGCCGAGGGAGATCGTCTGGTGGGTGCGGAGGGCTGGACGCTGCCGCGGCCCCGCTGGACCACGGCCGAGGACGGTCGTGCGTTGCTGCTGGGCCTGCGCGCGGAGGACCTGTCCGTCGAGCAGCGTGGGAACGCGTCGTTGTCGGGGGAACTCTACGGACTTGAGCCGCTGGGTGACCGCACGGTGGTCGACGTCCGAGTGGGGACGGAGATCCTCAAGGTCAAGGCACGACCCACAGTCACCGGTACGCCGGGCGAGCGGCTGCTTGTCACTGTCGACCTGGACCGTGCGCACCTGTTCGATGCGGGCACCGGGCTGTCGCTGTCCGAGGCTGGGCGATAACCGCGCCGGGTGACACGTCCGTCGACACGCGTGGCGCGATCGTTGAGGCACGCCGGACATCACCAGGAAGATCACAGGAGGCGACGCAATGAGTGACCCGATGAACGTCCTGGCCCCCGAGCACCGGCGGCTCCGGATCGGCGACGCCTGGCGCGACGCCGCAAGCGGCGCCACCTTCGCCGTCGAGGACCCGGCCACCGGCAAGACCATCGCCGAGGTGGCGGACGCCGACGCCGCTGACGGGCTCGCCGCTCTGGACGCGGCGAGCAGGGCAATGGCGGAGTGGGCGGCGACCCCGCCGCGGAAACGGTCGGAGTTGTTGACCGCGACGTACCGGGCACTTACCGAGCGATCCGAGGACATCGCCCGGCTGATAACGCTCGAGATGGGCAAGCCGCTCGCCGAGGCGCGGGGGGAAGTGGCGTACGGCGCCGAGTTCTTCCGTTGGTTCGCCGAGGAGGCGGTGCGCGTCGAGGGCCGCTTCAGCATCGCTCCCGCAGGTGGATATCGCATCCTCACCGTGCCGAAGCCGGTCGGACCGTGCGTCTTCGTGACGCCCTGGAACTTTCCGTTGGCCATGGGTGCCCGCAAGATCGCTCCTGCACTGGCCGCGGGCTGCACGACGATCACCAAGCCGGCAGGCCAGACGCCACTCACCATGCTGTTGCTGGCCCGCATCATGGAGGAGGCCGGCGTTCCCCCGGGCGTCGTCAACGTGGTGACCACCAAGCGTTCCGGGAAGGTGGTCTCCGCACTGCTGGCCGACGGTCGGACCCGCAAGCTCTCGTTCACCGGGTCGACCGAGGTCGGGCGCGTGCTGCTACGACAGGCCGCGGACAACGTGCTGCGCACCTCCATGGAACTGGGCGGCAACGCGGCCTTGATCGTGTGTGCCGACGCTGACCTGGACGTCGCGCTCGACGGCGCCATGGTGGCCAAGATGCGCAACATCGGCGAGTCCTGCATCGCGGCCAACCGGATCTACGTCGAGGAGCCGGTGCGCGAGGAGTTCACGGCACGCTTCGCCGAGCGGATGGGCGCACTGTCGGTGGGCCATGGTCTCGACGACGGCGTGAACGTCGGAGCGTTGATCGACGAGGCCTCGGTCACCAAGATCGACGAGCTCGTCGCCGACGCGGTCGATCGCGGCGCCCGGGTCGTGGTGGGCGGCGAGCGTCCGGATGGACCGGGCCACTTCTACCCGCCCACCGTCATCGTCGACGTGCCCGACGACGCACGGATGCTGGAGGCGGAGATCTTCGGCCCGGTGGCGCCGATCATCTCGTTCACGTCCGACGACGAGGTGATGGCGAAGGCCAATGACACCGAGCACGGCCTGGCCGGGTACGTCTTCACCCGTGACCTTCAGCGGGCGCTCCGGTTCGCCGAGGGGCTCGATACCGGGATGCTCGGCATCAACCGTGGTTTGATATCGGACCCGTCAGCTCCGTTCGGAGGCGTGAAGCAGTCCGGGATCGGCAAGGAGGGGTCGCACGAGGGCATCCTCGAGTACCTCGACCTCACCTACGTGGCGATCGACCTACCGTGACCGGCCCGCCGCGCCGCGCGCACGCCGCGCGCGCCCGCGCCACCCGGGCGGCCAACCCTGCCGACGCCGTCCCGGTCACGCAGGTGACCTGGACGTCCGCCCAGCACATCGCCGCCGACGTTCCGGAGAGGCACTGACATGCTTGAGACCGTCCGCGGACCACGCCAGCTGATCGTGGGCGAAGGGGTCGCGCAGAACATCCCACGAGTGGTGGCCGAGAGTGGCTCCCGAGTCCTCATCGTGACCGACCAGGTTCTTCTGGGGCAGCCGGGCGTGGCCGACATCGTGGCCGCCGTACGGGAAAAGGTCGAGGTCGTCGCGGTGTTCTCCGACGCGACTCCCGACGTGCCACTCACCGATGTCGCCCTGGCCGTCTCGGTCGCCGCCGAGGTGGACGCCAACGTGATCCTCGCCATCGGGGGTGGCACGGTGATCGACCTCGCCAAAATCGTCGGCGTCATCCGGCGCCACGGTGGGACTCCGCGCGACTACTACGGCGAGTCGAAGGTGCCGGGGCCGACGATTCCTCTCGTCGCGGTCCCGACGACGTCAGGCACCGGCTCCGAACTCACACCGGTCTCGGTGCTGACCGACCCGGACCGCGAACTGAAGGTGGGGGTTTCCAGCGTCCACATCGTGCCCGACTTCGCCATCGTCGACCCCGAACTCACCTACACCTGCCCTCCGACCGTCACCGCCCACTCCGGCATCGACGCGTTTTGCCACGCGGTGGAGAGCTACACCGCGCGACCCCGGGCCCACGGACCGCGCGACCCTGTGGAGCAGGTGTTCCTCGGCCGCAACCCGATCACCGACCACTACGCGCTCCTGGCCGCCGAGCGGATCGCCCGTAGCTTGCGTCGTGCTGTCAGGGACGGAGGCGACACGGACGCGCGAGCGGACATGTCCTACGGCTCGATGCTCGCCGGGCTCGCGTTTTCCCACGCGGGCAACGCGGCCCCGCACGCTCTCCAGTACCCCATCGGCGCAGCCACGCACACGCCGCACGGCCTGGGCGTCGGGCTGCTACTGCCCTACGCCCTGGACGCGGCCAGGGATGCCATCAGCGACCGGTTGGCGATCCTCGCCAAGGTGTGCGGGCTCGACGTGACCGACGCCTCGGATGCCGAGGCCGCAGAGACGTTCCTCGCCTGGCTCGACGGGCTCCTTGCCGACATCGGCATCCCCCGCACCCTGGCGGACATCGGCGTGGCACGCGCCGACCTCCCGCGCTTCGCGGAGATGGCAAGTGGCGTCACCCGCTTGATCCAGAACCATCCAGGCCCGACCGACACCGCCAGCCTGACCGCGATCCTCGAAGCGGCCTGGACCGGGGACCGGACCCGACGCGTCCCGACTCCGAGCAGATAGTGACCGGCCGTTCACCTGACCACGAGTTCCCTGGCCCCACCCGTGGGTGTCGGCATGCTCCCGGCCTCAGCGAAGGAATTCACTGAGGACCCCGCACCGCCCCTGACCTGCGGGAACGTGGAGCCGCAGGCAGGGTGCGCAGGCGTCGGGCGTGAATCAGGGTCGGGCCGCACCCTCGATGGTGGTGCTTTCCTGCGGACGGAGTGCTGTCAAGAGGCTGTCGAGTTGACCCCAGGCCCGCGCGCTGGCGACGTGGTCAATGTAGTCCCGGGACTCGATGATGAGCCCATCGCGGATACGCATCACGAAGACGCAGGGCACCGTGAATGCCTCACCTGTCTCGGTGACCCGCCCCTGATAGGCAAACTCGGCGACAATCACCTCCGGGTCCGCGGTTTCATGAATCCGCACGTCGACCGGCTTACGGTTCAGCGTCCGGGCAACCGGAGGCGTCGCGGTGAAGTGCTCGTGCAGTTCGCTGCGGCTAAGCAGCGGCGGCGGGTTGAGCGGGTGGAACGGATGCGTGACATGGGTTTGTTCGGCGTACAGGTCGGCCAAGTCTTCGTACGGGCCGTCGCAGACACCATTCACCAGTCGGAGGAAAGTCTCGCGTGGGCCACTCATGCCGGCCTTCCTTCGAATCGGTGGATCTCACGTGGGGCATGCCGAGGACGACATCAAGGGATGGCCGGCACCCTACCGACCTCAGCCCTGATCTGACTGCCCCCTGGCGCTTCCGGAGCCAGGTGTCCAGCCGTGTCCAGCCGCGTCCAACATCTCACTCGCGGCCCCCTCCCGATTGCGAGGATTGCCGTCTGGTCCGGGCCATCCGGCTCCTGACCTGGCCGACCAGTCCCCCTCGTGATCGGAGCGGTGAATGTCAGAACCTGTTGTCAGCCACCCGCGTACGACAAGGCCAAGTCGCAGGTCCCTGCTCGCAATGGCACTCGCCGTCGTGGCGTCGGTGGCCTTCGTCCCGACGGCCGCAGCGGCTGGGCCCGTCGACCAACCGGCCCGGCCCGGAGGCGCGGCGGATCCGGCCCGCACCGATGGCCGGGCAGCCCTGGCTCCCGCCGGAGGCGTCGCCGGAAGGGCCCAGGCGGACGGGGCGGCGGACATGGCCGAGGCGATCGCCGAGCAGCGGGGCATCAGCCGCGATGCCGCCGAGAAGCTGATCAGTGCCGAGAACGCCAACGTGCGACTCGCCAACCAGTTGACCACCGAGCTGGGTGCCAGCTCGGGCGGCGCGTACCTGTCCGACGGCAACCTCGTTGTCACGGTCACCGACGCCGCGGCTGCCGCGAAGGTGACCGCCACTGGCGCGAAGGCCCGCCTCGTCGCTCGTGGCGAACGGCAACTCCAGAAAATCCAGCGGGCGTTGGAGGCCACGCCGAGTGAACCGAACACGACCTGGGGGGTGGACCCGAAGACCAACCAGGTGGTGGTGAGCCTGCCGGCGTCGGGGGCGAAGAACGCCGCGCAAAGCTCGGCGGCGCGCAAGTTCGGCGCGGCGGTCCGTTTCGAGACCAGCGCCGGCCAGATCCAGCCGAACGTCGGGATCTCCAGCGGGGACTCGCTGGGCGGCTGCTCGGTCGGCTTCACCGCCACCGACTACACATTCAACTACATCATCACGGCCGGCCACTGCACCCAGGGCTACCCGCACTGGACACTGCCCAACGGCCAGGACGTCGGGCCGTCGCTGGAGAGCAACTATCCGGAGAACGACTTCGGCCTCATCTGGATGAACGGTTCGTCGGTCTGGGCGACCGGCACCATCAACCTGTGGAACAACACGAGCCGCAGCATCCACGGTTGGGCGACGGCCGTGAGCGGGCTGTCGGTCTGCAACTCGGGCAGGACCACCGGATTCAGGTGCGGCTCCGTGCTCAGGACCAACGTGACGGTCAACGGCACGGGCGGCACCGTACGCCAGATGGTCGAGACCAACATCTGCACCCTCGGCGGCGACAGCGGTGGGCCGCTCTTCGCCACCAACACCGCGTACGGGCTGAACTCGCACGCCAATCGGAACGGCAGCCAGTGCAACTCCACGCCGCGAACCTGGCATCAGCCGGTGGGAGAGGCGATCAACGCGTACCAGGTCGTCATCTACGGCGCGCCGTGACGAGCGGCGACGAGCGAAGGAGACAGGGATGAGAACCGCATTCACCAGAGCCGCACGCCTCACCGCCGCGGCCGTCATGGCGACGGCAGTGGCCCTGACCGTTGCCGTCGGCCCCGCCCAGGCGGACCTCTGGCAACACACCGACGGGTTCGAGGGGAATCCGGCAGCGGTGTGGGAGTTCCACCGCTCCGGGGCCGGAAGCGGAGCCTACGAGCTGGGTACCGGAACGGCCCGGTCCGGTTCGAACAACGCCATTCTCACGACCTCGACCGGTGGCTGGTCCGGGGTGGGCAAGCTGCTCACCGTGGGGCCGCGTACCGCCGGGCACTCCACCACCTGCGGCGGCGGGTTCTTCGTCCGGGCGGTCAGCGGGCCGGCGGTGCTCAACGTCGAGGTGATCGATCCGGCGAGCTGGACCTACCTCGCGCTGCGCACCGTCCGGATCACCGACACCGTCTGGCGGCGGCATGACGTGGCCAGCTACGCGAACGGTCCGAGCCAGGTGTTCGTCCGGGTCTCCCTGCTCGGTGGCAGCGGTGCCGTGCGGGTGGACGACATGGCCTTCCAGTGCTCCTTCTACCGCGCCTGAGCAGGTCGACCACAGCGGGGCCGGCGCTCGTGGCGCCGGCTCCGCGAGGGTGATCGAGCGCGACGGGGGTGCGTTCGTGTCCCTACGACTCTCGCGCGCGGTTACGGCGGTGGTGAACGATCAGCGCGACCGCGCTGAGCACCGCCACCAGGCCGAACGCCGAGCTGATCCACTGGTTGTCCGCCGCCGTCGACAGCACCACGTTGGCCGCGGCGCTGACGAAGAGCACCAGCCACAGCAGCGGGCGTAGCAGGCCGCCGCCCGGCTTCTTCGATGCGTCGACCGTGGCTTCGGTGATGCGGTACGGATCGGTCATGACTACCCCCTTCGGCGAACGTTCCTCGACTCCGTCAACGCTAGGCGGACGGCGCGGCGGGGCCGATCCCGCCAGCTCGACGACAGTGGTACAGCAGGCTGCACCTTCCGCGCCGGGCGTTGCCGGGCGGGGCCCGCGGTGGCCTATGTTGGCGGGGGAGGTGGGTCGATGACGTACGTGCGGGGCCGCGTTCGCGCCTCGGTCGACGCCCTGGAGCACCTCGCCGGAGGGCTGGGCACCGCCGCGCTGGCGCTGGGCGCGCTGCTCTGGGCGGCGATCGTTGCGGTGACCTGCCTGGGCGGGGTGGGGCTGCTGGCGGCGCCTGGTGCTCTGCGGGCGGTGCGCTCGGTGGCCGACCGCGAGCGGGCCCGGCTGTCCCGCTGGGGTGAGCCGATCCTCACGCCGGGGCCGGCGCCGGCCGGGTTGCGGACGGCGACGCGCGATCCCTTCGTACGCCGGGAGTTCGGCTGGATCGGGCTGTACTCGCTCGTCGGCCCGGTGACCGGGCTGGTCGGCCTCGTGCTGCCACTCTCTGCCGTGCAGTACGTCACGTTCCCGCTGTGGTACGAGCTGCTCCCTGCCGACGCCGGCGGGCCGGGGATCGTCTGGTGGCGCATCGACGGATTGTCCGAGGCACTCGCGGTCGGGTTGTTCGGGGTGGGCTGGCTGGCCGCCGCGATCTGGTTCAGCCCGGTCCTGGCCCGTCTCCAGGCATGGCCGGGCCGGTTGCTGCTGCCTCCGCCGCCGGGTGTCGACCTGTCGCTGCGGGTGGCCGAGCTGACCGCCACCCGCGCTGCGGCGCTGGACGCCCACGCTGTCGAACTGCGCCGGATCGAGCGGTCGCTGCACGACGGCACCCAGAACCGGTTGGTAGCGGTCAACGTGTTGCTGGGCGCCGCGCGGCGGGCCGCGCGCCGCAATCCGGACCGCGCCGACGAGATCCTCGGGCAGGCGCAGGACGCCGCGGAACAGGCACTCGGCGAGCTGCGTACGGTGGTGCGCGGGATCCTGCCGCCCGTGCTGGACGACCGGGGTCTCGCCGGCGCGCTGGCGGGCCTGGCCGGAAGCTGCGTGGTGCCCTGCCGACTTGAGGTGGACGTGGCTGTGCGGTGCGCGGCCTCAGTGGAGGCCACCGCCTACTTCGTGGTGGCCGAGGCGCTGACAAACGTCGTCCGGCACAGCGGTGCGAGCCAGGTGGACGTGGACGTACGCCGCGAGCGCGGCCGGCTGCTGGTGTGCATTGAGGACGACGGGCACGGCGACGCGGACGAGACACGTGGCTCAGGGCTCGCCGGTATCCGCCGGCGGGTCGAGGCGTACGACGGCCGGATGACACTGACGAGCCCTCCGGGAGGGCCGACGAGAATGGACGTGGAGCTGCCATGCGGATCGTGATCGCCGAGGACGACCCGCTGCTGCGTGAGGGGTTGGCTCTGCTGCTGCGGGCGGAGGATCTGGACGTGGTCGCCACGGCCGGTACTCCGGGCGAGTTCCTGGTCGCCGTCGACAACCATGCGCCGGACGTCGCGATCGTGGACGTACGGATGCCGCCGACCCACACCGATGAGGGCATCGTGGCCGCGGTGGAGGCCCGGCGGCGTCGCCCCGGCCTCGCGGTGCTGGTCCTGTCGGCGTACGTCGAGCAGGCGTTCGCCACCGACCTGTTCTCGGTCGGCGCCGTCGGGCTCGGTTATCTGTTGAAGGAGCGGGTGGGCCGGGTCGAGGAGTTTCTCACCGCGCTGCACCGCGTGGCGGACGGCGGCAGCGTGATCGACCCGGAGGTGGTGGCGCAGTTGCTCGCCCGCAACCGCCGGACGGACACGGCGCTGAGCGAGCTGTCGCCGCGTGAGCGTGAGGTGCTGGGGCTGATGGCCGAAGGGCTTGGCAACAGCGCGATCGCCGAACGGCTGTTCGTCACGGACGGAGCGGTGCACAAGCACATCCGCAGCATCTTCTCGAAGCTTCAGCTTCCACCGGACGACCAGGCCGACCGCCGGGTCACCGCGGTGCTGCGCTACCTGAACGGCGATCGACGGTAGCGCCTGCTGTACCCGGACCTGGCAGCCCACGGGATGGTCGCCGTTCTCGCACGTCAATAGGTTTCTGGTGCGCGCAGTTCTTGCCGATGACACGGAGAGAGGCCACCAGAATGCCGGATTATCCGGGACAGACCGTCGAACCGGCGGTACGCGTCGAACACCTCACCCGCGTGTACGACGCCGGCCGCAACCAGGTGACTGCGCTCGCGGGTATCGATGTCGGCTTCGACCGGGGCACCTTCACCGCGGTGATGGGGCCCTCGGGCTCCGGCAAGAGCACGCTGCTGCAGACCGCGGCCGGGCTCGACCGGCCCACCTCCGGTCGGGTGGTCATCGGAGGCACCGACCTGTCGGGGCTGTCCGAGACCCGTCTGACCGAGCTGCGTCGTACCCGGATCGGGTTCGTCTTCCAGGCATTCAACCTGATCGGCGCGCTCACCGTCGAGGAGAACATCGTGCTGCCCCTGCGCCTGGCCGGCGTCCGGCCGGACCGGGCCTGGCTGACCCAGGTGGTCGAGCGGGTCGGCCTCACCGACCGACTGCACCACCGGCCGGCCGCGCTGTCCGGCGGCCAGCAGCAGCGGGTGGCGATCGCCCGGGCGCTGGCCACCCGCCCCGAGGTGATCTTCTCTGACGAACCCACCGGCGCCCTCGACTCGCGGACCGCGGCGGAGGTGCTGACGCTGCTTCGCGGGGTCGTGGACGAACACGGGCTGACCGTGGTGATGGTGACCCACGATCCGATCGCCGCGTCGTACGCGGACCGCGTGCTCGTGTTGGCCGACGGTGCGATCGTCGCCGACCTTCCGCAGCTCGGAGCCGCCGGTATCGCCGAGCATCTGGCATCGCTGGATCGGCGGGTCGTCCGATGATCGGCCTCGCCGCCCGCCTGCTGCGACACCGCGCCGGCCCCGCCGCCGCCACCCTGCTAGCCCTGATCGCCGGCGTGCTGATCCTGGTAGCGATGGGCACGCTCGTCGAGTCCGGGCTGCGTTTCCGCACGGAGCCACGGCTCTGGGCAACTGCCGACGTGGTCGTCGCCAACCGCACTGTCAGCCACACGTTCAAGGAGTTCGGCGGCGATACCACCACGAGCACCGTCACACTGCCCGAGGGCGGCACTGTGGACGCGGCCCTGGTAGAGCAGATCCGTCAGGTGCCGGGCGTCGCGGCCGTCACCGGCGACGAAGGGGTGCTGATCGGCTCACCCGCTGCCGTGGGACACGGCTGGGACACGTACGCCTTCACCGGCCGTCCCATCGGCGCGGGTGCCGCGCCACGGGCCGACGACGAGGTGCTCGTCGACACCCGGTTCGGCGCGGCACCCGGCGACCGCATCGACCTGGTCGTCGGCGGGGTCAGCCGGTCGTACCGGGTGAGCGGAACCGCCGAGACCGGTGCGACCGCGGTGTTCTTCACCGACGCGCAGGCCGCCCGGTTGTCCGCCCACCCGGGCCGGGTGGATGCGATCGGCGTGCGGATGGTGCCCGGCGCCGACCTCGGCCCGGTACGCGAGATCGCGTCGGCGGCCGGCGCCACGACGTACGCCGGGAAAGACCGTGGGAACGTCGAGCAGTCGGAGGATCAGGCCGCCCAGACCTTGCTGATCGAGGTCGGATCGGTTTTCGGGGGGTACGTCGTCCTGCTGATCGTCTTCGTGGTGGCCGGCACCATCGGGCTCTCCGTCCGGCACCGTCGACGTGACCTGGCGCTACTACGCGCGGTCGCGGCCACGCCGGGGCAGGTGCGTCGCATGCTGGTCGCCGAGGCCGCGCTGCTCGCCCTGATCGGCTCTGCGATCGGCGGCCCGGCCGGCCTGCTGGCGGCCCGTTGGGTGCACGGCGAGCTGGTTGGGCGGGGGTTCGTGCCGGCCAGCTTCCCGATGGCCGGCGGCCTGTTCGCGGTGCCGGCCGCGGTCCTCGTGGCGGTCCTCGTGGCGGTGCTCGCCGCGTTGGTCGCCGCACGCCGGGTCACCGGGATCAAGCCGATCGAGGCGCTCGGCGAGATCGCTGTCGAGCCTCGGCGGAGCGGCCGGGTGCGGCTGATCGCCGGCGTGCTGACGCTGGCGGCGGCCGGCGCCTCCGGGGCGTTCACGCTCGGTGCCGCCGGGTCGACCGGGGCTCTGGCCGGCGCGGTCGGCATGCTGTACCTGTTCGTCACCGCGGTGGCGCTGCTCGCACCGAGGATCAACGCGTACGCGGCACGCCTGCTCACACCGTTGTTGCCGCGGATGTGGCGGGTCAGCGGCTACCTGGCCGCGGCCAATCTGCGGGCCAACGCGCAGGGCATGGCGACCGTCCTGACCGCCCTCGTGCTGTCAGTGGGGTTCGGCGGCTCGGTTTGGTTCCTGCAGAACAACCTGGAACGGCAGACCACCACGCAGAGCAGCGCGGGCACCCTCGCCGAGCGGGTGCTTGTCGCTCCGGGTGGGCTGCCGGCGGACGCGGCGCGGGAGATCCGTGAGTTGGCCGGGGTGCGGGCGGCCACCGGTGTGCGCCGTACGCAGGTGGTGGTGCGGGCGTTCGGCGGAATCGAGCCGGTCAGCGCGCAGTCGGTCGACCCGGCGGGCATCACGTCGACGATGGACCTCGCCGTACGCGAGGGCAGCCTGGCCGACCTGCGCGCTGGCACTGTCGCCCTGTCGGCGATGCAGGCGTCCTCTTCCGGCTGGGAGGTCGGCGATCAGGCGGAACTCTGGTTGGGCGACGGCACCCCTGTCACGTTGGACGTCATCGCGATCTACGGACGTGGCCTCGGCTTCGGCGACGTCACGCTGGCTGCCGAGACGGTCGCCGGGCACACGGCCGGGGGTACCGACGACGAGATCCTGGTCAGCGCCGGCCCGGAGGCCGACACCGCGTTGGCCGCGTGGTCGTCTGGGCATCCGGGCACCGAGGTTCTCGACGCCGCCACCCGTACCCGCCTGATCAGCACCGATATGGCGTTCGGCGCCTGGCTGAACCGGCTGCTGATCGGCGTGATGGTGGGGTACGCGGCGCTGGCGGCGGCGACCACGATGGTGCTGGCCGCGCTGGCCCGCCGCCGCGAGTTGGCGTTGCTGCAACTGGTCGGGGTCACCCGCCGTCAGATTCGGAGGATGGTCCAGGCCGAACAGGCCGGGCTGCTCGGCACCGCGGTGCTGATCGGCGCGACGATCGCGGCGCTGACCCTGAGCGGGGTCGTCAACGGACTGACCGGCAGCCCGATCCCGTACGTCCCGCCGCTCGGTTGGGCGGCGGTGCTCGGCGGCACGACACTGCTGGCGTTGACAACCACTGTGTTGCCCGTCCGACGGCTGCTCAGCGCTCCTCCGATCGACAACATGGGTGTGAAGGAGTAGGCGTCGAGGCTCGAATATCGGCGTCCGTGCCGCCTCCGCGAACATCGCTGAGGCGGCACGGTCGTCCTGGTGTCCCAGCTACGCCCGGGCCCGCGCTGAGGACCACCAGATCGAACTGCTCGGTTACCTCGTTCAGGTCCGGGTCGAGATGGCGCAGCGTCGCCCACCGGCTCCAGGTCCGGCGGTATGCCGGATAGGAGTCAACCACCACGTCCCAGGGCTTGGCGGCTGTTAGACCGCGTCGCCGGGATCCTTATTGCCGGATTCGACGACTACGCTGCGGACGTGATCAAGGGACTGCTGCTGGACTTCTACGGCACGGTGGTCGAAGACGACGACGCGATCATGCAGGCGATAGCTGAACAGGTAGCCGCCGGCGCCTCGACATCCGTCTCTGGAGGCGAGGTCATGGATGCCTGGGCGCGGCAGTACGAGGCGGTCGCCGCCGGCCCGCAGTTCCGGACGCTACGAGACTGCGCGATGCGCAGCCTGGCTACGGTGATGGCTGAGGTGGGCTGCCCCGGTGACCCGGCCAAACTGTGCGCGGCGCAGTTCACGTACTGGCAGTCGCCGCCGTTGCGTCCAGGTACCCGGGAGTTCCTCTCCCGGGTCACGGTGCCCATCTGCGTGGTGTCCGACGTCGACCGCGCCGACCTGGACGCGGCTGTGGCACATCATGGCCTGGCCTTCACCGCCGTGGTGACCAGCGAGGACGTCCGCGCCTACAAACCGGACCGGGCCATGTTTGCCCGGGCGCTCGCCGCCCTGGACCTGGGTGCGGACGAGGTGCTGCACGTGGGCGACTCGACCACCGCCGATGTGCACGGGGCACACGCGGCCGGCATCCAGGCGGCGTGGATCAACCACCGCGGGCATACCCTGCCGGGCGATACGCCCGTCGAATACGAGATCACGGACCTCACCGGCCTCATCGAAATCATCCAGTAGTCCCCTGGACGACAAGGATTCCTGGGTCTGGTCCGACACCATCGCGCATCCGCCGCTGGTCGGCGCCGCTACAGCCAGTCGTGTTCGCGGGCGTAGCGGGCCGCCTCGTGGCGGGTCCGGGTCTGGGTCTTGCGCATGGCGTTGGAGAGGTAGTTGCGGACGGTGCCCGGGGCGAGGTGGAGCCGAGCGGCGATGTCGGTGACCGAGTAGCCCTCGCCGGTGACCCGCAGGACGTCGGCTTCCCGGTCGGTGAGGGGGTTGTCCTCGGTGACGGCGAGCGCGGACACGTCCGGGTCGATCCAGCGTTTTCCGGCGTGCAGGGTGGCGATGACCGACGTGATGTGGGCCGGCTCGGCGGACTTGCTGACGAAGCCCTGGACGCCAAGCTTCAGCGCCTTGCGCAGCACACCGGGGCGGGCGTGCCGGGTCAGCATGAGGATCACCTGCTCCGGCCGCTCGCGGCGGATCTCGGCGACCGCGCCCAGGCCGTCCACGCCCGGCATCTCCAGGTCGATGACCAGCACATCGGGCCGGTGCCGCAGGGTGGCGGCGATCGCCGTACGGCCGTCCTGCGCCTCGGCGAGGACAGTGATGTCGCCCTCCATCGGCAGCAGCGCGGCCAGTGCCGTGCGCAGCAGCGCCTCGTCGTCGGCGAGCACGATGGTGGTCATCGGCGGTCACCCCGCTCCGTGCCGGCACGCACGGCCGGGAACGTCGCCGCCGTCCGAAAGCGTCCCTGCTGCTGTTCCACGGTCAGCTCACCTCCGTCGCCCGCCACCCGTTGCCGGAGTGCCGCCAGCCCTCGCAACTCCGGGGGTGAGGTGGCGGTCACCCCGTCGTTGACGATGGTGATGCCCGACCCGCTGAGCGTGATCTGCACGTGGGTGGCCTGTGCGTGCCGAAGGACGTTGGTGGTCGTTTCCCGCAGCACCTGCCCGAGCAGTTCGCTGGCGCGGGCATCGACCTCGGCCTCCCGCGTCACCCGGACCCGGATGCCGGCGGCCTCGAACAGGTTCTTCGCGTTCTCGATCTCCGCGGTCAGGTTGAGGCGCCGTTGCGCGTAGGCGAGTTCCTTGGTCTGCGCGATGGTGTCGCTGACCAGCGCGTACGTCTCCCGTAGCTCCTTCTCCGCCCGACTGCTGTCGCGGAGCAGCAGTCGCTGGGCCAGGGCGATCTTCAGCTTGACCACGTGCAGGGTGTGGCCCTGGATGTCGTGCAGGTCGCTGGCGAACCGCACGCGCTCCCGGACCACGGCCAACTCCGCCTCGCGTTCCCGGGTCTGTTCGAGTTCCCGGATGAGGTCGTAGAACCGCTCGCCCACCACTGTGAAGACCGTCACGACGACGGTGAGGACGGTCGGGATGAGGACGTAGGTGAGCAGGACGTGACCGATGTCGTCCCGCTGCACCAGCAACCGCGCCGCGCCGACGGCGGCCACATAGGTGAACAGCCCGGCCATCGTCAGGGCCCGATGCCGTCGCACCTCGCGCAGGGAAAGCGAACCTACGGCGCAGACACCCCAGTAGGCGTTGGGGCTGCCGGTCACCAGGACCCCGAGCGGCCAGACCGCTGCCGCTACGACCAGGCAGGGCAGCGCGACCCTGGCGAGGTCGTTGGCCGTCCACCGTTCGAAGGCCACCACGGCCGCCACGGCCCCCGGCAACAGGACGACAATGTGCCACCAGGTACGCGCGTCGGTCCAGAGCAGGACCACAGCGGCGAACACCACAGGCGGCAGTGACGTGGCGAGGTTGAGCCGGCGCAGCCTTCCCTGCGTCGACTCGGTGAAGCGCGGCGATCTCGCGGTCACCACCCCAGTATCCGGCAGCCAGGTGGCCTGAACAGTGACACCACGTCACATGCGGTGATGACGTGGTGCCACTGACGGGTCGGCCGCGCCCGCGCTGTCATGGGTGCATGTCCACCACACCCGTCATCGAAGTCGAACGGCTGAACCTCACCTACGGCGACTTCCACGCCGTCAAGGACCTCTCCTTCGAGGTACGGCCCGGGGAGCTCTACGCACTGCTGGGCACCAACGGGGCCGGGAAGACCTCGACCCTGGAGGTTGTCGAGGGACACCGGAAGCCAACCTCGGGCACCGTACGCGTCTTCGGGCACAGCCCCGACGACCGGCGGGCGGTACGTCCCCGAATGGGCGTCATGCTCCAGGAGAGTGGATTCTCCCCGGACCTCACCGTCCGTGAGTCCGTCGGTCTGGTCGGTCGGCTCACCCGACGCACCGACGACGTCGGCCGGGTGCTGGACCTGGTCGACCTCACCGGCCGGGCCGGCCGCAAGGTGTCGCAGCTGTCCGGCGGGGAGAAGCGGCGGCTGGACTTCGCCACCGCGGTCTACGGCACCCCGGAGCTGATCTTCCTGGACGAGCCGACCACCGGCCTCGACATTCAGTCCCGCGATGCCGTCTGGGCGACGGTCGACCGGCTCCGGGAGAACGGCGCGACCATCGTGCTCACCACGCACTACCTGGAGGAGGCACAACAGCGCGCGGACCGGATCGGGCTGATGCACGAGGGCGCCTTCCACCGGGAGGGCACCGTCTCCGAGCTGACCCGCACCCTGCCCGCGGTCATCCGCTTCTCCCTCCCGGCATCGGCGCCGACGCTGCCGGTGCGGGCCGCCGCCGACGCGGACGGGAAGGTCACGGTCGAGACCTTCGAGCTGCAGAAGGACCTGCACCTCCTGCTCGGCTGGGCACAGGACCACGCCGTGGAGCTGCGGGACCTGGCGGCAGGGCCGACCCGGCTCGACGACGTCTTCCGCGCCATCAACAGTTGATTCGATCTTCCGCGAGGAGCCTCACCGTGTTGTCCATCGCGTCCAGCGAACTGATCCAACTCTTCCGCAATCGACTGGTGCTGATCACCAGCCTCATCATCCCGGTAGTCGTCAGCGCGTACTTCGTCCGTCAGCACGAGACCTTCGCCGACATCGGGAGCCTCGGCTACATCGCCGCGATCGTCATGTTCACGATCGCCGCGTTCGGGCTCTACGCCACCGCCGTCACCACCCTGGCCTCCCGGCGGCAGAATCTCTTCCTCAAGCGGCTGCGCTCCACCGCCGCAAGCGACACGAGCATCCTCGCCGGCCTGCTGCTGCCCGTGGTCGTGCTCGCCGTGGTGCAGGTGACCGCGATCCTGACCGCCCTGGCCGTGGTCGCCGGCGGACCGGCGAACGTTGCCCTGCTCGTGGTGGCGACCATCGCGGCCCTGGCCATGCTGATCGGCCTCGCGCTGGCCACCGCCGGGCTGACGAACTCCCCCGAACACGCCCAGGTCACCACCCTGCCCGTCACACTCGGGGTGATCGCCGTGACCACCTGGGTGGGCATCTCCGGCACCGAGAGCCTCGCCTGGCTCAAGCGACTCCTGCCCGGCGGCGCCGCCACCGAACTGACAATGAACGCCTGGAACGGCGGCGTCGCCGTGACCGACTCCCTGCTCCTGCTCGCGCCCACCCTTGCCTGGGTCGCCATCGCCGTCGCCCTCGCCACCCGACTCTTCCGCTGGGAGCCCCGCCGATGACCACCGAACCCCAGTTCGACGCCCCGACCCTGGTGGAAGATCTTCTGCTGCTGCTGTTCCAACCCAGGTCCGGGACCATCGCGGGAGAGGGCACCCTCTTCTACGTCCTCGGCGGAGCCGTTCTCGCGGACCTCGCCCTCGGCGATCACCTGACCACGGCGGACCGGGGGCGGCTCAGGAGCGTGGCGGATCACCCACCGTCGGATGGCCTTCTACGCCCGGCGTGGGACTACCTCGCGGAGAAGCCGCGGGGGGTGCAGACGGCGCTGGCGGCGATCGGTCCCGCCCTGCGTAAGCCGGTGTTGGAGCGGCTCATCGCGCGAGGCGACATCGACCAGGAGCCCCGTAAGGTGCTCGGCCTGTTCCGGACGACGGCCCTGCGAGACGGCAGGACCGAACGACGGGCCCGCCTGCTCGCCGACGTTCGGCACGTCCTCGTGGACGGAGCCGAACCGCAAGCCCGTGTCGCCGCGCTCGCGGCGCTGCTCTCGGCGAGCGGAACGCTCCCGCAGTTCCACAGCGAGATCCCGTGGACGTCAGAGGTGATCACGCGAGCCAAGGAACTCGAACGGGGCGACTGGGGTGCCGACGCCGCGGCGGCGGCCGTGACCCGCACCGTGACGGCCACCGTCGTCAACAGCGCCATCGTGGCCATCACCGTGCTTCCTCGAAGCTAGGAATTGGGCGGGTGCGGCCGTTCGGGCGGTTTTCCCCTGGCATGGACGGCGTCGGAAGCCGCGATGCCGGCGAGGACGACGACAGCGGTGACGGCCACGGCCAGCGGCGGCAGAAGGATCATGAACGGCGAGGCGCCGGCAAGCGTCAGAGCGCCGATGATCCGAGAGTGGGACACCCGGTCGAACACGGCATGTTCCACCAGGGCCCGCCCGATCAGGAACAGCATTGGTCCGCCGAGGACAACGAGAATCCACGCCGTGTTGGTGTGCCCGAACGGATGTACGATCACGATTTCGTATCCGACGGCGACCGCGACGATCCCCACGACCATGAGTACGTGCGCGAGGAAAGCCTCCCGGATGAGGTGCGCGGGCTCAGCGGAGGCTCTGATCGCCTCGGGCAACAGTTGGCCCGCCCGGAAGAGGTAGACGCGAAACAGCAGCACCGTGGTGACGAATGCGACAGCGAAAGCAGTCGCGGGGCCAACATGCCGAAAGGAAGTGTCGCTGTAGGCCGAGCCGGTCGTCAAAATCAGTTCACCGAGGGCGATGATGAAGAATTGTCGGTAGCGCTCGGACAGATATTCGGCCAGGACGGGCCACCGCTGTTGGGTGGGGCGGGACCACGGCGCGGGATAGAACAGCAGCAGTGCCGCGCAGTCGATGGCGATCGCGAGCGTCCACAACAGCCCGCGGGCCAGATCCGTCACGACCGCACCGGCGATCCACGGCACGGCTGACAAGGTGAACCAGAAGAACACCCCAGCCGCTCGGCGCTGAGCTTCGTGGCCTCGCAGTATCGGCACGATGACCAGCCCACGAATGATGTGGACGGCGACGTACGCGCCGGCGAAGGCCAGACCTCTGTCACCGAATGCCTGCGGCACGGCGACCGCCATCACCAGCGCGCCGAGCATAGCCGTGTAGACCAACAACTGCAGTTGCGGCCTCTGCGGATCGTAGAGGTCGGTGACCCACGCCGTGACGAACCACAGCACCATGAAGGCCAGCAGCAACAGCAGCGTCTCCCCCGCATCGACGAGAACGATCCGCCGCTCGGTGAGCTCCTCGACCAGCCGCTGTGAGACCCGATTGAGAGCAAAGACGAACACCAGGTCGAAGAAGAGTTCCAGAAGGCTGGGTCGCTGCGGTTGCCCCGGCTTTCGAAGTAGCGCTGCTGCCCTTGTCGACATGGGCTGCCCATCTCTGCCGGCTTCGCCTATCCGGGTATTGGTACCACGCCGGGCAGATCGTCGAGTCGATACCCGAAGAATGCCTCCGGACCAGACACCTTTCGCGGGCCCACCCATCACCCGCAGCTCACGGTTGTTTCTCCCTTCTTGGGGTACGCCCGCTGCGCCACGCGGGCGCCGTCGGATCAGCCGAGCGGGTCGGTGTGAGCCGCGTACACGCCGGGGGGCCGGTACCGGATGGATCAGCGAGAGGCGGCCGGGCGCGCTGGGCCTGACGGCGTCGTACAGCTGCGGGTGCACGGGGTGTCCGCCATTGGGCCGGAGGACCTGCTGGATCGGCCGGACGTGCAGCAGGTGGCAGGTGACCACCGGGGCGGCTTCTACCGAGTCCGGCCGGGCAACCACGAGGGCGGCGAGACCGATGGAGTGACGCTGGAGGCCTACCGCTGGAACAACCTGCCCGCGGGCAACGCGCTGCGAACGCTGGCGATGGTGATCCTGTTGCCGTTCATGCTGATCAACCTCGCCATCTGGATGCGTCCGGCCGGAGCCGGCTCCGACCCGGTGATCAAGGCCCTGTGCCGGTTGTTGGCGCTCACACTGACCGGGATGTACGTGCTGAGCATGGTGGGGATCGCGCTGGACGTGATCGCGTGGAAGTGCATGTCCTCGCCCGAGTGCCTGGCCGGACGCAGTTGGCTCTCCTGGCTCGGGGGCCGTCCGGCCGGACTGCGCATGGCGGTGCTCGCGCTTGCGCCAATTGCGGCCATCAGCCTGGTGTGGGGGCTCAGCGCGCGGCCGGCACTCCCCTTCCACGTCTTCCGCGCGGCCGACCAGCCTCTTGCGGCGCACCGGCTCACCGCCGTCGGCCGGTGGGACAACGAGCCGCTGGTCGGTCGACTGCGCTCGATTCACGTCGCGGCGGCGTTCGCCACGCTGGACCTCAGCCTGCTCGGTGCTCGGGCCGCACAGGGCTTGTCGATCGGCACCGTCGCGCTGACGGCAGTTGCCGGACTTCTGCTGGTCACCTGTGCGGTTCTGCTCTGCACTCCACCCCTGACCGCGCCCATGGAAGGGCGGCTCGACCGGTTGGTCAGCGCGCTGCGCACGGTCACCCTCGGCCTGACCGTGCTGGTCTGGATCCACGTTCTGACCAGTTCCGCCTCCTGGCCGGAGCGCAACGGGCTGCCCGGTTACAACCTGACAGTCGTCGGTCTGTTCATCGGTCAGGCGGTGCTGCTGGCTGCCCTGGGTGCGGTGTTGTTCTGGCACCGGGACCGACAGTCGGACGCCGCGCCCTCGCTCGGGTTCGGCGCCCTGGCGGCCTCCGTCGCGGCGATCAGTCTGGCACTGACGTTCTCCGCCGAACTGGCCTACCGGGTGTCCGACGTCCTGAACCGGGGCGCACCGACCGCGGAGGCGCTGATCACCAGCCCCCCGCGCGCCTGCGTCTGGGTGATCCTCGGCTTCACGCTGGCGGTGCTGGTGACACTTGTCGTCGCTGGCATCGATTCGTTGGCGTCACGACCGGGACGGATCCGCGCCGCGTCGGCAATCCTTGCTCGTGACTTCCCGGACGCGCCGGCAGATGCCACGCCACGGCTGCGGCAGGTACGCAAGGCCATCGCCCATGCCCGGTTCACCGAGCGGCTGGTGCCAATCGCGGTGCTCTACGCCTGCCTTGCCGGAATCGGCATGACGATGGTCGCGCTCGGCCTGCTGCCGACGCCACCGGGCGAACTGATCCAGCGGTACGTGGGGCTGCCGGCCAGCTTCGTCGACTTCGGCATCGGTGTCGGCAGCTACCTGATCGCCGCCATCATCGTCGGCCTCGTCATCGGCGGGATCTTCGCCTACCGCACCCCTGGATTCCGCAGGTACGTGGGCGTGCTGTGGGACCTGGGCACCTTCTGGCCCAGAGCCGCGCACCCGTTCGCGCCACCCTGCTACGCCGAACGGGCCGTCCCCGAGCTGACCTGCCGGATCACCCACCTCGTCGACTCCGGCAACACGGTGGTGCTCACCGGACACAGCCACGGCTCCGTCCTGCTCGCCGCGACGGTGCTCCAACTGCCGCCACGGGTCGCCGAACGGATCGCCCTACTGACCCACGGCTCGCCCCTTCGACGGTTGTACGCCCGACTCTTTCCCGCGTACGTCAACGACGAGGTGATTCACGAGATCGCCGACCGGGTCGACTGGCGGTGGGTGAACCTGTGGCGAGACACCGACCCCATCGGCGGCCGCGTATTTCCGCCGCAACGGCCCGAAGGGACACCGACCGCACCCGACCAACAGGCGACGGTGGACCGACGGCTTCGCGACCCCAACGGCGTCACAGCTCCGGCCGGCGACATCTTTCCACCACCGATCAAAGGACACAGCCCTTGCGAAGCCGACGGGGCGTTCGACGAGGCGGCGCGTGACCTCGCCGGCCGCCTCCGCTGAGCAAGCGGCGCGGGCAGGCGCCGGTGGGAAGGAGCCGGATCCGACCTGCCTCCGAGCTGTGGCAGTGGGTGCTCAGGCCCGTGGTTGGACCAGGCCGTTGTCGTACGCGAAGATCACGGCCTGGATTCGGTCTCGCGCTCCGATCTTGGCGAGGACACGCCCGACATGCTTCTTCACTGTGGATTCGGTGAGGGTGAAGCGTTCGGCGATCTCGGTGTTGGTGGCTCCCTGGCCGATGGCTTCGAGAACCTCTCGCTCCCGCTCGCTCAGCGTGCTCAGGCGGGGATTCTCGGATGTGGCCGTTGCCGGTTCCTGCAGGTAGGCGTCCATCAGCTTCCGGGTCAGGCTGGGGGCCACCACCGAGTCTCCGCTCGCGACGGCGCGGATGCCGGCGATCAACTCCTCGGGCCGGGCGTCTTTGAGCAGGAAGCCGCTCGCCCCGGCTCGCAGGCCGGCGTAGACGTATTCGTCCAGATCGAAGGTGGTCAGCATGAGTACGCGGCTGCGCGAGCCGACCGCGGTGATCCGGCGGGTGGCCTCTATGCCGTCCATGCCGGGCATGCGCACGTCCATCAACACCACGTCGGGGCGGGTCTGTTCCACCATCCGCACCGCCTCAGCGCCGCCCGAGGCTTCACCAACCACTGTCATCTCGGGGGTGCCGTCGAGCAGCATCTTGAAACCCATGCGTTGCAACTGCTGGTCGTCCACGAGTAGCACGGTGGTCATGAGGGCTCCTTGAGGATGACGTCGACGAGCCAGCCCCGCTCGGCCGGGCCGGCGGTCGCCGCCCCGCCGTACATGGAAGCGCGTTCCTGCATACCGAGCAGGCCGTGGCTCGGGGCCGCCGGTCCGCCGAGGCCGTTGTCGCGTACCTGTACCCGTACCACACCTTCGTCGACGGCGAGAGTGACCTGCGCGGCAGCGCCGCCTCCCGCGTGCTTGAGGGTGTTGGTAAGCGCTTCCTGAACGATGCGGTAGACCGCGAGCTGCACGCCCTTACCGAGGGTGTGCAGCTCGCCCGAGGTGGAGTAGGTGACCGGCAGCCCGGCCGCCCGTACGCTCGGCAGCAGCCGGTCGAGATCGTCGATGCCGGGCTGGGGGCTCAGCTGCGGATCGGCGTCTCCCTCGCGCAGCACGCCCAGCACCCGGCGCAGCTCGGACAGCGCCTGCCGGCCGGTGTCACCGATCAGCCGCAGCGGTTCGACGGTCTGCTCGGCCCGCGAGGTCGCAAGCGCGGCCCCGCCGTCGGCCAGGCCCACGATCACCGAGACGTGATGGCCGACGATGTCGTGCATTTCGCGGGCCACCCGGGCTCGCTCCTCGGCGACGGCGAGGCGAGCCCGCTGATCCCGCTCGACCTCCAGGCGGGCGGCGCGGTCCTCGAGGGCGATGAGGTACGCCCGGCGGGTGCGCACCGCGACGCCGGACGCGATCGCTGCCACTGTCGCCCCGAGTGCCAGCAACGACGTGAGGGTGCGGTTCTGCGTGACCGGCCCGAACAGGTAGATCTCAGCGAGCAGCTGGGCCACCGTGATCCCGGACGCCCAGGCCAGCGCCCGCCACGAACCGCGGGAGGCCACCCCGAACAGCATCACGAGCAGGATCACCCCGGCGCCGACGCCGACGTCCAGCAATCCCTCAATCAACTCGATGGTCGCGGTGACCAGGAACGCCGGGAACGGGTACCGCCGCCGCCAGTAGAGCGGCGGTAGCAGGGCCAGGGTCGCGATCGTCGCCGACAGTGGCTTCTCGATGATGTTCGGGATGCTGAAGAGCACGATCGGAACGGCCACCAGGGTGTCCGTGACCCACGGGTGGCGCCGGTCGAAGGCTCGCAACCGCGCCTGCCGGTCCACCAGCCACCCCTGCGTGCTCATCAGCCGATTCTCCCCTTCCGCGCTTACGCGTCGCTCGTCTTGAGCCGGTACGCCGCCGCGGCGAGAGTCGCGATCACGTACCCGGCGAAGACCGCGAGGCCGGCCCATGGCGTCAGGGCGCCGTCCGCCGGAGTCAGCATCATCATGGCGCTGCCGGCGTTGCTGGGCAGGTACGGGGTGATGGCCTCGGAGATCGACTCCGGCAGCAGCGCGGCCAGACCGGGCACGATCAGCAGCAGGCCGGCCAGGATCGCGATGGCGCCGGCGCTGGAGCGGACGAGGATGCCGAGTGCGACGCCGAGCACCGCTACCAAACCGAGATAGAGGCCGGCGCCGAGCAGGGCCCGCAACACGCCGTCGTCGCCGAGGCCCACAGCACCGAGCTTGTCGTTGAGCACGGCCGACCCCGCCGCGAAAGCGGCGAACGCGCCGGCGGTCATCGTGACGAAGGCGGCCGACCCCGCCACAAGGCTCTTCGACCACAGCACCGGCAACCGGCGCGGCACCGCGGCGAGAGTCGCCCGGATCATGCCTGTGGTGTATTCGCCGGCACCCAACAGCGCGCCGAGCACGCCCACGGACAGGGCGGCCAGGACGCTGCCCGACAGGGCCAGATCGACCGAGGTCAGGCCCTCACCCGAGAAGGAAGCCGAGGCGATCATGCCGAAGGCGACCAGGAGGAAGACGGAGATGCCGGTCGTGATCCAGGTGGAGCGCAGCGAGGAGAACTTGGTCCATTCGGCGGCAACGACGCCACCAGCGGTGATCTTCATCGGGATGCCTCGTATTCGACAGCGTCGCGGGTCAGGTCCATGAACGCCTCTTCGAGCGAGGCGTTCTGCGGGGTGAGCTCGAACAGTGGAATGCCGCGAGCAGCCGCGGCCAGCCCGATCACGCGGGCGGAGGTGCCGGCGACGAGCAGTTCCTCGGCACCCGTCGAGGTGACCGTGATACCCGGGCCGGCGATCGTCGTGCGCAGCGCGTCGGGGGCGGGAGTGACGACCCGGACGCCCTCGGCGGTCACGAAGTCGGCCACTGTGGTGTCGGCCAGCAGCCTGCCCCGGCCCACGATGACCAGGTGGTCCGCGATCAGCGAGACCTCGCTCATCAGGTGCGAGGACAACATCACGGTGCGGCCCTCGGCGGCCAGGCCGGTGAGCAGCTTGCGCACCCAGAGGACCCCCTCGGGGTCGAGGCCGTTGACCGGCTCGTCGAGCATCACCACGGCCGGGTCACCGAGCAACGCGGCGGCGATGCCGAGCCGCTGGCCCATGCCGAGAGAGAACGCGCCGACCCGCTTGTGGGCGACGGCCGAAAGGCCGGCCAGGCCGAGCACCTCGTCGACGCGCGAACGCGGGATGCCGTGCGTACGGGCCAGGGCCAGTAGGTGGCTGACCGCCGTCCGGCCGGGGTGCGCGGCCTTGGCCTCGAGCAGCACGCCGATCTCGCGCAGTGGCGCCTTCGACGACGCGTACGGCTTGCCGTTGACCAGCACGTCGCCCGAGGTTGGCGCGTCGAGGCCGACGATCATCCGCATTGTCGTCGACTTGCCGGCGCCGTTGGGACCGAGGAAGCCGGTGACCTGTCCGGGCTTCGCGGTGAACGAGAGACGGTCGACGACCGTTTTCGCACCGTATCGCTTGGTGACTTCGCGTACTTGAATCATGCTCACGACGCTAATTTCGGGCAGCGCCGGGATCGTGGTACCGCAGTCGACACTTCCCGACCGCCAGTGGTACCCAGGTACCACTGGCGACCGGCCGCGCTGCCGCCGCGACGCGAGTCGCCGTGTTGGCACTTGTGCCCGAGCAGCGAAAAGCGAGATCATCACGCATGCTCGACCCCTCACCCGAGGACGACGGGACTTCACCGACCGTTTCCACGCCGCACTTCGTTGGCCGTGATCGGGAGATGGCGGCGCTTCGGGGCGCCGTGGCCCGGCCACCGGCGATCGTGCTGGTGGAGGGCGAAGCGGGGATCGGGAAGAGCCGACTGCTGCGAGAGTGGCTGGCCGCGCCGGGCCAGCGCACTGCCTTGGTGTCGGTGTGCCCACCGCTTCGCGAGTCGCTGACGTTGGGGCCGATCGTCGACGCCTTCCGTGGGATCGACCGCCCGGTGTCGCGATTGCAGCTCACCGAGCTTGCGGGCGCGTTACGGCCCCTGTTCCCGGAATGGTCCTCGGACCTGCCGCCCGCACTGCCGCCCTTGGACGACGCGAAGGCGGCACGGCATCGCCTGTTCCGCGCACTGGACGAGCTGCTGCGGGCTCTGCGTGTCGACGTTCTCGTGCTCGAGGACGCTCACTGGGCCGACGAGGTGACCTTGGAGTTCCTGCTGTTCGTCACCTCCCGACAGCAGTCGCACGGGCCCAGCCTGGTGATCTCGTATCGGCCGGAGGAGGTGGACGACGGATCGCTGTTGCTGCGGCTGACGTCCCGGTTGCCCGCTGGGGTGACCCAGCTGAGGATCGCGCTGGCGCCCATGCGACCCGACGACACGGCAGCGTTGGTGTCCTCGATGCTGGACGGCAACCCGATATCACAGGAGTTCACGACGTTCATGCACGATCGGACCGGTGGGGTTCCGCTGGCCGTTGAGGAGTCGGTGCGCCTCCTGTGCGACCGGGCCGACCTCGTCTTCCGCGACGGACAGTGGGTCCGGCTGAAACTGCGCGAACTACAGGTCCCGCCAACGGTGCGTGACTCCACCCGGGAGCGGGTGGGCCGTCTGTCGCCGACGGCGCAGCAGGTCCTACGAGCCGCGGCCACGTTGGCTGAGCGGTCATCGGTGGCCACGATCGCGATGGCCGCCGGTCTGTCACCAGCCGCGTGCCGAGGCGCTGTCGCGGAGGCGGCCGGCGCCGGTGTCCTGGACGGAGACGACCGCGGCCGGTGGCGATTCCGACATGTGCTGGCCGCCACGGCCGTCTACGAAGCGATCCCGTTGACCGACCGCAGACACTTCCACCTGTTGGCCGGCCGGGCCCTGGAGCCCCTCCAACCGCCGCCTGTGGCACGCCTTGCCCACCACTTCCGTGAGGCGGGCGAAACGCAGTCCTGGGCGCGGTACGCCGAGCAGAGTGCCGAGCTGGCCATGGCCTCGGGCGACCACACCAAGGCTGTCGATCTGCTTGTCGATCTGTTGACGTGGGCCGTGCTGGCGCCGGTGGATCGGGCACGGGTCGCGCGGATCGCCGGAGTCGCCGCACTGGGTCGTCGTGAACAGGTCGACGAGGTCTACCACCGCGTGATCCGTACCCTGCGCTCGGTGCTGGAGACCCCCGGTCTCTCCGCCCGTCAGCAGGCCGATATCCGCAACCCCCTGGGTCGACTCCTGATCACCGGTGGTGAGGCGCAGGCCGCACTCACCGAGCTGGAGCAGGCGGTTGCCAACCTCGACCATGACCCGGTCGAGGCGGCTCGGGCAATGACCTACCTTGGCTGGGCCTATGCGGGACCGTGGCCGGCGTCGACCCATCGGCGTTGGCTGGATCGCGCCGCCGAACTCACCGCCGAATTCGACTCTCCCGCAGAGCGGCTGAACCTGGCCGGCAACCGAGCCGCGGCGTTGCTCATGCTCGGCGAAGAGGAGGCCTGGGACGTCGTCGCCGACCTGCCCATCGACGGCGCGACCGCGGCAGAGCGTCTCGACGTGGCCCGCATCCACGCAAACGTCGGGACCGGCGCACTGATCTGGGGTCGGTACGCCGACGCGGAGGAACACCTCGCCGTGGCCATGCGCCTCGCCGAGGCCGAGCAGGCGTCCCGGTTGCACCACAACGTGCGACTCGAACAGGCCAACCTGGCATGGCTCACCGGCCGGTGGGAGGGTCTCGCGGAGCGGAGCGCGGCACTCGCCGATGCCGACCGGGACCGGCCGGCGCACTACCTCGGCAGCATTCGCCTCGCTGCCCGGCTGGCAGCCGCAGCCGGACGGCGGCGCGCCGCGGAGGAGCAGTTCCGGCTGGTCCTCGAGGAGTCTGCCCGTCTCGGCGCGGCCGACGACACGATGGAGGCCGCCGCCGCGCTGGCCCGACTGTGGCTGACGGACGGAAACAGCGGCCGGGCGCTGCAGATCACGAACGAGCCGATGGACACCGTCCGGAGAAAAGGCATCTGGGTCTGGGCGACGGACCTCGTCCCCGCCCGGATCGAGGCGCACCTCGCCGCGGGCGATCTGTTGACCGCGACACGCCTGGGCGACCAGTTCGCCAGAGGGCTGCGTGGCCGTACGGCGCCCGCGCCTCGCGCCGCGCTCACCGTGTGCCGTGCCCTGCTGCTCGCCGCAGCCGGAGACCACGCCCGCGCGGCGACGGCATACGATCGGGCGGCGCGCGCCTGGAGCGCGTTGCCGCGCCCCTATGACGCCATGCTCGCCCGCGAGCATCAAGCCGAGGCGCTCATCGCGCAGGGCCAGATCGAACGGGGCCGAGAGCTGCTCGCGGCACAGTACGAGCAGCTGTTCAGGCTTGGCGCCCGGGGCGATGCGGACCGCGTCGCCCATCGGCTTCGCGAACACGGCGCCGAGGTCCCGCGACTGTGGCGCGGCGGCCGACGCGGGTACGGCGACCAGCTCTCACCTCGCGAGCTCGACGTGGTCCAACTGGTTGTCGCCGGCAAGACGAACAGGGAGATCAGCCGGATCCTGGCCAAGTCCCCGGCCACAGTGGATCAGCAGTTGCGTGCCGCGATGCGCAAGTTGAAGGTGAGCTCCCGGACCGCGCTCGCGGTCAAGGCAGTGGAGGCCGGAGTGTTCGCAGAAGAGGACTCCCTGCACGACGCGTCGTGAAGATTGACGTATCCGCTGGATAGCGACTGTCACTCGTCCCGCCGAGCATGACTCCATGATTCATAGCCGTTGGGCAATGCATGCCTGAGCGAGAAGTCGCGGGTGATGACGCCGCCGTCGAGCGCCCGCCACCACCCGACCTGCCCCGTGAGCCGCGGGTCAGCGCCCCCGACGCCCATGACGTTGACGGTGGCGACGACCACAAGAACCACGACCCCTACCAACCCCTGTAGGTCGAAGGATTCTCATGAGACTCAAAGCCCTCGCGGCTTCGCTCGCCGCAGCGGTCGGCCTGAGCATGATCCAGGCCCCACCAGCGTCTGCCGCTGAGCCGGATCCCGGCACCCCCTCCAACAAGATCGCGTCGAGCCTGAAGGACCGCTTCCGCACGTCTCCGGCTTCCGACTTCTGGATCACGTTCGAGACCAAGGCCGACCTCGGGCCGGCGAAGAAGCTCGCCGATTGGACCGCTCGTGGTCAGTTCGTCTACGACGCGCTGACCGCGGCGGCGAAGGATTCCCTGGCATCCGTCTCCACCGACCTCGACCGGGCGGGCGTCAAATACACCTCCTACCCGATCGCCAACGCCGTGCTCGTCAAGGGTGGCACCGAGAAGCTCGCCCTCAATGTGGCGTCGAGGGTGCAGGTCGCCGAGATCCACGCGACGCCGCAGGTCGCGCTGGTCGAGCCTGTGGACGAGAAGATCCCCACTGACCAGGCCGCCCGCCCCACTGCCCCGAAGGCCACCGCCGAGGCAGGCACCTCCACGTGGGGTCTGGACGCCATCCACGCCCCCGAGGCCTGGGCCATGGGCGCCACCGGTGCGGGCATCACCGTGTCCAACCTCGACTCGGGCGTCCAGTTCGACCACCCCGCCCTGATTCACCAGTATCGCGGCACGAAGCCCGACGGCACCATCGACCACAACTACAACTGGATGGCCACCCGGGGCACGTGCGTGGGCGCACCGTGCGACGACAACGGACACGGCACGCACACCATGGGCACCATGGTCGGCGAGGACGGCACCGACCATGTCGGCGTCGCCCCGGACGCGCAGTGGATCGCGACAAACGGCTGCTGCGACAGCACCGGCGTCGAGTCGCTGCTCCGGTCCGGCTGGTGGCTGCTCGCCCCGACCGACGTCCAGGGGAACAACCCAGACCCGTCCAAGCGCCCCCAGGTGGTCAACAACTCGTGGGGCCAGACCATCGAGCACAGCTTCGACGACTTCTTCCAGGCCATCGACGAGGCCTGGAGCGCCGCGGGCATCTTCAGCGTCTGGTCATCGGGCAACACCACTCCGTACGCCGCCTGCGACACCGTCTCCTCGCCCGGCTCCGCCGAGAGTGCCTACTCCGTCGGCGCCTACCGGCCGGACGGCACGCTCTCGTTGTTCTCCCGCAAGGGCGAGGGTGAAGGTGGCCGGATCAAGCCCGAGATCTCCGCTCCGGGCGACGGCGTCCGTTCGTCGTACCCGGGCAACAGCTACGTCGAGATGTCCGGCACCTCGATGGCCGCACCCCACGTCGCCGGCGCGGTCGCGGCACTGTGGAGCTACGACCCGACCCTCATCGGGCAGGTCGACGAAACCCGCCGCCTGCTCGCCGAGTCGGCCGTCGACGTCGACGACACCGAGTGCGGCGGCACCGCCGAGGTCAACAACAAGTACGGCGAGGGCCGGCTCGACCTCCTCCGGCTGCTCGAGCTCGCGCCCCGCGAGGGCGGCACCCTCACCGGTGTCGTCACCGCCGACGGCGCCCCGGTCCCCGCTGCCGAGGTGACGATCAGCGGGCCGTTCAGCCGGTCGATCGGAACCGACAAGGACGGCAAGTTCACCACGAACCTCCCAGTCGGCGACTACCAGCTCAGCACCAAGGTCTTCGGCTACCTGACCGCGACCGCCAACGTGACGATCTCCCTCGGCCAGGACACCTCCGTCAAGCTGCCGCTCACGGCCGCCGCGCGGCACGACATCAGTGGCAGGGTCGTCGATGACAAGAAGCGCCCCGTCCCGAACGCCGACGTCTCCGTCAAGGACACGCCGCTGAAGCCGGTACGCACCGATGCCAGCGGCGCGTTCACGATCAGCGCCGTACCCGAGGGCGGGTACACGCTGAACGTCAAGCCCAACGCCTGCTTCTCGCCCACGACCCTCGCGCTGACCGTCGGCGCGCAGAACGAGTCACGTGAGATCCCCGTCGGGCTCGTCGTCGACAAGGGCGGCTACAGCTGCGCCGTCTCCGAGGGCGAATACCTGCGCGGCACCGACCCGGTCACGTTCGGCAGTGGCGTGTGGGCGACTGTCAAACTGCCGTTCCCGATCGCGCTCTACAACGGCAGCCACGACACCCTCGGCGTCGGCCTGCGCGGCGTGATCGCCCCGGACGGCTCCACCGGACCCGGTTATGGCGGTGCGGGCATCTTCCCGCTCTACGTCGAGACCCCCGTCGAGTTCGCTCCCGGTGGCGGCATCTTCACGGCGGCCACCACTGTCAACGGTGAGGATGCCTTCGTCGTCGAGTACCGCAACGCCAAGCTGTGGGCGTATCCAACCCGGACGGAGTACACGGAGCCGGTCAACTTCTCGGCCACTCTCACCCGCTCGGGCACGATGATCTTCGGGTACGGCGACGGCGTCGGGACCGACGACCCGGTGACCGCCGGCGCGCACGCCGTCACCGGCATCCAGGGCTGGGCCGGCGTCGACGGCATCCGGTTCTCCGACCACGCCCCGGTGCTGCGGGACGGGATGATCGTCACCTACGACATGCCTGACTTCGGGTACCTCGACGCGACAGTCGTCGACCAGAACGACGGGCTGCCGGTGGCCGGGGCCGAGGTCTCCTTCAGCAACAAGAACGGCCTGGTCGAGACGGTCACCACCAACGGGACGGGCGTCGTTCATCGCCAGCTTCCGGTGGGCGACTACACGATGACTGTCGACGCGCCGAACTACACGACGGTGTCGTACCCGTTCTCACTCGACAAGCTCTACGCGCAGGCGAAGATCGACGCACGTCTGACCACGGGTGTCGCCGGCCTCAAGGCCGACGGCCTTGAGGCGCTGTTGGGGACCGACCAGAACGGCGTGGGCTCGCTGACGCTCACCAACAACGGTTCCGCCCCACTCACGTACAACCTGGGCGAGGCCGCGCGGCACCCCGAACTCGACGCCGCCGGCACCACCGGGCGCACCGCGAAGGGCGCGGCCAGCTCGATCGATCTCACCGCGTGGAAGAACGGTGCGAGCGGCATGAAGCCGTCGAACGTCGACGGCAGGACCGCGACGGCGAAAGCCGCGGAAGCGCAGGCGGCCGGCAAGGTCGGTGCCACCTCCGGCGGTGACGTCATCACCCGGATCGCCATCCCGGGCAAGATCGAGGACAAGGAGCCCTCCGGCGTCGGGTACGACGGTGACGTCTGGGTCCACGACTACAACGCGCGGACCAACACCGCCTACACGGTGACGGGCAAGCCGACCGGGAAGGTTTTCGACGCGTCGTGGAACCCCGCGTACCGGGCGTTCGACATGGCGCTCGACACCAAGACCGGTGACATGTGCCAGATGGAGGACAGCCCCGCCAGCTTCATCCACTGCTTCAACCGGGAGACCGGAAAGGAAACCCGGCAGATCAAGGGTGACTGGTCCACGCTGCAGCTGACCGGGCTCGCCTACAACCCGACCGAGGACGTGTTCTACGTCGGCGGCCGGCGGAACGGCATGATCGGCACCGTCGCCGGGACGTCGCACGACAACCCGGGTGCACTGCTGTCCTTCTGCGCCCCGCCGCTGCCCGAGGTGATGGGCCTGGCCTACAACCAGGCGTCCGACACCATCTGGTACACCGACCTCACCTCGAACCGGCCCACTCGCCTGCTGCAGGTCGACCCCGACGACTGCTCGTTGGTGAACGCGTGGTGGTTCCCGGGTCAGAAGGCGGGCCAGGGCGGCGGTCTGGAGACCGACTCGACAGGTGCGCTGTGGGCTGTGGACCAGGTCGCCGACGACGTCGTGCTTGTCGACGTCGAGGATGACCTGCTCACCGACCTGCCGTGGCTGTCGCTCTCCTCGAACGGTGGCACCCTCGCCCCGGGTCAGTCGACGACCGTGAAGGTCTCGATCTCCTCGAAGGGCGCCAAGCCCGGAGTCCTCGGCGCGAACATCGTGGTGCGGTCCGACTCCGGACGTCAGTCCAAGAGCTACGTCCCGGTGACGCTCACGACCACGAATTACCAGGTCGGCGTCAACGCCGGCGGCGCGAAGTTCACCGACGGCTCCGGCTACACCTGGCTCGCCGACCAGGCCGCCGGCAAGAAGGCGTGGGGCTACGAGGGGAAGACGAAGGTCACCGCCACGACGGCCGCGATCGCCGGTACGACTGACGACACCCTGTTCCAGTCGCAGCGCACCACGCCGGACAAGCAGCTGTTCTACCGCTTCCCGGACGCGCCCAAGGGCACCTACGCGATCGATCTCGGGTTCGCCGAGATCGAGAACGTGGCAACGGGTAAGCGGGTGTTCGACGTCGTCGTGGACGGTTCGCTGGCGGAGTACGCGTACGACCCGGCCGCGGCTGTGGGGCCGAACGCCGCCGACTGGCGTACCGCCGTCGTGAAGCACGAGGGCGGTCCGCTGACCGTGGAACTGCGGGGCTCGAAGGGACTGAAGGCCCCGAGCACTGCCGCGCTGCGGGTGACGCTCGACCCGCGCGCAGACACCGCGGAGCCGGAGCCGGAGCCCGAGCAGCCGGAGCCGGGCCCCGTGCCGGTGGCCCCCGCCGGTCGCTCGTACTCGATGAAGGTGACCGACGGGCTCTACCGACAGGGCACGCAGGAGTCCGGGTGGCACGGCGATGACCTGTGCGGCCCGCTGTGGTTCGACTCCAGCTTCCTGCAACCGTTCTACGACACGGCCTGGGACGGGGTGTGCGTCACGACGAACGGCACGCTGACCTTCGACCGCGCCAGCACGTCGGGGAACAACACGGCACTGCCGTCGTCGTACCCGATCGACGCGATCTATCCGCTCTGGGACGACCTCATCGTCGACGACGAGGCGGGCATCTACTTCGGCACGACCGAGGTCGACGGGCTGGCTGCGCAGGTCGTCGAGTGGCGCAACGTCGCGTTCTACAGCGACCGGACGGCCCGCGTGAGCTTCTCGGTCACCCTGATCGCGGACGGACGGGTCCAGATCGGGTACGGCGACGGCGTCGGCGGCGACAACCCCCTCACCCGAGGGTCGTCGGCGACGGTGGGCCTGGAGAGCCTGGACCGCAACCCCGCGAGCCAGTACTCCTTCAACCAGCCCGTCCTGAAGGCCGGTCTGGGGCTGGAGTACACCCTCCCGGCCGCGGGCACGATCGAGGGGACGGTCACCGACGCGAACGACCGCAAGCCGATCGAGGGCGCGATCGTCACGCTCAAGGGGCCGGCCGGTGAGCGGGTCATCACGACCGACGCGAAGGGCCGGTGGAAGTCCCAGGCGCTGGTCGGCGAGAACACCGTGCAGGTCGACACGCCGAACTACATCACCGCCAGCCACCCCGTGACGATCGCCAGGAAGGATCAGGCCGAGACCGTCGACACGGCGTTGACCACGGGCATCGCCACCGTCACCGGAGGTGACCTCGACTGGCTCCTCGACAAGGGCCAGAAGGCGACGGCCGACGTGACGGTCACCAACACCGGTTCCGCCCCGCTCGACGTGCGGGTCACCGAGCAGAAGCGCACCAGCGACGGTGGGCACGAGGCCGCCGACCTTTCCTGGCTGACCCTCACGGGTGCGGCCGCAACCGGCACGGTCACGCTCGCGGCCGGCACGTCCACCACGGTCACGGTGACGGCGAGCAACGCCGGCATCGAGCCCGGCGTACTGGTCGGAGACGTGCTCGTGTCGTCAAACGCCGGCAAGGGCGAGACCCAGCTCAAGCCGGTCCGCCTGGCGACGTCCGCGTACTGGAAGGGCGTCGACGCGGGCGGGTCGGGGTACGTCGATGCCGACGGCTTCTTCTGGGCGCCCGACCAGGCGCTCGGCTCGCGGCCCTGGGGCTACGTCGGCGGCAAGGCTCATGTCACCAAGGCCAACATCGCCGGTACCGAGGACGACGCGCTGTTCCGCACCCAGCGGACCGGCAAGACGTTCAGCTACGTGTTCAAGAACGCTCCCGCCGGGACGTACCGGATCGCCCTCGACTTCGCGGAGATCGAGAAGGTCAAGGCCGGCAAACGTACCTTCGATGTGCTGGTCGACGGCAAGGTCGTGCTCTACGACCACGACGTGCAGGCGAAGGTGGGTGCGCTGACCGCAGACGTGAACACCGTCACCGTCGAGCACGCCGGCGGCGATCTGAAGGTCGAGCTTCGCCGCGACAACGGCGAGAGCGACCCGATCCTCAACGCCCTGAAGGTCCAGCAGGACCCGCGCCTCTGAGCCAGCCAGCCAGTTCGCGAGCAGTGGTCGGAGCCTCCCCGGAAAGGATCGCCGGGGAGGCTCTGACCACGACCACCCAAGCGAGGTTGCCGACAGCCACCGCGTCAGCCTAGTCTGGACGTTATGGTCCAGTTACCTTACGCCAGAGTGCGGCCATGCAGCCACAACTCGGGGCGCGACGCATGGCACTGATCACCCGCGGCTTCGGTGGCCGCAGACGCGACGACACCGATCTCCCACCCGGCCAGTACCGCACGGACGACTTCCCGGTGCTGTCGGCGGGACCGACACCCCGCATCGACCTCGACGAGTGGGAGCTCGCCGTCGTCACCGAGACCGGTGAGCGGAGCACGTGGTCATGGGCGGAGTTCACAGCCCTTCCTGCCGACGAACCGACCGTGGACATCCACTGCGTCACGCGCTGGTCGAAGTTCGGCACGAGCTGGCGAGGCGTCTCCCTGGACACGTTGCTGGCCGACGTCGAAACTGCTGCCCAGTACGTGGTCGCCCACTCCTACGGCGGCTACACCACGAACATCCCGCTCGAGGGCCTTCTCGACGGCCAGGCCTGGGTGGCGTACGAGTTTGACGGCGAGCCGCTGGCTCCCGTGCACGGCGGCCCAGCTCGTCTCCTCGTTCCTCACCTGTACTTCTGGAAGAGCGCGAAATGGCTGCGCGCTCTGGAACTGCGTCTCGACGACGAGCCCGGGTTCTGGGAGACGGCCGGCTACCACAACGACGGTGACCCATGGCGCGAGCAGCGATACCTGGAAGACTGACCTGGCAGCCGGCGACCGTCGCCGCGACCCGCGCGGAGACTGCGACGGCGCGGACCCTGGTCCTCGACGTCGACGGCTGGACAGGTCACGTGCCGGGCCAACACCTCGACATCCGGTTGACGGCTCCCGACGGCTACATGGCGCACCGCAGCTACTCGATCTCGTCCGCCCCCGGGCCGGACCGGCTCGAGGTGACCGGTCCAGGTAGTGATCGACGGCGAGGTCTCCGCGATGCCGACGTTGTCGCGTTCGTCTGCGGGCCCACCGGATTCGTCGAAACCGTGGCCGACCTTCTCGTCGGCAGCGGCCACAACCCCGCGAACATCCGCACCGAACGTTTCGGAGCCACCGGAGGATGACCATGCCGACCACCAACGTCGGAGCAGACGATCCATACTCGGGTGGCGCGAACCTGTCGGTAGCCACCCCGCCCGGCGCGGAAGACTTCGTCATCACCAACAACAGCGCGAGCGGCATCTACGAGGCCGCGATAGGGGGCCGGACAGCCGCGGGGCTGGTCTACAGCCAGGTCGGAAGCCGCGTCATCCTGTCGGCGACATCCGTGTTCCCCGAGTTCCGGGGGAAGGGAGTAGCGGGCAGGCTCATCGGCGGGGTTCTCGACGAGCTGCGCATGCAAGGGAAGACCGCTACCGTGACGTGTCCGTTCGCGGCAGCATTCGTCAGTGCTCATCTGGAGTATGCCGACGTGCTGGACCCGGCGTTTTCTCGGTCGCACCCAACCGAGCGGGGGCATTGAACACGCGTCGTCACGGCCGGCTTCCCCGGTGGCTGCGGGCTGCGATCGCGTGGGCACGTCCGCAGCCCCGAAGGACAGCGGGCCGGTAGCTGCCCCCGAATCCTTACGAGCGAGCGCGGATGATCGTCTTTCCGGTGCTCCGCTCGGTCGGGTTGAGAGCGGCGACGGCGTCGTCGAGGCCCGCGACGTCGCCGATGTTCGTACGCAGTCGCCCGTCCCGTACCCGTTGGACGATTTCACTCAGCTGGCCGCGGTCAGACGTCACGACGAAGTCGATCGTCAGGGCGTCCGCGGGCCGCACCTCGGGCGGCCCGACGACGGACACGAGGCTTCCTCCGGCTCGAATCAGGCCTGCCGATCGTTTCCCGATGTCGCCGCCGATGACGTCAAAAACCAGATCAGTTCCACCGATGTCTTCGAGGACGTCGTTCTCGAGGTCGACGAACTCCTGCGCGCCGAATTCGAACGCCTTCTGCCGGTCGGCGGCGCGCCCGGTGCCGATGACATAGGCGCCGAACTCGCGTGCGAGCTGCGTCACCATCGAACCGACTGCGCCGGCCGCGCCGTGCACGAGGACGCTCTGCCCCGCCCGGAGGCGGCCGTGCTCGAACAGTCCCTGCCAAGCGGTCAGACCAGAGATCGGCAGGCTCGCGCCCACCGTGAAGTCGACGTCGCCGGGCAGCGGTGCGAGGTTTCGCGCCTCGACGGCCACATACTCCGCCAGGGTGCCGTCGCGGGTCCAGTCCGTGAGGCCGAAGACCCGCTGTCCCACCGACAGTCCCGTCGTGCCATACCCGAGTGCGCTTACCACTCCGGCCAGTTCGTGCCCGGGTATCGACGGAGTCCGGTCACGGCCGAGGCGATCGGTCCAGGTCGAGGGCCATGCCATCTCGGTCGGGACGAACCCCGACGCATGAACCTGGACAACGACGTCGTTGATGGCCGGTTCCGGCTCAGGCCGCTCCACCAGCGTCATCCCGGCCGTTCCCGCAGCCTCGTCCGTCACCACGATCGCCTTCATCAGATACCTCTCCCTGCATCCAGTCCTCGCCGCACTGCCACGAGGAGCACAACTCCGTTCCCAGCAGTGGCGGCGCCAAGCCTCGGCGCCGTGCCACACCACGCTGACCGGTGGCGGCTGCGGCGCGAGGATGAGGATATCCCGAACCTAGTTGCGGCAAAACTGGTCTGTCAAGTCCACTACTGGGCAAGGCGGTCACTGCTGGGATTAGCATAAATCCCAGTTCAGGCCGGTAACAGGGCCCTCGTTCGCCCCGGCTGCAGACGCTGTCCTGGACTTTGGAGTCCATTCGAGGCAGCGGCTGCGGGAATATGGCCGACCCGGGGATTGTCTGTACCTGCGTGTCCAGGTGCGCTCCGCCTGGCTCGGCAGCTTTGCGTCGCAAGGCCATGAAGGGAGAGCTGTGCACCAGCACACCCAGTACCACAAGAACCCGGAAGCCGTTTCGCGGCTCAACCCGGAGCAGTACCGCGTGACCCAGCAGGACGGCACCGAGCGACCGTTCGCCAACGCCTACTGGGACAACCATGAGCCCGGCATCTACGTCGACGTCGTGTCCGGCGAGCCGCTGTTCGCATCTGTCGACAAGTACGACAGCAACTCGGGCTGGCCGAGCTTCACCAAGCCGATCGCCAGGACGAACGTCGTCGAGCGCGAAGACTCCAGCCACGGAATGATCCGGACTGAGGCCCGCTCGTTGAACGGGAACAGCCACCTCGGCCACGTCTTCAACGACGGTCCCCCCGAGAAGGGCGGACTGCGCTACTGCATCAACTCGGCGTCGCTGCGGTTCATCCACCTCGACGACCTGGCGAACGCAGGGTACGGCGAATACCGCACCCTGTTCACGAGTGACACCAACACCAGCACGATGACAGGCAAGGAGACGATGTGACCACCGAAAAGGCGATTCTGGCCGGCGGCTGCTTCTGGGGCATGGAGGAGTTGTTCCGTCGTCAGCCCGGCGTCGTTTCCACGCGCGTCGGGTACAGCGGGGGCGACGTCCCGAACGCCACCTACCGCAACCACGGCACCCACGCGGAGTCCATCGAGGTCGCCTACGACACCGACCAGACCGACTTCCGGGCGCTGCTCGAGTTCTTCTTCCAGATCCACGACCCGTCGACGAAGAACCGCCAGGGTAACGACATCGGCGTGAGCTACCGCTCGGCGATCTTCTACACCAGCGACGAGCAGAAGCGGGTCGCCGAGGACACGATCGCCGACGTCGACGCCTCGGGCCTGTGGCCCGGCAAGGTCGTCACCGAGGTCACCGCAGCAAGTGACTTCTGGGAGGCCGAGCCTGAGCACCAGAACTACCTGCAGACCTACCCCAACGGATACACCTGCCACTTCCCCCGCCCGGGGTGGAAGCTTCCGAAGCGGGCGACGGCCTGACACTTCCGGCGCGCGGACCTCGGGTCCGCGCGCCGGTCGGGGCCGATCGAACTGACAGAGCGGACGTCCGTCGCTCGCCATCACGTGAATGCGACGGGACAATAATGGACTTCAAGGTCCCATTTTCGCTAGATCATCTGAACCACTGGATACACTTGACAGATGAGCGACGAGCAGGTGGCTGCGCCGACGAATAGGCGGAGGATCAGTCAACGGGGCATCGCGACCCGAGATCGAATCCTCGAGGCCGCGAACCGGCTGATGCTCGTGCGCGGAGTGAACGCGACGACCCTTGACGACATCCGCGAGGCAAGCCAGACGAGCAAGTCTCAGCTCTACCACCACTTCGCCGACAAGCAGGAACTCGTACGCGCCTTGGTCAAATATCGAGGCGCGCTCGTACTTCAGCGTGAGCGTGCAGGGCTCGAACGACTGCGATCATTCTCAGGTCTGGTCCGGTGGCGTAACGCGCTGGTCCAGGCCAACTCGCTGAACAACGGCAAATACGGGTGCGGCCTCGGTTCGATGGCTCTTGAGCTGTCCGATCAAGATGAGCAGGCTCGATCGTCGCTGTCGGAGACGTTCGCGGCATGGGAAAAGCTGATCAGTGACGGCCTGCACCGCATGCGGGACAGCGGTCTACTGCGCCAGGACGCCGACCCGGAGAAGTTGGCCACGGGGTTGATGGCCGCATTGCAGGGCGGCTACCTGCTGGCGAACGCCGCGCACGACGTCGCACCCATGGGAGTCGCGCTGGACATGGCACTGGAACACATCAAATCGTTCCTCGTGCAGCCGTCCGGTGAGCCGACCCCATAACTGGGGCCAATCAGTGGTGATGAGGCTGCTCACAGCGGGGCACGAGCAGCCCGGGGGTCGATGAGAGCGAGGTCGCGAGAGCGAGCCGCCCCGACCTCCCAGCCAACGCACGGTCGCCAGACCTGTTGGTCCATTCTCTGGCCTGGCGTTGATCTAGCCGTCCGGAAGCAACGCTGAACCCTCGCCGCTATCAGTGCTGCTTGAAACACCACGCCGTCCGGGTTCACCCAGCAGTCGACCTTGGGAGTGAACGAGCGATTGGACTAACTAGTCCGCTGAAGCTAACCTCCGAAGGTACCCGGCCATGGGGTGAATACGCCTGGCCACGGCCCCCTGCTCAGACTGCGGCTCGGCTGCCGCTGGCTACGTATGCCTGGACCCCTCACCACTGGATCTACAGGAAGGCGCGGCTGATGGAAACCGCTCGTGATCATGTCGTCGCATCGGCCCGAGTTGTCCTTCCGGCCACCGAGCGCCGGCGCACGGACATGACTACCCGCGGCTTCACCTTCGTCGCCGATGAACCACACAACGGCGCATTCGGTGACGGCCCGACGCCGACGGAGTACCTGTTGATGGCGCTCGCGTCGTGCACTGCTCAGACGCTGCGGCAGTATGTCGACTACAAGTACGACACCGCCGGCGATATCACCGTCGAGATCGGCTACCACGAACCCGAGCAGGAAGGCGCAGAGCGCTACCTGCAACGCACGATCACGCTCAGCGAGGAGCCCGACCCCGACGACCTGAAGGTGATGCACGACATTGCCGAGAGGTCCCCGGTGACCCTGCTGATCCAGTTCGCATGGAGCGTGCGAACGGAATTCGTCGGGCCGCGCTGAAAACAGGCCGTCTGCTGCTCGGCGATCACGGCTGTGCAGCAGACGCCTGGTGCTGCTGAGTGGCGGCCAGCAGCACCGGGTCCGGGAGGTCGCGTGGTTCCTTGCGCCACCTGGTCTAGCTATCCGTGCCGGCGCGGCCAGCACGTCGGAAGGTGACTTGTGACCCGAACCAAGACCGGTCGAACGATCTGGAGGCGGAACCTAGCGTCACCGCTGCGAGACCGGCAGAGCCGCGCGTAGCGACCCGACACGAGGTCAGAGGACTTCTCCCGATGTTGGGGGCTGCGCACAAAGTGACGTCCCCACCACTGGTCTGTCGTTGTCACCTGAAGGAGGTCCCCTTGGATACCAGGATTCAGAACGTCCGACTGAACGTCACAAACGAACGACTCATGGATCTGGCAAACGCCGGAGCCGCAGCTTTCGGCCATACCGCCACACTCCAGGTGGACAAGGCCCTGGCCCAGCTCCTGCGACTACGCGTCGCGCAGATCAACAATTGCAGCTACTGCCTTCTGGTGCACCACGCCGCCGCCCGCGTCGCCGACATCCCGCCGCCCAAGGTCGAGACCCTCAGCGCGTGGTGGGAGACGCACCTGTTCACCGAAGAGGAACAAGCCGCCCTGGCCTATGCCGAGGCGTTGACCCGGGCCGCCGACGTCACCGTCAACACGCGGCTCCAGGCGGCACACGACAGGATGGCTGCGCACTTCACGGAGGACGAGATCCTGGAGATCGTCGCTGTTGTCATCAACATGAACATTTGGACGCGACTCAAGCTCGCCGAGGGTGCCATGCCCACGGCGGCGCCCGCCGTGTGAGGTGCCACCCGGCGCTGCGCGCGTCCGGAGGGGTCGGCGAGTGGTTCCCGCCGCCCCCTCCGGGTGAGATCACTGTCCGTACAGCTCGAACTCGTGGAGCGAGAACCCGTACGAGGTGGCCCGCTTGACCCCGTACACCCGAACGTAGCGGGCGGTGACCGGGGCGAAGGTGGCGTTGTCGACGCCGCCGTTGCCGGTGGTGGTGGCGAACACCGGCGCCCAGGAGCTGCCGTCGCCGGAGAACTCGATCCGGTACGAGGTGCCGTAGGCGGCTTCCCAGCGCAGCACCGCCCGGCTGACGCGGCGGGCGGCGCCGAGGTCGACCCGGAGCCACTGGTTGTCGTTGTAGCTGCTGGCCCACCGGCTGCCGAGGCTGCCGTCGACAGCCTTGGCCGGTGTGTGGCCGGTCAGGAACTGGGTGCTCGACGCGGTGGTCGGGCGGCCCTGCGCCAGGTTGGCGACGTCGTCGCCCCGGCGCGCCGGGAACGAGACGACCTGCTGGTAGGTGGGGCGGTTCTGCCAGGCGATCACCGGATGGGTGATGCCGCCGAGCCCGGACTGGGCGATCGAGTCGGCACACCACTGATCACCGGCCCCGCAGGACTTGTCTCCGGGGTAGACCGTGGTGGTCGGCACCGCGGCGGCCTGGCCGAGCGCGTCGAGCAGTGCCTGCCGGCACGCGCCGAGGTTGCCGTTGCCGCAGTACGCGCGGCCCAGCCCGCCGGCCACCGGGTCGCCGAGCACGGTCCGCAGGTCCTTGTCGACGTAGCCCCACCAGCCGTACTGGAACGACGAGCCCTTGTGCGCCTGCCCCTGCGACGCCCAGCTCGCGGCGCCGTCGCGTCCCCCGTTCTGGCCGCCCGACGGCGCCTCGTTCACCTCGATGGCGTCGACCAGCGCGGCGTAGAGGTCCGGCCCGAGGCCGGGACGGAACTGCGCCGAGGCCAGCAGCGGCCACCAGGCGTCGAAGATCCGGATGGCGTCGGCGTGCTGGTAGACCTTGGAGCCGGGGGACCTCTCCACCCGACGGGCCCCGGCCTGCTGCCAGGCGCGCAGCTTGCCGACCGCGTCGGCCAGCGCCGGGTCCGTGACCGGCGTGCTGTCCAGCACCCGCAGCAGGTCACCGAGAACCTGCTGGCCGCGCAGGTCGGTCACCGCCGCGTCCGCCATGATCGTGACGACGTCGGCGCGACCAAGCTTGCGCTGGGCGATCGCGGCGCGCACCGGGCCGTCGAGCAACTGAGCCCGGTGTACGGAGCCGAAGCTGAAGTTGCCGTCCGCGGCCCCGAAGTCCCGCGCCTGCTTGTTGTTCCAGCTGACGTAGTAGTCCTGATTGACCGACTGCGGATGCGCCGACGCCGGGGTGTAGGTGGCGTCGTTGGTGTCCGGGTTCCAGCCGGCCCACTCGTACGCCGGTTCGGCCTTCGTGGGCAGATTCGGATCCACCGTGGCCGGACGGACCGGGTTCGAGCCGGAGTTGTGGTACGCCGCCTCGGTCGAGTTGACGTAGAACCAGTTGAACGCGTACCCGACGTCGGCCGCGGACGCTTGGAAGGCCGCCGCGCTGCCCATCGCGGACGGGTCGTTGAATGCCTGGAAGCCGATCGCCGAGTCCGCCTCGTGCCGGTAGGTCGAGCGCAGTTTGGTGAACGCGGTCGGCTGCCCGTTCACCAGGCCCCGGTGGGCCACCAGCCCGTACTTGGTGCGCAGCGCGCGCAGCGTGTACGAGCCGGCCGGGGTGGAGTCGGCAAGCGTCGGGGACCAGGAGTTGCGCTGCTCCAGCGCCTCCATGGCGAGGCACTGCCCGTGGTAGAGGTAGCGGTTGGTGCGCAGCGTCGGGGCGCTGCCGTCGGTGGTGCACAGCGGCACCGCGTACGTGTCGGTGAGGTCCTGTGCGGCCGAGGTCGCGCTCCACGCGTAGTCCTGACCCCGGCCGAGCAGCACGTAGAGGTTGAGCCCGGCGAACGCGGCACCACGAGCGCTGATGCCTGGCCCCTGCAGCTCCTGGAGCATCAGCAACTGCGGCGCGAAGTAGCCGGTCTGCGGCCCGAACACCGCAACCGGGTTGCCGGTGGTGGTGTGCCGCCCGGAGACCACCACCGCGTTGGACATGCCGTGCGCGCGCAGGTTGGTCAGGCCACCGAGCAGTTCCTTGGTGGCGGTGCTGGCGCCGGTGCGGGTGGCGGCCCCGCCGACGGCGTCGTAGGCGAAGGGCTCGGCGACCACCGAGCCGGCGTCGGGGAGCACCGCGCTGGTCGCGCCGGGCGGCGTCCCCCCGTACGGGAAGCTCTGCCCGTCGTGCAGGGTGAGCACGGTTTCCGGGTCGTTCTGGGAGCGGAACGCCGCCCACACGCGGTCGCCCTCGGTGGCGCCGTACTTGGCGCGGGCGGCCACCCGGACCAGCGCGGACTGGATCTCGCTGCCGCCGCCCCCGCCGAAGAGCCCGCCGATCACGCCGGCGGTGGCGATCAGGTCGGTCATGGTGAAGTGCTTCGGCTTGCCGGTGCCAGCGAGCACGTACTCACCCGGGTAGTTGTCCTCGGCGATCGACCTGTCGATGTAGGCGTTGATGCCGGCGATGTAGTCGACCACGTCGGTGTAGAGCTGCTGGCCCCGGGCGCCCTTGGTGCGCAACGCGTCCACCTGGGCCTGGAGGTCCGCCTCGGTGTACGGAGAGTTGGCCCAGACGCTCTGCTCCAGCTCACGGTTGCCGGGGGCGCCGCCGGCGAACGAGGTGACGTTTCCGCGGCCGACGTGCCGCAGCAGGTCCATCACCCAGAGCCGGTCCTGGGCCCCGGCGTAGCCGGCGCCGAACATGGTGCCGGCGCGGGTGGTGCCGGTGACGTGCGGGACGCCGGTGGCCTTGTCCCGCACGATCGTGACGTCCGCGCGCGGCGAGACGGTGCTCTCCACCTGCGCGGCCGGGACGCCGAACGAGGCGTCGTTGTAGAAGTGGGCGATCTGCTCATCGGTCAGCCCGGCGTAGTTGTAGACCAGGTTCGCGTACTCGTCGAGTTGGTCGCTGGAGTGCGCCGGGCGGGTGCCGAGCGCCTGGTGCGCCAGGATCGCGACAAGCGTGGCGTTGCCGTTCTGCCCGGGGGGCAGGATGTCGGCGCACTGGCCGAGGCAGTAGTCGTTGGCGGCGAACGTGCTGGCGGCCAGCGCGGGTGACGGCGGGTTCACCGTCAGGACGCTCGCGGTCAGGACGGCGGCGGTGAACGCCGCGAGCCGGTTACGGAGAGCGGGACGGGGCATGGCGATCCTCCGGGGACGCGGAGTCGGGCGTTCGGTACGCCCGGCTTCCGGTGCCGATGTCTCGCCCTCCGTGCCCGGACGTTCCACCCGGAGGTGAGAGTGACTCGCATCTATCTCCGGGCAATGATCGACGCAGGATCCCCCTCGGGGATACCCGTCGTTCACCACGCGCCAATGCCGACGTTTCGCCGCCTTTCGCCATCAACTCCGGCGCGAGTGTCGCCCGGCAGGCTCCCGACGCGATCGCGATTCGGCCGCGTCCAGCGCCGCAGCCTCTTTCGAGCGAAACGTGAGTTGAGCCGAACATCTCCTGGTTGCTGCCGTCGCGCACCTTTCGGGACAAATACCCGGCATTAGCGATGCACGTCGACCGTGACGTAATCCCCTGAGAGCTCTCCGGTGGCCACGGCGGGCGAGGCAGTGACGATGGTGGTCGTACGCCCTACCGACGCTTGTGGAGCGGTGGTTGTCGTACCGGTGTGTGAGGCTGCGGGGCATGGCGACTTTCGTTCTGATCCACGGCGGCGGGGGCAGCGCCTGGGACTGGCATCTCCTCGTCCCCGAGCTGATCAGCCGCGGCCACGACGTGGTAGTCCCGGAACTGCCGATCGAGGACGGCTCCGCGGGGTTCGCCGAGTTCTGCCAGACGGTCGTCGACGCGATCGGCGACCGAAGCGACCTCGTGGTCGTCGGGCACTCGTACGGTGCGTTCACCGCGCCGCTCATTGCCGACAAGCTGCCGGTGCGGCTACTCGTCCTGCTCACACCGATGGTCCCCAAGCCCGGCGAGAGACCCGGTGACTGGTGGGCCAACACCGGCTACCACGGCACGCAAGGACTCAGCGAGGAGCAGCAGTTCTACAACGGCGTGCCGGCCGACATCGTCGCGGAGGCAGCGGCACACAATCGGGACCAGGTCAGCACGGAAGGGAACGAGCCGTGGCCCCTGGACGCCTGGCCCGACGTGCCGACGACCGTCCTCATCGCCCGCGAGGACCAATTCTTCCCGGCAGACTTCCAACGCCGGGTAGCCGCCGACCGACTCGGCACCACCCCGGACGAGACAGACGGCGGACACTCCGTGGCGCTCAGCCACCCGCAGCAACTCGCCGACCGGCTGACCGCCTACCTGCTCCCCTGAAGGCATGCCTCCGAAGGTGCTCTCGGTGGGTTGACGAACGCGCCCGGGTACTCGCAGTGGGCAGGCACGGCACCGACAAGGCCGGCTACCCGCAGATGCTCGCCGCCGGCCGCAAGTACGCCGATCGGGTGCGGGCGGTCGAGGGCTGCAACGGCATCGGCAAACACATCGCCCACCGCCTGCTGCACGACGGAGGACCGGGTCCAGAACGGCCGGCCGGGCGCTCTCGCACACGGTGAGGGAGAATCGAAGCATGTTTGTCATCAGGGAGCGGTTCTTCTCGATCGGCGACGACTTCGACGTGCTCGACGAGCACGGCACCAAGGTTTTCCACGTCGATGGCAAGGTGCTCAGCGTTCGCAACAAGGTCGTCATCGAGGACGCTTCCGGGCATGAGGTCGCCACTCTGCACCGGCACCTGGTGGCGCTGCGTCCCACCTACGAGATCCGGATCGGCGGCGAGAAGGCCGCAGAGGTCCGCAAGAAGCTCCTCACGCCGTTCCGGGAGAAGTTCACCATCGATGTGCCGGGGTCCGACGACCTGGAGATGAAGGGTGACCTGCTCGACCACGAGTACGTGATCGAGCGCGACGGCGTCGAGGTGGCCGCGGTCTCCAAGCGGTGGCTGACGATCCGGGACACCTACGCTGTGCAGGTCACTGCCGACGTCGACCCGCTGCTCATCATCGGCAGCGTCCTCGCGCTCGACCTGGCCATGGACCGTGACAAGAAGGACGACCAGGACTGACCCCCTGCGAGGCAGGCGCGCTGCTCAGGGCGGGCTCGTCGCCAGGACGGTCAACGCGATCGTCGGCGGTAGGTCGCTGACCACTGCGCCGGCGTTGCCGGCGACCGTCCCCAACGGACAACGGCCGGAGTCTGACCAACTGGCCGGCCGGCCGAGGCGCCTCTACCCGGACCGGTACAACATCTGGGCCGGCGGCTCGGCCAACGGGCACGGCGCGCAGTGGGTCGGCCCGAACGGTGGCACCGGCGACCGGGCCAAGGCAGTGGTGGTCGAGCCGGGGGCCGGGATCACCACGCTGCCCGACATCCTGCTGGACCGGGCGGGGTCGATCACCGGGTCGATCACCGACGCGGTCACCGGCCAGCCGGTGTCGGTGACCGTCGCGCTGACGACCTACGACCCGTTCTGGTACGAGACCACCTGGAAGGTTTCCGGCAACGGCTCGTACACCTTCAACGGGCTCGGCCCGTACGAGTGGTCGCTGGCGTTCATCCCACCGGGCAACGGCGGCGCCAACAGCGTCTACGCCACCCAGTGGTCCGGTGGGGCGCCGAACAGCGTCAAATCGACCCGGATCAAGGTCGTCGCCGGCGGCACCACCGTGGCGAACGAGCGGATGCGCGCCGGTACCCCCGTCTCCGGCCAAGCCAACGGCCTTCCGGTGTACGGCTACAGCTACCCCGTCTACGTCTACAACGCCGACACCGGCGACATCGTCGCGGTCGACGAGAACGTCGAGGACGGCCGGTACGACGCCCGACTCCTGCCCGGCCAGCGGGTCCGCTTCTGCCTGCACGCCGACCGCTGCTACCCGGACTACCTCCGGCAGGTCGACGCGTCCGCCATCCGGGTGGGCACCTCGCCGTTCACAGTCGACTTTCCCGGCCGGCGGGGCTGAGCCGGCTACGGGCACCGGCGCCGCCCGGATCTTGCGCCATAGGGCGGTTCGGCGACCTCCCGCCGGGTGCTATTTCGGAGCGCGCAGCGCCTGCCATAACGTGCGGTAGAAGTCGATGTACGTCCGCTCGACGTGTCTGGCGAGCCGCCGCGTTTCCTCGTGCCGGGCGGGGAGTTGGTTGATGGGCACACTCATCGCGGCGTGATGCTCGATGTGCAGGTTGTTGCCGTTGGTGTACCAGGTACTCAACCAGCTTCCACGGATCGAACGGGTGTTGTGGAGCACGTTTGTGGTCTCGGTGTCGCAAAGAATGTGCTCGGGCAGCTCCACGAGAAAGTGCATCGGCACGGCGGCGACGACCGGCAGCACCCAGAGCAGCAACACGTACTCACCGAGACCGGCGAGGGTCAGACCGGTGGCGGTGAGAACTGCGGCGCCCTGAACCAGGTGCTCCTGCACGACGTGACGCCGCATTTTCGGGCTGATGTCGCCGAACTCGTAGCTCCACCGACCGGCCGCGCTGCGGACGACGTCCCGCAGCACGACCAGGACGCGGTAGTAGTCGAACGATCCGCGCAGCAGCGTGGCGAGCGTCAGCGATTGGCGCGTGTCGAATCCGAAGAACTCGGTGTCGTGCGGGGTGCCCAGAAAGCGGTGGTGCTGCAGGTGCCGCACCCGGTAATGGCTGTAGACGACGAACAGTGGGAGGCCGAGTGGCACCCCGACCAGGCGGTGGGGCCAGGCCCTGCGAAACGCGGAGTGGTGCAGTACCTGGTGTTGGAGTTCGACCGCGTGGGTGTACATGGCGGCCAGCAGCAGTACGCCCGCGACGACCGCGACCGGCTCCGGACGCAGGGCGAGGGTGACCCCGGCCGCGGTGATCAGGGCCAGGACGCCGAGCTTGCCGAGGAAGACGCGCTCGTCGGCTCCGGTGGTACGGGCGCGGGCGAACAGCAGGGTGGGCGCAGGGGTAGGGATGGACGCGGGCGCGGCGGTGAGCGTCATTGTTGTTTCCTCGGAGGCGGGTGTCGGTGGGATCAGCGGCCGCTGAGCAGGACGACGTGGGTGCCGGTCAAGGCGGTGCTGCGGGCGTGAGCGAGCAGCCCGGCCAGGGCGACCGAGCCGGCGGCGGTGGGCTGGGCTCCGTACTCGACGAGCAGGTGCCGTGCGGTGAGCAGTTCGTCGTCGGTGGCCGCGTGCACGGCACCGCCGCTGGCCCTGATCGCGTCGATGGCCTCGGGGCCCTGTAGTGCGTGCCAGTTGACAAGCGGCTGGTTGTGGTCGGTCGTGGTGACGCCGTCCGGGTCGAGCTTGCGGTACGGTCCCGGCCAGCTCGTCACCAGCGGGTTGTTGCCGGCCGAGCCGACGCCGTGCAGCGGCACGTCCCACCCGAGCTGAACCAGCGCCCTGTGTACGGCGATGACTGTGGTGCCGTTGCCGACCGGGATCCACAGCGCCGCCGGCGGTTCGTCCAGCTCGGCGTGCAGGGCGTGGACGACGGTGCCGTGGCCGGTGAACACCGCCTCGACGTAGGGTCCGTCGACGTTGCCGTCGATCGCGCCGTCGAGGATGGCCAGTCGCCTGGACTCGTCCACCGCGTCCTCATAGCTGCCGTCGATCAGGTGCACGTCCGCGCCGGCCGCGCGCATGAAGGCGCCGCCGTCGCTCCAGCCGGCGGGCAGCACGACGGTGCAGGGCATGCCGATGGCGCCGCAGGCCATGGCCATCGCGCGTCCGTAGTTACCGCAGGTGGCGATGACGATGCGCCGTCGACCTTCGGCGATCGCCCGGGCGACGACCTGGCGCGCGGCCGGTTCCTTGTGGCTTCCGGACGCGTACCGGGTCTCGTCCTTGACGAGGATCCGCGCGCCGGGTACGAGGTCCTGCGCGTCGATCAGGGGGGTCCCGTACGCGTCGACGGGGTGCTCGACGTAGGTGTCCACGGACATGTGATGGCCTTTCGCGAGGGTGGATGTCAGCGGGGGGTGGACAGGGCGGCGTCGGCCGCGCGCTGCAGGTCGTCGCGAGAGCCGATCTCGGCGGGTGGGAGGGCATCGGGCAGGCCGTCCTCGAGCAGGCGCAGCCGGCGGTCGAGCCAGCCCCGAACGGCCCACGCGAGTTGCAGCAGGCCACTGACGGTCACCAGCAGCGCGAGTCCGCGTCCGGGTCCGGTGCCGAGCACCTCGCCGACGGTGCCGGCGAGAGCGCCGCCGGGTTCGAGCAGTGGTTGGACGTACCGTTCGGCGAGTGGGCCAACCACCAGGTAGCCGATCGGCATGGTGAGCATCATCAGCGAGATGAAGATCGACAGGACGCGGCCCTGCAACTCGAAGCCGACCTTCGTCTGCACGACGGCGATCCAGTGCCCCTCGGCGAGCGACTCGCCGAAGGTCAGGAGGAACATGCCCACGATCACCCACACCGGGCTGGCGCCGAGCCCGACGACTGTCATCGCGATGCTCGCCAGGCCCATGAAGAGGATGAGGCCGTGGGCGCGGCGGACGGTTCCGCCCCAGACGCCCATGAGGACACTGCCGGCGAGCCCTCCGATGCCCCCGGCGCCCAGGGCCAGACCGAGCACCGCGGGGCTCTGCTCGATGAGCAGCATCGGGGTGATGACGGCGAAGCCGAGCGTGTAGAAGGCATGGTCGACGATGAAGAACCGCAACGCGGCCCGTAGGCCAGGGCGGCGAATGATGTAGCGCCAGCCGTTGGCGATCTCGGTGCGGAAAGCCTCTTCCCGGCGATGGAACATCAGGTTCGGGAACCGCACGAGCAGGAGGGACAGCACCCCGGCGACGAAGGTGGCGGTGTCGATGAGCAGCACGCCGGGAACGCCGACGGTGGCGATCAGGCCGGCGCCGAGCAGCGGGGCGAACACGGTGCCGACCGAGACACCGAGCTGGCTGATGCCGTTGGCGTGCCCGAGGAACCGCTTGGGCACCAGTTGGGCGACGGCCGCGAGGTAGGCGGGCCGTTGGAACGCGCCAGCCATCGAGGTGACCGACACCGCCAGGTAGATCTGCCAGAGCTGCAGGCCGCCACCGGCGAACACCGCCACGGCCAGAGTCACCATGGACAGGCCCGCGACCGTGTCGCTGGCGAGCATCACCCGTCGCCGGTCCCAGCGGTCGGCGACCGCGCCGGCGATCGGCCCGACGAGAATGCCGGGCAGCAGACCTATCGCGTTGACGGCGGCGAAGTCGGTGAGGGATCCGGTGCGTTGGAAGACCCAGATGCTGAGTACGAGGGCGCTGAGCCCACTGCCGATCATCGAGAGGAACTGGCCGGCAGCGACCGTCGCGAAGCGCGCGAGACTCGGCGCCGGCCCCGCCTGCTGATCCTGTGGCAACGGTTCGGTCGTCGCGCCGCCCGCGAACGCCACGAGCTCGGCGGCCAGCGGCTGCGCGTGCGACTTGACGAAGAAGTGCCCGGCCTTGGGCAGGACCGCGAGGCGCACACCACCCGCGCCGAAGTGCTCCCACTCGTGGAAGCGCTCCTGGTAGTGCTCGGTCACCCGGTCGCGTGAGCCCACAACGGCGAGCACGGGAGCCTTCAGCCCGGCGGTCTGCCCCCCGTAGGCGGTGGTGAAGAACTCCTCGGCGTCGCGGGCGTCGTGCCGGACGTTGCGCAGGACGAACGCCTGCTGCTGCGGGTCGTCCACATCGGTGAAGCCGCCGCGGCCCCGCAGGTAGGCCAGGTACTCGCGGTCCGAGGTGAACGCGTCGGTCGGCACGAACCGGTAGAACCAGTCGAAGACTCGTCCCGGCAGTCGGGCCGTCGGGAAGCCCGCGCCGAGCGCCACACCCGCGAGTTCGATGCCCGCCTCCTCGGCTCGCCGTGCGATCTGCATGGTGACGGCGACGCCGAGGCAGTGGCCGTACAGCAGCACCGGTCCGCTGACCTCCCGCAGCTCGGCGAGCACCCGCTCGGCGACCTCGGCCGAGGGCAACAGCGGCTCATCGGGGCGGGCGTAGTCGTGTCCGGGCAGCTCAACGGCCAGCAGCGCCCAGGTGGATGGCAGCGCGTCCGCCAGCGGCTGGTAGGCCACCGCGCTGCCACCCGAGTACGGGACGCCGATGACGGTCATGCCACCGGCGGTGAGGTCCGCGTCGCGCGGCGTGAGGCGGTGCAGCATCCGCCGCTCGGCGGGCGGGTTCTCCACGCGGCTGTCCAGCAGTGCCGCGAGTCGTCGTACGGTCGGTTGCTGGTAGAGGTCGAGCAGCGTGGGCGCCGGCGTGATCTGCCGGACCACCTTCAGCGCCGCGAACGAGTCCCCGCCGAGGGCGAAGAAGCTGTCGTCAAGACCGATGTCGGCGACACCGAGCACGGCGGACCACGCCTCGGCGATCGCCTTCTCCCGTGGTGTTCCCGGTGCGGGGCCGCTCACGGTGGCACCGGTCTGCGGCGGTGCGGGCAGACGGCGCCTGTCGAGTTTGCCGTTGGGTGTCAACGGCAGTGCGCTCAGGCTCAGCACGCGGGCGGGGACCATGTGCACGGGCAGGGTACGGCCCAACGCGTCGCGGAGCGCGGCCTCGTCGGCCTCCCCGCCTGTCGCCGTGACCACGTATCCGATCAGCCGGGCGATACCCGAGGTCGGGGTGTGCACGGCGACCGCGCACGACGAGACGCCCGGCAGGGCGCCCAGCGCGGCTTCCACCTCACCCAGTTCGATCCGGTAGCCGTTGACCTTGACCTGGTCGTCGAGGCGACCGAGGAAGTCGACTGTGCCGTCGGCGTGGAAGCGGGCGGCGTCGCCGGTGCGGTACATGCGGGCCCCGGCCTCCGGGGCGTACGGGTCATCGATGAAACGTCCGGCGGTCAGCTCGGGCCGCTTGTGGTATCCGGGGGCGACACCGGCTCCACCCAGGTACAGCTCGCCGACGACACCTGCGGGTACCGGCTCGCCGTGGGCGTCCAGCACGTACACGCGGTTGCGGGGAAACGGGCGCCCGATCGGCAGCGGCGCCTCGGCGGGCAGGTGTGCCGCGGAGCCGTCGAACCAGACGTTGTCGACGGTCACCTCGGTCACGCCGTACGCGTTGACCACGCGGCCGTGCGGCCCGACCAGGCGGCGGGCCAGTTCGTACTCGTGCACGTGCCACTTCTCGCCGCCGCCGATGAGCATCCGCAGCCAGGGAAGACCCGCGCCCGTGCGGTCGGCGTGCGCGAGCAGTCCGCGCAGCACGGCCGGGACCAGTTCGGTGCACTCGACCCGTTCGGTGCGCATCAGCTCGTACAGGTCGGCCGGGTCGAGCAGCGCCTCCCGGGGTACGACGACCAGTCGCCCGCCGGTGGTGTGGGCCCGCAGCGTCTCCCCGACGAACATGTCGAAGGAGAAGCTGGCCGCCTGCTGGTACGTCCATTCCGGACGCAGGTCGTAGGCACGCTGCCACATGTCGACGGCGTGCACGAGGTTGCGGTGTGTCACGACGACGCCCTTGGCCTTGCCCGTGGAACCGGAGGTGTAGATGACGTACGCCGGGTCGTCCGCCGCGGCGGCTGGCGGCAGGTTGCTGCCGTCGCCCGGTAGCGGGTCCCGCAGGTACGCGGCGTCAATCGACACGGTGGCACCGCTGTCGGCGAGCATGTAGTCGAGCCGTTCGCGCGGGTAGGCGGGATCGAGCGGCACGTAGGCCGCACCCGCCTTGAGTACGCTCCACATCGCGACGAACAGGTCTAGGCCCCGGTCGAGGCAGATCGCCACGCGGTCGCCGGGTTGGACACCTTCGACCCGTAACCGGCGGGCGATGCGGTTGGCCCGCATGTTCACTTCGCCGTAGCTCATCGTGTCGCCGCGAAACGTCAGCGCCGGCGCGTCAGGTGTGGCTGCGGCGTGCCGCTCGAACAGCTCGTGGACCGTCGTCGCGTCCGGAACGGGTGCCGCGACGTCGTTCCAGTCGTGCAGGATCCGGTGCCGCTCCTCGGCGGTCAGCAGCGGCAGGCGTAGTACCTCGGTATCCGGGTCGCTCGCGGCGGCGGCCAGCAGGGTGAGCAGGTGGTCGGCCAGCGCCGCCACCCGCGGCTCGTCGAACAGTTCGGTGGCGTAGTCGATGGTGAGCAGCGGTCCGTCGGCCGGGAAGTCCAGGCCCACGGCGAGGTCCACCATGGTGGCGGCGGGCGGGAGTTCTCCGGCGTACCGGAGGGCGGTATCGCGCGGCGCCGGCGTGTTGTGCACGGTGAGCATGACCGGGCTGATCCGGTTCCGGTTGCCGCTGCCGGGCCGCGCCAACGCGTCAACCAGGTCGGGCAGGGCGAGCGTCTGGTGGTCGAGGTCAGCCAGGACGGCGTCGCGGACCCGCGCGACCAGCTGGGCGAACGTCGGTGCGCCGGTCACGTCGCCTCGCATGGGCAGGATGTTGAGCAGCGGCCCGACCAGGGCGGTCTCGCCCGGTCCGGTGCGCCCGGCGGCCGGTGTCAGCACTGTCACGTCGGTTCGGCCGGTGTAGCGGGCGAGGACCGTCTGCAGCCCGGCCAGCACCACCATGAACAGGCTCGTGCGCTCGCCTCGGCCGTAGGCGCGCAGCCGCTCCAACAGCGCGGGATCGACGTGACGGGTCAGCCGCGCGGCGGAGAAGGACCGGGCTACCGGGCGCGGCCGGTCGGCGGGCAGTTCCAGGTCGAGGTCCGCGTCGACGAACCGCTGCCGCCAGTACTCTCGCAGCTCCGCGTCGGAGCGCGCGGCCGTGTTCCGTGCCGCCAGATCGGGCAGCGCGACGGCAGGGGCCAGGTCGGGCTCCGCACCAGTTCGGGCGGCGCGGTACAGCGCGGCCAACTCCTCCCCGACGACAGTGGCGGACCAGCCGTCGAACACCAGATGGTGCACGACCAGAACCAGCTGTCTACCGTCGGTGTCCAGGTACGCCCGCGCGAGCGGCCCGGCGGCGAGGTCGAACTTCGCCTTGACCGGCTCCCCCTCCACCAGCTCGAGCAGGGCGTCGGAGCCGATCACCATCCGCGGTTCTGCACCGTCGTCGGGAAACCGGGCACGCAGCAGTGGGTGCCGACGAGCCAGCGCAGTGAGGGCTCGAGCCAGCGCGGCGGGGTCGACCCGCTCGGCGAAGCGGTAGCGGATGCCCAGGGTGTGCGCGGGCAGGTCGGCACAGACCTGCTCGGCGATCCAGAAGTCACGCTGCAGTGGGCTCAGCGCCACCGGGACGCCCTCGGCCACGGCGACCGGCTCGCCCATCCCGCCGGTTCCGACGCTCGTGACGAGGTTCGCCACCTCCGCCAGGGTGGGCGCCGCGTACAGCCGGCTCAGCGTCAGCTGCACGCCGTGCTCGTGCCGCACGGCGCTGATCATGCGTATGGCGTCGAGCGAGTCGCCGCCGAGTGCGAGGAAGTCGTCGTCCTGGCGTACCTGCGGGATACCGAGCACCGCCGTCCAGATCCGGGCCACCGCGCGCTGCGCCGGGGTGAGGCCGGTGTCCACGACCGGGCCGTCCGGGACAACCGCGGCCAGGGCCCGCCGATCGACCTTGCCCTGCACGGTGAGCGGCAGGCGGTCGTGGCGCACCAGAGCAGCCGGGACCAGGTACGCGGGAAGCACTTCGGCCAGGGTGGCGCGAACCGCGATCAGATCGATCCCGCGGTCGGCCACCACGTGTCCGGTCAGCCGCGCCTGGCCGCCCCGCTCACCGAGCAACACAACGGCGTCCTCGATGCCCGGCGCAGTCCGCAGCGCCGCCTCAATCTCCCCCGGCTCCACCCGGAAGCCACGGATCTTCATCTGCTCGTCGAGGCGCCCCAGGAACTCCAGCGACCCGTCAGCGGCGCGGCGCACCCGGTCCCCGGTGCGGTACTCACGGCCATTGGGCCCCGGCCGGAAACGCTCGGTGGTCAGGTCCGGCCGGCGCAGGTACCCGGTGGCGACCTGGGCTCCGCCGATCGCCAGCTCCCCGGCTTCACCGTCGGGGGTCTCGGCGCCGTCCGCGGCGAGTACTCGACAGGTGAGGCCGGGCAATGGGTGCCCGATCGGCACGGCGTCGCCGGCCCAGCCGGTCAGGTCGGCGACGGTGGCGACGACTGTGGTCTCGGTCGGCCCGTAGGTGTTGAGCAGCCGTACCCCGGGACCGGCGGCACGCTGCCACCGGCGCACCGCGTCGGGCCGCGCGGCCTCGCCCCCGATGATCGCCAGCCGGATCGTGGCGGGCAGGGTCGCCTCGCCACGGTCCAGGGCGGCGACCAGGTCGTGCCAGTACGCGGTCGGCAGGTCCAGCACGGTGATGCCGAGTCCCGCGCAGCCGTCCAGGAACAGGTCGGGGCGACTGATCATGTCATCATCGCGCAGCACGACGGCCGCCCCGCAGGTCAGCGCCGGGAAGATCTCCTCGACGCTGGCGTCGAAGCTCAGCGACGCGAACTGCAGGACGCGGTCGGCGGCGGTGAGCTCGTAGCGCTGCCGGGCGGCGGCGCAGAACGCGGCGAGCGCGGACATCGGCACGACCACGCCTTTGGGCCGCCCGGTCGACCCGGACGTGTACACGACGTACGCCGCTCCCGTGCCAGCCGCTGCGTGCGCTTCTGTTCCGACCGGGGTGTCCGTCGCGGCGACGCCGTCCGGGCTGATGACCGCGCGGGGCCTCGCGTCGGCGAGGATGAGCTCCTGGCGTGCCGCCGGATAGGCCGGGTCGATGGGCACGTAGCCCGCGCCCACCCGCAGGACCGCCAGCATCGCCACGACCGCGTCCCGGCTACGCGGCATACGCAGCCCCACCAGGTCGCCGTCCGACACCCCGGCCACCGTCAACTCCGCCGCCCGCTCCTCGACGCGGGCAACCAGCTCCGCGTAGGTCAGGTCTCCCGCGCCGTCAACCACCGCCGTAGCCGCGGGCCGGCGGTGGGCCCGCGCGACGATCGCCTGCCACAGTGGACCCTCCCCCACCGGTGATGTGCGGATGCCAATGGCCTGACTCATGACGGGCTCCCGGGTGTCGCAGACAGCGAAAGGCGTGCCGGCGCAAGACCCTAGGGATCAACTGAGGTTCGCGGATGAACACCGACCGACGTCCGGAAGGACCTTGATCACGGGCACGTTCACCTGATGAACGCCACGGCCTACCGGCCAACGTCGCCGCCGCCTGCGGGAACATCGTTGTCGCACACCCGGTCGCGCTGAACTGCGCGTGAACTCGACGACATGGGAGGGGGGCCGTGGTTGCGCTGCCCCGTTGCCTCGCCGACCCACGGACACGTGCTCGCCACGAGGTCGCCTTGAAGGGACACCGCACGGTTCGGGCGCGGATTCCCTTTGGCCAGTCCGAATTCACCGCGTCTCTCTACCTTGCGATCGGATCACTACCGCGAAGTAGCTGGTCCTTCGTTCCCCACGAAATGAGGACTGATGGCAGTAAGCAAGCGGGTGGGCCTGGGTGCTGCGGTGGCCGCGCTGATCCTGACGCTGCCGGGCGCCGCGTCCGCCACCGAGCGGAGCACGTGGAACCGGGCCGAGTTGACTAAGTTCGCCATGCTGCCGGCGGCGACCTTCGTTCCCGGCAGCGACCCGTCCGGCTCGTCGCTCGGCACTGCCCCCATCAACGGCATCATTCCGCCGTTCGTCGACCAACCGGTCCAGGGGTTCAGCGGCGTCCTGCGCAACACCGACGGCACCTTCGACGTGTTGTCCGACAACGGCTTCGGCAACAAGGCCAACAGTGCCGACTTCCTGCTGCGGGTCCAGCGGGTCGCGCCCGCCTTCGCCGGCGGCGCCGTCGACGTTGTCGGCGGCATCAACCTGACCGACCCGTACGGCAAGGTTCCGTTCGCTCTCACCCGCGCCGACCGGGTGCTCACCGGTGCCGATTTCGACGTCGAGTCGATCACTCGGACGGCCGACGGCACCTACTGGATCGGTGACGAATTCGGTCCGTACCTGCTGCACTTCGACCGGGCGGGCCGGCTGCTGCAGGCGCCGGTGCCGCTGCCGGGGGTGTTCGCTCCCGAGAACCCGACCCGCGGTACGACCCCGGCCAACCTCGCCAGCAGCAAGGGCTTCGAGGGCATGGCCCAGTCGCCGGACGGCGCCACGCTCTATCCGCTGCTGGAGGGCACGGTCGCGGGCGACCCGACGGGCACACTCCGGCTCAACGAGTTCGACGTCAGGACCAACGCTTACACCGGTCGGCGCTGGACCTACGCGCTCGACGCTGCCGACCACGCGATCGGCGACGCGATCATGGTCGACCGCGACCGGTTCCTGATCATCGAGCGGGACAACGGTCAGGGTGAGACGGCGAAGGTGAAGAGGATCTACCTGGCCGACAAACGCGACCGGAACCGGGACGGGCGCCTCGACAAGACGCTGGTCGCCGACCTGATGAACATCGCCAACCCGCGACACGTCGGCGGGTTCGGCAGCACCTTCACGTTCCCGTTCCAGACCATCGAGGACGTGGTGATCCTCGACGACCAAACGATCGCCGTCCTCAACGACAACAACTTCCCGTCCTCCTCGGGCCGCACGGCCGGCCAAGCGGACAACAACGAGTTCATCGTGATCAAGCTGGACCGCCGCCTGGATGCCGACAAGCGCATCCTGCGTCGCTACTGACCCAGACACCAGGGGTGGGTGGCCTGATCCGCCGCCCACCCCGTACGCCCGGCACCTTGGAGGTCAGGGCCGGCACCACCAGGGGCTGGTGTAGGCCACCGCGAAGTCGTTACACGGGTGGCCGGCTGGGCCGGGGGTGTGGTCGTGGTAACAGTGGTGCGGGTGATGTCCAGTCATGAATATATAGATGTTGATGGACCTGGCGGAGACCTCACACCGAGTCGTCGGTCAGGCGAACACTGCGGTACGGCTCAGTCGTGCACCAATCCGCCCCGGATACCGTCGATTGTGGTTCGGGCCGCCGTCGGCGAGCCCGTTGACCTCCGCGGGTCGTCTGGCCACGATCATTCGTACCACCACCTCGTACGCCGACAGACCGCACCGAATCGCCACCGAGTCACCTACCCGTCAGCCCGGCATGCGACGCTCAAGCTCCGCGACCAACAGGCCACGCCACATGGCCCCGCACATTACCGCCATAGCCGCACAATTCCTGGCATGACAGCACGGCACCCCCAACCCCACACCCCATGTGCCCGGAGGAACGCAGACCATGGACCACGCATCTCAGCTCATCCAGGAGCGGAGTGCCCCGCCGGCCACGCTGGTGATCTTCGGTGCTTCCGGTGACCTGACCCGGCGTAAGCTGCTGCCCGCAGTCGAGAGCCTGGCTAGGCACGAGCGGCTCCCGGACCAGTTCGCGCTGGTGGGCGTCGCGCGCACGTCGATGACCGACGAGCAGTTCGCCGAGAGCGCCCTCGGTGAACGCACCCTCGCCAGCAAGCGCCAGCTTCTGGGCGGCGTGCGGTACGTGACCGGCGGCTACGACGACCCGGAAACCTATAAGCGGCTTGTGGAGACCCTCGACGAGCTGGACGCGCAGCGGGGCACGTCCGGCAACCGGCTCTTCTACCTGTCCACCCCGGCCGGGGCCTTCGAGCCGGTAATCAACGGACTGGCCGGTGTCGGGCTCAACCAGCCACGCGAAGGCTCCTTCTCCCGCCTGGTCATCGAGAAGCCGTACGGGCGCGACCTGCCCACGGCCCGCGAGCTCGACGGCGTCGTGCACAGCGCGTTCGACGAGCACCAGGTCTTTCGTATCGATCACTATCTGGGCAAGGACACCGTCCAGAACGTGCTGGCGCTGCGCTTCGCGAACTCGATCTTTCAGCCCATCTGGGATCGTTCCTGGGTCGACCACGTGCAGATCACGGTCGCCGAGACCCTCGGCGTCGGCAGCCGGGGCGGCTTCTACGAAGACGCCGGCGCGATGCGGGACATCGTGCAGAACCACGTGCTCCAGGTCCTCGCGCTGGCACTGATGGAGCCACCGGCCTCATTCGAGGCTGAGGGCCTGCGCAACGAGAAGGTGAAGCTGCTGCAGGCGATCCGGCTCCCCACCGACCGGGACATCGCCGAGGCCGCGGTCCGGGGACAGTACACCCGGGGCGGCACCCGCGAGGAGCTGATGGCCGGCTACCGCGAGGAGGCCGGCGTCGACCCCCTGTCGCGGACCGAGACCTACGCCGCCATGCGACTCAACGTGGACAACTGGCGCTGGGCCGGGGTGCCGTTCTACGTACGCACCGGCAAGCGCCTGCCGGCCCGGCTCACCGAGGTGGCACTGCAGTTCCAGCGGCCGCCGCATCTGCCGATCCCGACCGACCAGCTCACCGGTCTCGATGCTGACGCGCTGATCCTGCGGATCCAGCCGAACGAGGGCATCTCGCTGCGCTTCGGTGCCAAAGTGCCGGGCCACTCCTTCCGGGTCCGCACCGCCACGATGGAGTTCTCCTACGACCAGACGTTCGTCGAGGAGTCCCCGGAGGCGTACGAGCGTCTGCTCCTGGACGCGTTGATCGGTGACGCCTCGCTGTTCATCCGCAGCGACGAGGTGCAGCAGTGCTGGCGGATCGTCGACCCGATCATCGACAACTGGGAGAAGGACAACTTGCCGATCCCCACCTACGAGGCCGCATCCTGGGGCCCGACCGACGCCGACCGGCTCATCGGCCGGAACGGCCGCAAGTGGCGCAACTCCGCGTGACCCTGCCCATACCCGGAGTCTCCACGTGAGTCCGGGTGATCTTGGAGCGCAGAGTGGGGTGGCCTGCGGGACCGGGGTCGCGCCGCGCGGGACGCCGACCCAGCAGTCCGGGGCCGGCTGGCCACCACCGCCCAGGTGAGGCCGGCCAGGACGCGGACCAGGCGACCGGCCACCAGGTCGTCGCCGGTGTAGGCGATCGGCAGGTAGGACGGCGACGTTCCGCCGCGGACCGCCGCCTCGGTGATCTCGGTGGCCTCGCCGCCGCGCGGTCGCAGGCGCTGCCAGGCGAGCGACGGCTCGGCGAGGGGGTGCCGGCCCACGGAGACCTAGGCCAGCGTGGGCAGGACGCCGCCGCGCGACGAATGTGCCATTCGGGGCGCTGCCCGGGACAGCCGGGCGATGCCCTGACACGGGGCACACCGCCGGGCAGTCGGTGGATCACCAGACCGCCCGGTGGTGTGCCATATCTGATCAGGACTCGGCGGACTCGACGATCATCTGTTGGTGCCGGTTGATCAGCCGGTAGAGCAGGGCCACGACGACGAGCTGGGCGAGACCGGATACCGCGAACGCGGTCGGCACGCTGGTCTCGACGGCCACGACTCCACCAAGCACAGCACCAAGTGGAATGCCACTCCACAACACCACGCGGTGGGCGCCGAGCGCTCGGCCGAGCAGTTCGTCCGGGATCAACGCCTGCTTCAGTGACATCACCAGCACGTTCCACATCGTAATGCCCACCGCGATGCCGAAGAACCACACGCCGGCCGCCCAGAGGTTCGTAACAGTGCCGAGAAGTACATACATCACCGGGGCGATCGTCACAGCGATTTTGATCATTCGCGGCCGCCCGAGACGGGCGGTCAGCGGACCGACCGCAGCAGACCCGACGAGGCCACCGATCCCCATGGCGATGAACAAGATGCCGTACACCGACGGGCTCAGCCTCAGCGTTTCCAGCGCGTACAGGACGAAGAGCGAGGTAGCCATGGACATCAAGCCAGCTATCAGCCCACTGAGGATCGTGAACCCGCGCAACAAAGGGTGCCGCCAGAGCCAGCGCAGCCCGTCGCGGATGTCCGCGCGCACTGTCGTCGGCTCGGTGCGCTTCGGTCGGAACCGACCGGGGACGGCGAGCACGAGGACGGCGGCCACCGCGAAGCCGATCGCAGCGCCAAGCAGAGGAGCGGCGCGGAACCAGCTGAAGAGCAACCCACCCACTGGCGGACCGACGAAGCTCTGGCCGACGGTCTCCTCGACCGTCAGCCAGCTGTTGGCCTTTTCGAGACCGCGACGGCTGACGATCTGGGGCAGGATGGCGCGGATCGCCGACTCGTACACCACCTGGCAGAGACCAAGCGCGAACGCGATGACGTAGAGCACCAGAATGCTGTCCACGCCGGTGATGATGAGCAGCACGAGGGCGCCGATCAGGGCCGCCCGCATGAAGTTGACGGTCGACATGGCTGCTCGACGGTCCAGCCGGTCCGCCAGCGCGCCGCCAGGTAGACCGAACACTAGCCATGGCAGGAACGAGAACGCGGTGAGGCCAGAGATGAGCACCGGGTTGGTGGTCAACGACGTGGCGAGCAGTGGCAGCGACACTCTCGCGATGCCATCGGCACTGGTAACCGTGGCCGACGCGGAGAACAGTTTCCAGAAAGAGCGGTCGAGTACCGGCGCAGACTTGTCAGATGTTTTGGTCAGCGGAGTCAACGACTTCCCACCCGTAGAAACGGAACGTCGTTTCCGCTCAGGCGCCGACTGGCCTCCTGATGGCGCGGAAACGCATGACAAAATGAATGTTCACAGTCCCGCCTCCCATCAATACGTGAGGACAATGGGGCGTAGCCTAGCACGGCCGGGAGGATAAGGTCCCTGTCCTCGGCCGTGCGCCCGCGGGTCCCGCGCGTTCGCCGGGCGGGTCAGTTCAGGTCACCAAGGGATGCGTTCGTTCGCGCCCAACTGGTCCAGGGTCTGGCGGGACCGGATGAGGTCGAAGCTACCGTCCACCCGGCGGAGCACCTCTGCGGCCTCCGGACCATGCAGCGCATCTCTGGGAACTACTTGACACCTGGGTCCGGCGCGACGGGCTAGCCGAACGGGTTCTCAGCGCCCTCCACCTCACCGACGACCAAGCAACCCCCGACCTACGCGCCCTCGTCCGGGCCGGCGGGCTCGAACAGGACGGCAAGACCCGCGCCAGGTTCTACCTCACCTCACCGAAGCGGGGCGGCGAGGCCTCCTCAAGTGGACGTCCGTGGGCTCGGATCGTGTCAGAGACGGCAACGCCGAGCAGGACCGCGGCGGCTGCCGCAGCAACCTCGAGGGGCGGTAGGCCGACCATGATCGGCGCCATGGCCGCGAGGACGAAGATCCCGATCGGCCGCGGCCAGGACACCCGCGCGAAGGCCACGTACTCGAATACCGAGCGCCCGGCGAGGTAGAGCGCAGGCCCACCGAGGATGGCCCCGACCCAGGCAGGTTTCGCGTCTCCGGATGGATCTAGGAGGACGAGTTCGGAGCCGGCTGAGCTGGCGAGGATGCCGGACACCATGAGCAGGTGCGCGAACTCGGCCAACCGACCGAGCCGGGCAGGATCGGCGGATGCCGCGATGGCCTCGCCCAGGATTTGGCCGGCTCGGTAGAAGTAGATCCGCCACAGCAATACCGTGGTGAGGAACGACAAGGTAAGGGCCATCGTTCGTTGCGCCACGATCGGACCGCGGAGAAGACTCGACCCGGAGGTCAGGATCGTCTCACCAAGCGCGACAATGACAAGCTGCCAGTAGCGTTCGGCCAAGTGCTCGCCCGCGACGGCCCACGGGGACCCCCGCGAGCGCCCCAGCCCCGGTACCGGCCAGCCGAGCCTGGCCCCCAGGTAGTCGATCGCCAAGGCCGCCGTCCACAGCGAATTGCGCGTTACCTCGGGAGCGAAGGCTCCGGCGAGCCACGGTACGGCCGACGCGCCGAACCAGATGAGCGCCAGCATGTTGACGCGGCGCAGATTGTGACCGCGCACGACGCCTACGAAGAAGAGGGTGCGGCCCACCTGAATCGCGACATAGGTGCTCGCGAAGAGCAGGCCAGTCTCGGCGAGAGCCCCCGAAATCGCGACCGCCAGGAGCAGGCTCCCGTACATCGTCGCAACGACAACGAACTGGATCGGCGGCTGAAACGGATCGAATCTACTGGTCACCCATGCCGTCTGGGTCCAGATCCACCAGACCGCCAATAGCAGCAGCAGAGTCTCGCCGTTCTCCGCAAGGGAGGTGGTCAACCGCTCGGCGACGTGACCCCTGGTGTAGTCCAACACCAACTCGTGCACAATCCGGGTGAGCGCGAAGACGTACACGAGATCGAAGAACAGTTCCAGGAAGGTCGGCCGCTGCGGACTCTCACGCCTGCGCAGCAGATTAGCCACTCTATTCCTCGTCACCCGGCCCGCTCGCTCCGTCGGCTAGTCGCTGAAGCAGTCGTACCACGTCGCCGCAGCGCCCAGGGATGAGACGCACCCCCGATGACTAAATAGCCTGACGGCCGACGAGGGCTGCCACCGCGCCCAGCACCGTCCTCTCCCGGAAAGCCGACGGCTGGCTGACAGACGTGCTATGCGGCTTCCACGCAGGGCCCACAGGCGGCGGACAACGACGACAAGGCGCGGCAGCACCCGGTCCACCGAATCGTCTCTGGTGAACACCTGCGGCTGGTACGCGGCATCAGGAAGCCCTGTCCGTACATGGCTGCCTGACGCTGCTCACCCGCATCCACGACCTCACCCAGGCCGGCGCGCAGTTCGTCGTCGCCACCCACTCCCCCATCCTGCTGGCCGCCCCCCACGCACGGATCCTGCAGATCGAATCCGACGGCGCCATCCGGCACGTCGACTACGACGAGGTTTAGCCGGTGCTGCTGACCCGCTCATTTCTGGCCAACCCGCAGCGCTACCTGCACCACCTGTTTCCGGACGAGAGCCGACGTGGGCTGGCGTCATGGTCAGCCCGGCTTGCGAGGCCCGCGGGTGCCAACGGCTCGGCGAAGTCGCTGCGGTCGAGGAAAGCCCGCGCCGCACATCAGCACCAGCAGTTCCCGGCCATGACTGCTGTGCAGTGACGTCGTCGAGGTCAGCCGTGTTGGTGGATGTGATCCTGGATTTGCTGGGCGAAGCCTTCGGCGGTGGCGAGTTGCTCGCGTAAGGCTTCGACGCGGTTCTGCGCGGCGGTGTGGAACATCGCGAGGCGGTCCTGCAGGGCGGCGCGGTCTTCTCCCTCGGCGGTGCTCAGTGCGTCGAGGATGGTCAGCAGGTCCCGCATTTCCTCGAGGGTGAACCCGAGCGGCTTCATCCGCTTGACGACGCGCAGACGGTCGAGGTCCGGTTCGGTGTAGAGCCGAAACCCTCCCTCGCTGCGCGCCGACGGGACGACGAGGCCGGCGTCGTCGTAGTGGCGGATGGTGCGGATGCTCAGCCCGACCCGTTCGGCGGCTTCGCCGATCTGCATGCGCCCTGCGCTCATCGCATCAGTGTCCCTGGCGTCCATCAGTGGCCGACCTTGAGCTTGCCGGCGAGGTTCTCGTGGAACTCCGCGCTGGCGGCGTTGAGCCCGACAATGTCCACCCTCTTGCCGCGGGTCTCGTACTTCCTGGTGATGGCGTCCAGGGCGGCGACCGACGAGGCGTCCCAGATATGCGCGGCGCTCATGTCGATCACTACGTGGTCTGGGTCGTGCGCGTAGTCGAACTGGTAGACCAGGTCGTTGCTGGAGGCGAAGAAGAGTTCGCCGTGCACGCGGTAGATCCGGGTGGTCTCTTCCGGGTCGAGGACGCTGGTGACCTGCGCGAAGTGCGCGACCCGGCGGGCGAAGATCACCATAGCGGCGATGACGCCGAGCACGACACCGATAGCGAGGTTGTGCGTGGCCAAGGTGGCGGCGACGGTGACCACCATAACGATGATCTCGCCGGCCGGCATCCGCTTGAGGGTGGCGGGGGCGATGCTGTGCCAGTCGAAGGTTCCCACCGACACAATGATCATGACGGCGACCAGCGCGGCCATCGGGATCAGTGCGACGACGTCGCCCAGGGCCACGACGAGGATGAGCAGGAAGACCCCCGCCAGGAAGGTGGACAGGCGGGTGCGGGCGTTGGACGCCTTCACGTTGATCATTGTCTGGCCGATCATGGCGCAGCCGCCCATACCGCCGAAGAAGCCGGTGACGATGTTGGCTACGCCCTGCCCCCAGGACTCGCGGGTCTTGTCGGAGCGGGTGTCGGTGATGTCGTCGACGAGCTTGGCGGTCATCAGCGATTCCATCAACCCGACCAGGGCGATGGCCAGGGCGTAGGGGGCGATGGTGGTCAGCGTGTCAAGTGTGAACGGCACGTCCGGCAGGCCGAGGATGGGCAGGCTGTCGGGCAGGGTGCCTTCGTCGCCGACGTTGGGCACGTTCAGGTGCACAATGACGACGAGCGCGGTCAGCAGGACGATGGCGATCAGCGGCGCCGGCACGGCGGTGGTGAGCTTGGGCAGGAGCACCATGATGGCCAGCGCGACCGCCACCAGGGGGTACACCAGCCACGGCACGCCGAGCAGGTGCGGCACCTGGGCAGTGAAGATGAGGATGGCCAGGGCGTTCACGAAGCCCACCATCACGCTCCGGGGGATGAACCGCACCAGCTTCGCCACCCCGGCCAGCGCCAGGACGATTTGGAAGACCCCTCCGAGGATGACCGCGGCGACCAGGAAGCCCAGTCCGTGTTCGCGGGCCAGCGGTGCCACGACCAGCGCGATCGCCCCGGTCGCGGCGGAGATCATGGCAGGTCGGCCGCCGGTGAAGGCGATGGTGACAGCCATCGTGAAGGAGGCGAACAGGCCCACCTTCGGGTCCACACCGGCGAGGATCGAGAACGAGATCGCCTCGGGGATCAGCGCCAGCGCGACGACCAGTCCGGCGAGGACCTCGGTGCGTAACACGCGCGGCGAGGCCAACCACTGCGGGCGCGACCATCGAGGCGTCCGTACTGACTGCGACGACATAACTCTCATTTCCACTCGATGTGCACGTGCTCAGGCACGCACCGGCAACGCCGGCTGGGCCGCGCTGCTTGTCCTACGGGGTGCCGGGACGCGGCGGATAGCCGTCGCCGTGGCGCTGAAGCGTCTTCGCTCACGAAGCTTGTCGCTGCCCGGGCGCACACGGCGCCACATCTCGGCAACGCAGCCGACCCTACTCTTCGGTGAGAGGAGAGTTGACCTGACGGCCGAGTGTCGATCATCACCCGCAACCAGTCGGCCGGGGGCCAGGGCCACGTCGGTACCGCGGCCTCTCCCGCAACCAGCCGGCCACTCAGCAGGATGGGCGATGGGCAGCGATGGGGCACAGCGGCGGCGACTCAGCCGAAACGCTGCAAGCGGGTCGCCGACGCGTCAAGGGCGATCGCGCTCGTCACGTTCTACCTTGCGGCTCAGCGTGCTCGGACCGTCTCGCAGTAAGATCACTCTTAGGTGCGCCGGGAAGTCTGGTCGGCAATGTCCGACCCGACCCCGAAAACTGGAGCGTTCATGACGCCAGAACCTGCCCGCAGCCCGCACGTGTTCGGTCGCGGCTCATGGCCTGAAGCCCGCCGAATCGCTGACGTCCTCCGTAAGGAAACCATCGGCGGAGTCCTGCTGCTCGCCGGCGCCGTCGCCGCTCTGGTCTGGGCCAACTCACCGTGGGCCGACAGCTACGAGTCGGTGCGTTCGTTCACGTTCGGCCCCGAGGTGCTGCACCTGAACCTGTCGGTAGGGACGTGGGCAGCCGACGGACTGCTGGCGATCTTTTTCTTCGTCGCCGGCTTGGAGCTCAAGCGGGAGTTCGTCGCTGGCGACCTGCGGGATCCTCGCCGCGCCGCCGTCCCGATCGCCGCCGCCGTGGGTGGCGTGATCGTCCCCGCCGTGCTGTACCTGGTGATCAACCTCGCCGCGGGTGAGGGGGACGGCAAGGGCTGGGCGATCCCGACCGCCACCGATATCGCGTTCGCCCTGGCCGTGCTGGCGGTCATCGGTCGCTGCCTGCCGCACACAATGCGCACGTTCCTGCTCACCCTCGCCGTCGTCGACGATCTGCTTGCCATCGCCATCATCGCCGTCTTCTACACCGCGAGTCTGTCGCTGCTGCCCCTGCTGGGTGCTCTGCTCCCGCTGGCCGCGTTCACCGTGCTGGTGCAACGCCGGGTTCGTTCGTGGTGGCTGCTGCTGCCGCTGGCGTTCGCCGCCTGGACGCTGATGCACGCCTCCGGTGTGCACGCGACGGTCGCGGGGGTTCTGTTGGGCTTCGCGGTCCCGGTGCTGCGCAGCCGTAAGGCGGGCGGGCCGCAGGCGGGCCCTGGTCTGGCTGAGCACTTCGAGCACCGCTTCCGACCAATCTCCGCAGGCATCGCCGTGCCGATCTTCGCGTTCATGTCCGCCGGAGTCGCGGTCGGTGGGCTCGCTGGGCTCGGCTCCGCGCTGACCGATCCGGTCGCCGTCGGCATCGTGGTCGGGTTGATCGCCGGCAAGCCGATCGGGATCACCGCGGCGACCTGGCTGGTCACCCGTTTCACCCGGGCGAAGATGGATACCGGCTTCGCCTGGATCGACGTGTTCGGCATGGCCGTGCTCGCCGGTATCGGATTCACCGTGTCGCTGCTGATCGGGGAGTTGGCATTTGGGATCGGCAGCGAACGCGACGACCACGTCAAGGTCGCCGTACTGGCCGGTTCTCTGACCGCCGCGCTGCTGGCAACGGTCATCCTGCGGCTTCGTAACCGCACCTACCGGCGGATCCACGACGCCGAGACCGCCGACGCCAACCGTGACAACATCCCGGACGTCTACCAACAGGATGTCCCCGTGCACCCCGTGGGCAGCCTGAGCGAAACCCGCAATTCTCCTCAACCCTGAAGGTCGCGCCGTCGATAGCCCACGACACCGGCCACGCCCAGGGCAACGCCCAGCGTCATCATGATCAGCGTGCTGGTCCAGCTGACCGCGGTCAGCGGGACCGGCGCCAGGTGGGCGAACGGCGAGAGTCCGCGAACCCAGCCGGGTGCGCCGACGCTGTCGGCGATCACCAGGAGCAGGAACCCGCCGGTCGCGGGCAACGATCCGGCGAAGGCTGCCGCCCGCGGCGCCCAGCCGGCGGCGAGGATGGCCGCGCCGAGACTGAGCAGCACGATCGGCAGCGTGTTCCAGGCCCCACTCAATGCTGCAAGCACGCTGAGATCACCTCCGGTCGCGGTGATGCCCGCCCAGACGGCGAACCCGGCGACACTCACCAAGGCGATCGCGCCTGCTGCCGTGGCGGCGATCTCAACGGCGAGCAACCGGGTCCGGGTGACCGGCTGGGCGGTCAGCAGCGTGAGAATGCGGCTGTTCTCGGCCGCGACGAAGGCGGACACGCGGACCGCCGTGAACCCTCCGACGGGCAATGCCAGTAGCGCGAACAGGGTCGCGGCGAACCCCTCGACGGCACCGAGTTCGGTGAACCCGGCTTGTGTCGCCTCCTCGGCAAGAGCCGGATTGTCGGTCAGGAACTGGGTGACGGACACCGTGGTAAAGCCGATGAGCAGGTAGTAGGCGCCGATGCCCACAGCCCAGCCGGTGAGGGGCCGCAGCAGGCGCCGCACCGCGAACGCTCCCACGTCGTTCAGCAGCATCAGCCGCGGGTGGCGACCGGCAGCGATCGCGATCAGCCCGCCGCGGACATCACGGCGGCCGGCGACGGCAACCGCGATGCCGGCCAGCATCACCGCGGCGGCCAGCAGAATCAGCAGCGGCAGGATCCGGTTCCGCGCGTACGGTTCGCTGAGGGCGAGCAGCCCAAACGGTGACAGCCAGCGCAGCCACCCAAGTCCGGTGAGGCCGTCGCCGACCATGCGCGTCAGCAGGGCGGTACCGAGCACCGCCACGGCGGTTCCGGTCGCGGCCGGCCGGTTCGGGAACACCTGCGCCGCCAGCCCGGCGACGGCGACGAAGAACAACCCGAGCACACCGACACCGCCGCCGTGCACAGCGGCGCCGGCCGCATCGGTACCGGCCAGCAGCAACACCACGGCCACGGCGACGCCCGCGGCGACCGGAACAAGCATCACGGCGCCCAGATGGCGGGCCACCACCTCTCGCAGCGGCGCCCGTCCCGCCAGCAGCACGTCCCACCGGCCGGCGTCCTCCTCACCCCGGGTGATGCGGGTGGTGGCCAGGATCGCCCAGACGGCAAGCAGAACAGCGAGAAAGGTGCCGACCCGCCACACCGCGAATCCGCCAGCCTGATCGAGGGCGATCGGTTCGCCGAACAGGGTCCGAATGGCAGGGTTGGCGGCGAGCGCGGCAATGCTGCCCGCCGCGGCGGGATCCGCCATGACGCTGTTGTACGTGCTCACGACGAGCGCCGGCAGGGCAGCGACGAGCCCCAGCACGATCAGGCCACTGCGGCGCAGCTGGCGCACCGCCAGCCTGGTGACGGCTCGCCCGGGGCTGACCGGCACGCTGAGTCCGATGGCGGACGGGACCGTCCTGGTGATCATCGGACGCTCTCCTGGGCGCCGTAGTAGTCGAGGAAGATCTCTTCGAGGCTCGGTTCGCGGACTGCCAACGCGGTGACCTCGGCCGCGGCGAGCGCCCGCAACGCCGGCGCCGGCGGCCCGATGAGCGAGAACCGTAGTCGCCCGGGGCTGACCTGCTCGACCGTCTCGACGCCAGGAACCAGATCAAGACCGGGCGGCGGTACGCCGACGTACGACACGGTCACCTCGGCGCGATGCAGACCCCGCATTTGTTCGATGGTGGCGATCTCGACGAGCCGGCCGGCCCGCAGGATCGCGACACGGTCACAGACCGCCTCGACCTCGGCCAGTTGGTGCGAGCTGAGAAACACGGTCTGCCCGCGGTCACGGGCCTCGGCGACAGCGAGCCGGAACTCGCGCTCCATCAGCGGATCGAGGCCACTGGTCGGCTCGTCCAACACCAGCAGCGGCGCCCGGGTCGCGAACGCCGCGACCAGGGCCACCTTCTGCCGGTTTCCCGTCGAGTAGGCGCGGGCCGGCTTGCTGGTATCGAGCGCGAACCGTTGCACCAGTTCATCGCGGTACGCCAGGTCAACGCCCGGCCCCGTACACGCCTGCAGGTGCAGGATCTCCGCGCCGGTCAGCTGCGGCCACAACGCCACATCGGCCGGCACGTACGCCAGCGACCGATGCGCTCGGGCGACATCCGCCGCGTCACTGTCGAACACCCAGGCACGCCCCGCCGTGGGACGGACCTGTCCCAGCAGCAGGCGGATGGTGGTGGACTTGCCTGCGCCGTTGGGGCCGAGAAACCCGAACACCTCACCAACGGGGACCTCAAGGCACAGGTCGTCGAGCGCCGTGAAACGGCCGTACCGTTTGGTCAGATTGATGGCACGCAACGCGAGATCGTTCATGGCGGAAGTCCTCACCAGCCGACGCGGATATGACCGCCGACCAGACTTCCCGGCACACCAGAGCCACCGTACTCCCGCATCTACCCGGCAGGAAGCCGCCGCGTGGACACTCAGGACGGTTCAGCGTCGCTCAGCGTCGACGGTGGTGCCGACGAGTCTTTCGTCCTACCCTTGCTGCGGCTTGTGTCGGGATTGATGGCATTTCGAGCTTCGGCACGAGATAGATGAACTGAAATTCTTTGACTCAGTGCCTGTGTTGCCGGTTAATCACATCCACCTCGGTGTCGAGAGGAACTTCTGATGACGGACCTACCCGTGAGCCGTAGGCGCCTGCTCGCCACCGCCGCGCTGACCGCCGGCTCGTCGGCCCTGATCCCGGCCGTGGGCGCCGGACGGGCCGCCGCCTGTACGGCGCGTGGCCCCTGCACGAGATCAATCCCGAGGAGGCGCCCGGTCTGGTCACCGCCGCGCTCAGGGCCCTGGCGCTGCGCGGTGACGAGAACATCTCGGCGCACGGCAGCCTGCATCGAGCCCTCGCCTCCGCCCGACTCAAGGACGCAGCCGGCGTCTACAGCAACCTCCGGAAGATCATCGGCAACAACATGATCTTCCGGTCAGATCGTCGTAGGTCTGCCGGCCGCCGCCGCCGGCGGCGTCGTTCGACTGGTCAACCAGCGCAGCGCAAAGGTGCTGGACGTCAACGGCGGCTCCACCACGGACGGGGCAACTGTCATCCAGTGGCCGTGGACTGGCGCGGCCAACCAGCAGTGGCGGCTGCTGCCCAACAGCGACGGCTCATTCCGGCTGGTCGGTGTCAAAGGCGGGAAGGTCCTGGACAGTCCAGGTGGCTCGGGCCAGGGCGCGGCACTCGTTCAATGGGCCGACAACGGCGGACGTAACCAGTGGTGGAATCTCGTCCCGGCGACGACCAGCGGATACTACCGGTTCGTCAATGTGAGCAACGGCTGGCGTGTCGGGGTCGAAGGCGGCTCCACTGCGGACGGCGCCCGGGCGGTCCAGCAACCGGTCAGCGGCGAGATCAGCCAGGAATGGCAAATCCTTGATGCCTGAGACAGGGGGTCAGAGGCACCGGTCCCAGCGGCTCCGGGCGATGGCCGCCAGGACCTCTGCCACGCCAAGCGCCGCCACGCCGGGTGGGACTCGGAGGGTACGTCTGACCTTTAGGGGAGCATCCGTCAGTCGATCGCCTCTTGTGCGCCGACTCCACAATGCGATGGCGCGAACGGTGTGGGCCGGGTTTACGAGCCCTTGGCGGTTGGGACGCCCACATAGCATGTGGTCCCGTGGCAACGCATTGACCATTTTTTTGAGGATGTGCACTTCGCCGCAGCAGAGCGCCGCGGATCGGCGGGGCGCTCGCTTACGCGCCCGGCGACCGTCGCGGGCATCGGCGGCCACGCTGACCGATGCCCGAACCCGTACGACTGAACTGACTCGCCACGCGTCAGCCCTCAGCCGGCCTCGGCCGCACACGTGACGTCGTGCCGCGGCCGCTGGCCGGTGGTGAGGAAGGCCGTCACCGTGTTGTTGGCGCACATGTTCTTGGCGAAGAGCAGGTAGGCGCCGTGACCACCCTGGTCCACCGTCACCATCCGCGCCCGGTCACCGAACGCGTTCCTGAGCTCGCGGGCGCCGACCAGCGGGGTCCCCGGGTCGCGAAGGTTCTGCACCATCAGCACGTTCGACGGCCCTCGGTCACCAATGCGCACCGGCCGCTCGACCGGGGACGGCCAGAACGCGCACGGACCGATATTGGCCGCGGCGGCACCGACCATCGGGTACTTGACCCGCTGGACCGCGACGGCCCGCTGGTAATCGCGGACGGAACTCGGCCACTTCGAGTCGCCGCAGATGACATGCAGGCGGCCGGAGACGGCGTTGTCGATATTCGCGGGGGGCGGCTCGGGCGGCATCGGCTGGTTCGTGTCGAGCGCTTTCCACACTGCGGCCAGGGTGGGCATGCTCACGTCGCTGTAGAGGTGGTCGAACGTGATCCCCCGGAACAACGAACCGTCCACGCCCTGCACCGGTGACTTCTCCAGCCGCGCGGCGAGGTCGAAGAACTTCGCCCGCACCTGCTTCGGCGTCGTGCCCAGTCCGTACTGGGGATTGGCGGCGGCGAACTTCGCGAAGTCCGGGAACCGGTCCTCCAGGCCGCGGCCGAGCCTTCGCATGGCGGTGAGGTCGTAACCACCGGGGCCGAGGTTGCTGTCGAGCACGAACCGGTCACTGTGCTGGGGGAACATCGTCGTGTAGACCGCACCGAGGTAGGTGCCGTACGACACACCGAGGTAAGAGATCTTCGGCTCACCCAGCGCCTCCCGGATGCGGTCCATGTCCCGTGCGGTGTTCGCGGTGGTGATGTGGGGCAGCAGCGCGGCCGTCTCCGATGTCGCACACTGCCGGGCCATCGCCTTCGCGATCTCGGCGTCCTTCCGCACACCGGCCGCGTCAGCCGGGTACCAAAGGTTGCGCCGCGCGATCTGCTCCGGCGTCACGTCACAGGTCACCGGCGAGCTGTGGCCCACACCGCGCGGGTCGAATCCGATCACGTCGTACTGGTCCTGGACACTGCGCGGCAGCGGCTGCGGCTGCGGCTGCGGCGACAGATTGCCGGCGAGCAGGCCCGGGTAGATCAGTCCCCCGGCGCCGGGACCGCCCGGGTTGGTCACCAACACGCCCCGGCGCTGCGACGGGTCCTTGCTCGGCAGACGGGAGACCGCCACGTCGAGCTGCCGCCCCTGCGGCTTCCGATAGTCCAGGGGGACCTGGACTATCGTGCATTCCAGTCCGGGAAGCGCGCTGTCGGCGGGGCACGGACCCCACTTCAATCCGCTTTGCGCCGTCGCTTGTGAAGCCCCCAGAACCGACACCAGCGACATCGCCGCGACTGCCGAAACGAGCACGACCGACAACGTTTTTCGCATCTGACTCCCCTACTCAAGACTTGCCGCACCAGTGAAAACCCTGTCGCCGCCACACGGTCAAGGGAATGGCCGCGCACGATCTACTGTCCGACGGAGTCGCCCGTGATCCGCGTGGGCCGATCCGGGGTCTGCGCCCGGCCGTCGACGAGTTCGTACTGCAACGCTCCGGAGGGACAGCGCCGGATCACTTCGGCCAAGCGCTCGGCCTCGGCAGCGTCGGGTCGGATCCACGGGCGCTGGCCCGGGTCGAAGACCTCCGGCAAGCTGCGGACGCACTCGGCGGCATGCAGGCAACGCGTGGCCTGAAAGGTCACGGTGATCGACTGGCCCTCGTATGCCTTCTTCGCGGTTCCGCTGCTCATACCGACCTCCATCTCGCTGACGTGCCCTGCTGTTCAGTCGCTGACTCTGCTGCGGGACTGGTACACCAGGTCCTGGTACTCGGGGTGCCGGGCGATCCACCCCGCGAAGAATGGGCAGGTGGGCAGGACCAGCAGGCCCGCGGCGCGGGCCTCGTCGAGGCCGGTGCGGGCCAGAGCCGCCCCAACTCCCCTGCCCTCGTACTCCGACGAGACCTCGGTGTGTACGAACGCGATGAGCTCCGCGGTGCGGATGTACTGCGCGATACCCGCGACCTTGGACTCTCCCTCGAACCGGGCCTCGTACTGTTTGGCCTCGGGGGCATCTTTCACACTCACTACCATGTGTCCTCCCATCAGATTTCATGTCCGATACGGGGCCGACCGGCGCGGCGGTCACCACCCCAGTGTTCGGCGCTCACCCGGCTACGAACAGTGACACCACGTCACCAGCGATCGTGACACCGCGTCACTGACGCCTCGGGCGCGTCCACGCTGTCATTGGGGAACGCGCTCGTCGTGGTCCTCGCACCTCGACGTCGGTCGGTCCAGCCGAAGGATCCGGCTACCTCCCGAGCGCAGCGGCACCTCCGGTGGGTGGGTCCACCCCACGAGTGTCGGACGCTGCGGCCTGTCGCGAATCGGCCGGAGCCGGACACGACGTGTGGTGACCGCCCATCCGGGTTGCCACCGGAGCATCATGAGTACCAGTTCCTACAGACACCGAGGTGGGAGAGATGCCAGGTCTGAGCCCGGTCGTTGCGCAGCGCGTCGAGGCCGTTGCCGTCGCGGCCCTCGCCGTCGTCGTGACCGTCACCGCCGGATACCCGTGGTGGTCGCTGCTCGCCCTCTTCCTCGTCTTCGACCTGTCCATGCTCGGCTACCTGCACGGGCCACGCCTCGGCGCCTTCTGCTACAACCTGGCGCACTCCTACACCCTGCCGGCGGCGCTCGGCGCGGTGGCCGTGACCGCGGCCGCGTTCCGCGACCAGATCGCCTGGCTCGGCATTCTGGCCGTCGCGTGGGCATTCCACATCGCCGTCGACCGCACGCTCGGTTACGGCCTCAAGACCACCGAGGGATTCGAGCACACCCACCTCGGCCGGATCGGAAAGGCTCGGCACGCCGGGACACATCAATGATCGCTGTTCGCGCACGGTCTAGCCTTGACGCCAGCCGGCGCCAGTGTCCATGTGATCGACTGCCCGGTCCGGGTGCTTGACCGTGCTCTCCAGCGACAACTGGGGTCACACCGCCTACGCGCTGAGCGCCTGCGCGACCGCCGCGATCGACGCCTACCTGCTGACCGGCAAGCCGCCGGCCAGGGACAAGGTGTGCACGAACGCTCCGGAGCCGTTCGTGGGGCAGACGTTCGCCGAGCGCCGGAGTAAGCCACCGCACAATGTCCGCGAACCGCACTGCTCTCCAAAGGGCCGACATCGCGGTCATTCTGCGCAACGGCGCGGGGGCCGACACCCCGGCGGGTTTCGGCCGTGGTCAGTCACCTGCTCTCAGGGCATTGAGCACGGCCGTCACCTCGGGACGTGACGCGGCCGGTCGCCGGGCCCCGGCGGTGATGCGCCGGGTCAGCGGCGGGTTCAGCGGTCGGGTCACCACCCGGTATCGCGGGTCCACCGCCAGCTTCGGCAGCATGGTGATCGAGCGGCCGCTCTCCACGTGCTGGAGCGCCAGCATGTAGTTGTTGAACCGACAGATCACCACGGGTTCGAAGCCGGCCTCCCGGCACAGCCGGGTGGACAGCTCGGACATGTACGAGCCGTCGACGTCGAATGTCCAGCGCTGCTGCGCGCACGCCTCCAGGGCGACCGACTCGGCGCTGGTCAGCGGATGCTCCGGGGGCAGCACGAGCACGATCGGGTCGGTGGCGAGCGGCACCAGGTGAATCTCGGGGGAGAGTTCGGCGCCGGCGAAGTCGGCCGTCGTGATGATCAGGTCGACGTCGCCGCGACGCAGCGCCGGCATGCTCTCGTGCGGCTCCAGCTCCAGCAACACCACGCTCACGTCCGGGTGTCGGGCCGCGAGACGGGCAAGCGCCGGTTCGGCGAGGGCTTGCACCGCACTCTGGAACGCGGCCACGGTGACCATGCCGGCCGGCTCGTCGGCGAGGCGGCGCAGCTCCGCCTCGGCCGCGTCCATGGCTGCGAGGATCTCCCGAGCGCGGCCGGCGAGCAACATTCCGGCCGCGGTGAGCTGCACCCGGCGCCCGGTGCGTTCCAGTAGCGCGGTCCGGGTCTCCCGTTCCAGCGTGCTCAGCTGCTGCGACACCGCCGACGGGCTCAGGTTGCCGCGCTGCGCAACGGCCCGGATGGTGCCGTAGGTCGCCAGGTCGGCGAGCAGGCGCAGCCGCCACGGATTCAGCGTCATGACCGCCGACTGTACGGCTCTGCTTAACAGCGACAGCGGAAATGTGCGATGGACGCGCCTGTCCGGGCTGCCTAGCGTCGGCCCCATGGCTGATTCGTTCTGGTCCGACGCCGATCGTCACCTGGTCCGCTACATCGGCGCGGGCAGCTTCGTACGTGAGATCATCGACCGCGCCGAGGGCAGTTTCGTCTTCACCGCCGACGGCCGCCGCCTGCTCGACTTCACCTCGGGGCAGATGAGCGCGATCCTCGGCCACTCCCACCCGGCCGTCGTAGCCACGATCCAGCGGCAGGCAGCCACTCTCGACCACCTGTTCAGTGGCATGCTGAGCCGGCCCGTGGTCGAGCTGGCACGCCGCCTCGCCGGCTCGCTGCCCGCGCCGTTGGACAAGGTCCTGCTGCTCACCACCGGCGCGGAGTCCAACGAGGCGGCGATCCGGATGGCGAAGCTGGTCACCGGCCGGCACGAAATCATCTCGTTCGCCCGGTCCTGGCACGGGATGACGCAGGGTGCGGCGAGCGCCACCTACAGCTCAGGGCGCAAGGGGTACGGGCCCACGGCGCCCGGCAACTTCGCGATCCCCACGCCGAACGCGTACCGGCCCGACTTCACCCTTCCCAGCGGCGAGCTGGACTGGCAGCATCAGCTGGAGTTCGCGTTCGAGCTGTTCGACGCGCAGTCGGTGGGCAGCCTGGCGGCGTGCATCGTCGAGCCGATCCTCAGCTCCGGCGGGGTGATCGACCTGCCGCCGGGATACCTCGTGGCCCTGCGCGACAAGGTGCACGCGCGGGGCGGGCTGTTGATCCTCGACGAGGCGCAGACCGGTCTGTGCCGCACCGGAGAGTGGTACGCGTTCCAGCGTGACGGCATCGTGCCGGACATCCTGACCCTGTCCAAGACGCTCGGCGCCGGCCTGCCGCTGGCCGCTGTGGTGACCAGCCCGGAGATCGAGCAGACGGCGCACGAGCGCGGCTTCCTCTTCTTCACCACGCACGTCTCGGACCCGCTGGTGGCCGCGGTCGGCAACACGGTCCTGGACGTGTTGGAGGCCGACCGGCTCGACGAGCAGGCGGCGCACCTGGGTTCGTACCTGCGCAAGGGTCTTCAGGAGATCAGCCAACGGCACCCGGTGGTTGGCGACGTGCGCGGCCGCGGGCTGCTGGTCGGGCTCGAGCTGGTCAGCGACCGGGAGTCGAAACGACCGGCCGACGCGCTGGGCGCCGCAGTGACAGGGCGTTGCCTGGAGCTGGGCCTGCACATGAACGTGGTGCAGCTGCCGGGCATGGGCGGCGTCTTCCGCGTCGCGCCGGCGCTCACCTCCAGCCACGCAGAGCTGGACCTGGGCCTGGAAATCCTCGACCACGCACTCGCCGACGTGGTGCCGCAGTTCGCACCCTGACACTCCGCTGGGGATCGTGGTCCCGGTTGGATGAGGGCTTGTCGGGCGGAGTAACTCAGAGCCGCATCTCCGCCGAGACCCGACGCGGGCCGCGGTCCGGGCAGCGTACGGCCCGCCATGCTCACCATGGCCCAGCCCGCGCTGTCCCGCGCCATCACGGCGCGGGCACGTGCTGTGGGAGTTCGGCTGCTGGACCGGACGCCGCGTGGAGCGATGAGCGCGTCGCGCTGGTCTCCGCGTCGCCGATCCGGAGCTGACGCGAAGCACCGACCGCCGCCGCCCGAGCTGCTTCCGGGCTGGGAGCGGCAAGGGCCGCCTCGGCGATCTGGCGGCACTCGTCCAGGGTGTGCGCGGCCAGGGACTCGCGCACCGCCGGAATGCTGCGGGGCGCCATGGACAGGCTGGTGATGCCCAGCCCTGCGAGCACCAGGGCGAAATCGGGATCCGCTGCGGACTCTCCACACACGCCGACTGGCTTGCCCGCCTCGATGCCGGCTGCCGCGCAGGAGGCGAGCAGCGCGATCAGAGCGGGCTGCCACGGGTCGAGCAGGTCAGCGAGGTCGCCGCACATGCGGTCAGCAGCGAACGTGTACTGGCTGAGGTCGTTGGTGCCGACGCTGAGGAAGTCCGCGTGGCGCAGCACCTGGCTGGCGCGCAGGGCCGCGGCCGGCACCTCGATCATCACGCCGGCGGTCGGCAGGCCGTGCTCGCGGCAGGACTCAGTGAACGCTGCCGCCTCCGCCGCCGTGGCGACCATCGGCGCCATTACCCAGACGTCGGCGTCCGTCGCCGCAGCCGCCGCCGCGATCGCGGCCAACTGCGTGGTGAGCACGGACGGTGTCTGCCGCGCGACCCGCAGACCGCGGATGCCCAGCGCAGGGTTGGGTTCATCGGCCAGGCGCAGGAACGGCAGCGGCTTGTCGGCGCCGGCGTCGAGGGTGCGCACGACGATCTTGCGGCCGGGCAGCGCGGCGAAGACGTCGCGGTACGCGGTGACCTGCTCTTCGTGCGACGGCGGGTCGCTGCGGTCGAGGTAGAGCAGCTCGGTGCGGAACAGGCCGACGCCTTCAACCTCGCCGGTGAGGTCGCGGGCGGAGCCGATGTTGGCCAGTAGCGCGATGGGATGGCCGTCTGCTGTCCGCCCGGGGCCTCGGGAGCGGGCACGGCGTTCGATCTCCGCGAGCCGGTCCGCGTTGACAGTGGTCACCGTCTCGGCGGAGACACCGGCCACCACGACGCCGCTCGTGCCGTCGAGACTGGCCAGCGCCCCGTCGGTCACTTCCAGGATGCCCGGGCAGCGGACCACGGCCGGGATACCGAGTGTCCGGGCCAGGATCGCGGTGTGGCTGGTCGGCCCGCCCTCGGCCGTGATCAGGCCCAGCACCAGGCCCGGCTCGAGGCCGGCGGTGTCGGCGGGCGCCAGGTCGCGGGCGATGAGCAGGTACGGATGGCCAGGGTCCGGCACGCCCGGCATCGGCTGCCCCAGGCACGCCGCGACGAGGCGGTTCCGCAGGTCGTCGAGGTCGCTGACCCGCTCGGCGAGGTACCCGCCTGCGGCTTCGAAGGCGGCCCGGTGCCCGGCGAGCACGTCGGTGATCGCGTGCGGCGCGTCCGCACCGCCGTCGATGGCGATGTCGGCCGCGTCAATGAGCGTTTCGTCCTGCGCCATCATGACCTGCGCGCGCAGGACCTCGGCGGCGGTCACGTCCATTGCGGTGTCCGCGCGACGGGTCAGGTCGGCGGCGACGGCGACGGCCGCAGCCCGGACGGCGGTCTTCTCGGCTTCGGGGTCGACGGTCTCCACCAGCGGCGGCAGGGCCGGCGGCGGGGCCAGCCGGTAGACCGGCCCCGCCGCACCACCGGGGCTGGCCCCGATCCCCCGAAGTTCACGCATCGACGGCGTCCAGATCACGTTCGAGGAGGTCGGCCAGGGTGTCGACGGCGGCCTGGGCGCCGTCGCCGTCGGCCTCCAGGGTGACCTCGGTGCCCTTCTTGGCGCCGAGCGACAGCACGGCGAGCATGCTGCGGGCCGGCACGGGTTTCTTGTCGCCGCTGCGGATGGTGACCAGCACCGGCTGCTTCGCCGCCTCGGCGACGAACAGCGCCGCCGGTCGGGCGTGCAGCCCGCTGGCGGAGCCGACGAGGACTGTTCTGGTGGGCATCGGATCCCCCTAGGGTTCGATCGTCACCTTGATCGCTTCGCCGCGCGCCACGATGCCGAAGGCGTCGAGGGCGCGGTCGAGCGGCAGGCGGTGGGTGATGAGGTCGGCGACCGGCACGGAGCCGTTGGCGATGAGTCGCAGCGCTTCCTTGTTGTGCTCCGGGCTGGAGCCGTTGGCGCCGACGATGGTCAGTTCGCGATAGTGCACGAGGTTGGAGTCCAGGGAGATGACCGGCTTGTCCTTCGGCAGGCCGCCGAAGAAGCTGATCCGGCCCTGCCGCGCCGTCATCTGCACCGCCTGCTCCTGGGCGACGCCGGCGGCCGTGGCGGTGATGACGACGTCGGCACCCCGGCCCTCGGTGAGCTTGAGCACCGCGTCGACGACGTCGGTCTCGGCACCGCAGATCGCCGCGTCCGGCCGGACCAGGTTGGCGGCCAGGTCGAGGCGTTCGCGGTTGAGGTCGACGAGGAACACCCGGGCCGCGCCGCGCGAGCGGGCCAGGCGGACGTGCAGGCAGCCGATCGGCCCGGAGCCCACGACGACCACGTCGTCGCCCTCCCCCACACCGGCGAGGTTCTGGCCGTTGAGGACGCAGGCGAGAGGCTCGGCGACGGATGCCTCGGCGAAGCTGAGTCCCTCGGGGATCCGGTTGAGTCCGTCGACGGCGAGGACGTTGTGCGGCACAACCATGTGCTCGGCGAACCCGCCGTCGAAGTGGTAGCCCATCGACACCTGGTTGGGGCACACGGTCATCCGGCCACGCCGGCACTCGGCGCACTGACCGCACGGGATGGCGGCGATGACCTGGACCCGGTCGCCGGGCTGCCAGCCCGTGACGTCGGCGCCGACCTCGACGATCTCGCCGGCGATCTCGTGGCCCATGACGCGCGGCGGGGCGATGTGGTGGTGGCCGAAGCGGGAGATCTTCACGTCGGTGCCGCAGGTGGAGCATGCCCGGACGCGGATCTTCACGTCGGTGGGGCCCGGCGTGGGCTCGGGCCCGTCCTCGATGCGGACGTCACCGGGTGCGTGGAATCGGACAACATTCACGAGGGCTTCCCTTCAAGGATGGTGATCACGTCATCGACGCTCGTCGACTCTCGTAGCCGCTGCGCCTGGGCCGGGTCCATCAGCACCGAGGCGAGCTGGGCCAGGATGTCCACGTGCCCGTCACCGGCCGCGGCGATGGCGACGCAGACCCGCACGTCGAAGCCGTCCCAGTCGACGCCGTCCGGGAAGCGCAGCACCGCGAGGGCGTCGCGCTGAACCGACTCCTTGCTGTTCAGCGTGCCGTGCGGGATGGCGACGCCCTCCCCGATGTACGTGGAGACGCTCTGCTCGCGGGCGAGCATCGCGTCCACGTACGCCGGCGCGACCGCGCCGACCTCGACGAGTACCGCGCCGCAGCGGCTGATCGCCTCGTCCCGCGATCCGGCCCGCTCGTCGAGCCGGATCGCGTCACGGGCCAGCAGTTCAGCCACTCAGCTCACCACCGCGCTGCACCGCGTTCACGACCCTGGTGACGGCCGGGTCGCCGATGAACACCTGGATCGGCACGATCACCTTGTCGGGCGCGCTGACCCGGGCCCGTGCGGCGAGCCCCTGGTGGCAGATGACCACGTCCGCGTCCGCCGGGATCGAGTTGACCGGCGTGTGCTCGACGGTCACCGCGTTCTTCGCGAGTTGCCGCCGAAGTTGGCTGGCCAGCATCACGCTGCTGCCCATGCCGGCGTCGCAGGCGACGACGACCTTCTTGATGTCGGTGCCGTTGATGGTGGACATATGTTCAGACCTCCTGCTTTGCCGACTTGTCGAGGGTCTCGTCGGGGTCGATGACCCTTTCCTCGTCCGGGCGGACAGCCGTCTCCTCGTCGGGGCCGACAGCGTCCGCGGCGGGCTCGCCGCGCCCGAAGCCGAGCAGGGCCGAGGCGACGGCGAAGGTGACGGCGGCGGCGATCACGACGCCGAGGATGACCCCGAAGTGGCCGCCTTTGGGGGTGACGGCGAGGTAGGCGAAGATGCTGCCCGGCGAGGGGGTGGCGACCAGGCCCGCACCGGTGATCACGAAGGTGCCGACGCCGGCCGCACCCCCGGCGATCATGGCGAGGATCAGCTTCGGCTTCATCAGCACGTACGGGAAGTAGATCTCGTGGATGCCGCCGAGGAACTGCACGATGATCGCGGCTGGGGCGCTGGGTCGCAGCGCGCGGGGGCCGAAGACCATGAAGGCGAGCAGCAGACCGAGGCCGGGGCCGGGGTTCGACTCGATCATGAACAGGATCGACTTGCCCTTGTCGGCCGCCTCGGCGATGCCCAGCGGGCCGAACACGCCGTGGTTGATGGCGTTGTTGAGGAAGAGCACCTTTGCGGGTTCGACGAGCACCGAGGTCAGCGGCAGCAGGTCCTTGCCGACGAGCCAGTCGACGCCCGAGCCGGCTTGCTTGGTGAGCCATTCGACCACCGGGCCGATGCCGTAGACACCGCCGATGGCCATCGCGGCGCCGATGATGCCGGCGCTGAAGTTGTCGACCAGCATCTCGAAGCCGGGACGGATCCTGTTTTCGATCAGGCCGTCGAACAGCTTGAGGACATAGGCCGTGAGCGGCCCAATGATCATCGCGCCGAGGATCATTGGCACATCCGCGCCGACGACGAGGCCCATGGTCGCCACCGCGCCCACGACGGCACCGCGCTGGCCGTGGACCAGCCGGCCGCCGGTGTAGCCGATGAGCACCGGTAGCAGGATGCTGATCATCGGGCCGACGAGTTCGGCCAGGGTCTTGTTGGGGATCCAGCCGGTCGGGATGAACAGTGCGGTGATCAGGCCCCAGGCGATGAACGCGCCGATGTTGGGCATGACCATCGCGGCCAAGTAGCCGCCGAGGCGTTGCACAGTGGCTCTGAGGCCCTGGCCCTTCACCTCTGGTGTGTAGGAAGAGGAGGTCACGGGGGTATCTCCTTCATCGAGGGGCGGTCCAGACGGCCGCAGGGAAGAAGCTCGTCCGGCTAGGGGTGGATGGTGACGTCGTGGCGGAGCAGGTCCGCTGGACCGGGCATCCGGCTGCCGGGCAGGCTCACCGCGGCGGCGCCCCAGGCCAGGCCCTCAGCGAGAGCGGCGGCACCATGCGCGCCCGCAGCGAGGAACCCGGCGAGCAGCGCATCGCCGGCGCCGACGGCGCTCCGGGGCCGGGCGACCGGACAGGTGCCGGTGCGGACCCCTTCGGCATCGACAAGGACAGCGCCGTCAGCGCCGAGGCTGGCCACGACGGTGCCGGCTCCCCATGCCCGCAGGCACTGAGCGGCATCGACCACGTCGCCGAGGTCCTTCAGCGGGGTGCCGACCACTTCGGCCAGTTCGTCGCGGTTGGGCTTGAGCAGGGTCGCCCCGGCCAGGGCGGCCTCGCGTAGGGCAGGACCGCTGGTATCGACGGCGACCCTGACGCCGGCAGCACGCAGCTTGCGGCACAACTGAGCGTAAGCGTCGGCGGGCAGGCCGGGCGGGACGCTGCCGCACAGCACGACCCAGTCGGCGCCGCTGGCACGGGCGAGCACACGGTCGATCACCTCGTCGAACTCGGCGCCGCACATGGCCGGGCCAGGCTCGTTGATCTTGGTGACCGTGCCGTCGGGCTCGGCCAGGGTGATGTTGGAACGGGTCCTTCCGGAGATCGACACGGCGAGGACCTCCACACCCTCCGCCTTCAGTAGGCGGATGAGCTGGTTGCCCTCGTCACCGCCGGACGGCAACACTGCTACCGACGGCACCCCGTTGGCCAGCAGGGCACGGGATACGTTGACGCCCTTGCCGCCGGGGTCAAGGTGAGCGGTGGCAGCCCGAATGACCTCGCCCCGGGTGAGTGAGTCGACCTCCACGGCCCGGTCGAGGCTGGGATTGAGGGTGACGGTGACGATCATGCCCGGCCCGCTCTCATGCGCGTGCCACCCGAACGCCTGCGGACTCCAGGTCACCGACCAGGTCGAGGTCGGCAAGGCTGTCGGTGATGAGCAGGTCGACGTCGGCCAGCTCAGCGAACCGGGCCAAATAGTCGTTGCCGAGCTTGGTGTGATCGGCGACCACCACCGTGCGGCGGGCCGCACGGACCATCGCCCGCTTCACCGCCGCCTCGGACGGGTCCGGGGTGGTCAGTCCACGCTCGACCGAAATCCCGTTGGTCCCGATGAACGCGACGTCGACGTAGAGGTGCGCCAACGGCGACAGCGCCCAGTCGTCGACGGTCGCCAGGGTCTTCCCGCGGACCCGTCCACCCAACAGCAGGACGTTGAGGTTGGCATAGGTACCAAGGGTCGTGGCGATGACCGGCGAGTTGACCACGACGGTCAGCTCACGGTCGACCGGGAGCAGCTGGGCCAGCCGGGCGGTCGTGGTGCCGGCGTCGAGGATGATCGCGCCCTCCTCCGGCACCTCGCTCAAGGCGAGCTTGGCGATGCGCTCCTTCTCCTCGATGAGTACCGCGTCACGCGCCGCCAGCGCGGGCTCGAACCCGAGTCGCTCGACCGGAATTGCTCCACCGTGGACCCGGCGCAGCACGCCGGCCCGCTCCAGGATGGTGAGATCGCGGCGGATGGTCTCCGACGTCACGTTGAGCTGATCGGCCAGGCCAGCGACCTCGACCCGGCCCACGTCCCGGGCGATGCGAAGGATCTCCTGCTGTCGTTCTTCGGCGTACATGGTGTTGTTTCACCGCCGTTTCGTTTTGCTTGTGCCTTGTTTACGCCCGGCTTTTAGGGAAGTCAAGAGGTGGGCCACAGAAAGCCACACCGGCCGGCACCCGCCTGGATCTGGTATTCCCGGACGCACCCGCGCGCGCCGACCTCGACAAGCTCGACGCCCAGGACACCGGGTTCAACGTCAGTCCACCCGGCCCGGCGCGAAACCATGCGATTGGCACAGCAGAGTGGGAGGTTCAGCACCACCCGACATTGCAAGCACTGTGGGCGAGCACCCCCGTACACAGCGTCGTCACGCTGGACCGCGCAAACTAATCACCCGAACGCCCCAGCCGCACCCGGCTAGGTAGTGTCGGCACCGGGCGTCGGTCCCCTCCTTGGCGTCACCGAGCCCCGGACGGCTCACCAATGCCGGCCTCCACGGCGTGGGCGAGCCGCGCCTGGTGCGCTAGCGGTACGGTCCCGGGGCGGTGCGTCGCTTCCAGCGCGGCGGCACAACGCCGCTCCAGGCCCCGATAACCGGCCTGACGGGTGATCTCCAGCGCCCTGCTCGCCCGCTCAACCGCCTCAGCGGAACGATCGGTACGGGCCAGCAGCATCGCCGACCCGATCAGCGCCTCCGCCTCCGGACGCCGCGAGCCGGCGTCCCGGGCACTGCGGGTCGCCTGCTCGAAGTGCGCGAGGGCCTCCCCCTCCTCGCCGAGGAGGGCGTGGGCCTCGCCGAGCGCGTTGTGGGCGTCGGCCGCGATCAGACCGTCGCCCAGCTCCGCGCTCAGCTCAAGTGCCCGGGCGGCGGTGTCGACGGCAGCTTCGCCGTCGCCGTCGTCGGTCTGAACCCGGCTCAGCTCGATGAGAGCGGTGGCCTCGCCGTTGCGGTCCCCGACGTCGCGGTGGAATCGCAGACCGTCGTTGATGAGGCTGGTGGCCGCGACTGGGTCGCCCAACTCCCGGCGGACCGCACCCAGCGCGGTCAGCACGCTCGCCTGCCCGGTCGGCGACTTGAGCATCCGGTAGCGGACCAGCGCGGCGGCGAGGTAGTCGATCGCCTCCGGGAGCTTGCCCATCCGCCGGTACGTGTCACCCAGGTTGTTGAGGTTGACGGCGACGCCGGCCAGGCTGCCGTTGACCTCGTTCGCGTGCAGGGCCCGGTTGAAGTGCGCGACGGCGGCGTCCAGCTCCCCCAGGTCGTTGTAGACGATGCCCAGGTTGCACAGCGCCGCCGTGTGCCCCTCCGACCAACTAGCCTGCTCGCTGAGGGCCAGTGCCTGCCGGAGGTGGGTGATGGACTTGGCGTAGCGCGTGACGCTGTGGCACGCCTGCGCGAGGCTGTGGTGCGCTGCTGCCTGCCCGATCGCGCTGTCCTCCGCGACGGCCGCGGCCAGACCCGCCTCGGCGATGGTGAACCAGTCATGCGTGTACTGACGCAGCGCGAGATAACCCCGCAGGGTATCGGCGAGCAGCCATTTCATCGGGCGCACTGCGGGATCGTTGACCACCTTGGCGAGCGCCACGAGGTTGGGCCGCTCACCGTCCAGCCAACTCAACGCCGCCTGGGGGTCGTCCAACGTGACGATCGGCACGTCGGTTTGCGGCTCGGGCAGCCGGAGCCGGAACATCTGCGGGTACAGATGACGGGCGGCGGAGTCCGCCGTGTGCAGGTAGTAGGCGAGCAGGCGGCGCAGGGCGGCGAGCCGCATCTCGCTCGTGGTGTCGATCTGGGCCTGACGCCGGGCGTACAGGCGCAACAGATCGTGGTGGGTGAACCGGTCCGGCCCGCGCTCGTCGAGCAGATGGGTACTGACGAGCTGTTCCAGCAGACGTTCCGCCGTCGAGGTGGTGTCGCCGAGTAGCGCCGCAGCGGCGGGCACCGAGAAATCCTGTGCGGGCGCGACACCGAGCAGGCAGAACATGGTCCGCACCTCGGTCGGCAGCGCGCGGTACGACAGGTCGAACGCGGCACCCACCGTGCTCTGCTCGTCGCCGTCGCCCATGGAGAGGGCCTCCAGCCGATCGCTGACGTCGAGCCGGCCGATGTAGTGCTCCACCGACTGTCCCGGCCGGTCGGCGAGGGTCGCCGCGGCGATGCGCATCGCAAGCGGCAGGTACGCACAGGCCGCCGCCAGTGCCTCGAGGGTCCTCGGGTCGGTGGCCCCGGCGCGCGCGGCCAGGAGGTTGGTGAACATGCTGGTGGCCTCGGCGGGTCGGAGCACGTCGAGCTGAAGCCGCTGCGCGCCGTCCAGGGCGACCAACCCGCGGAGCCGGTTGCGGCTGGTGACCAGGACCATGCATCCGGGTGCCGCCGGCAGCAGGGGGCGGACGTCGCTGACCGCGGCCGCGTTGTCGATCACCACCAGGACGCGCCGCTCGGCCAGCAGCGAGCGGTACAGCGCGGACAGCTCGTCGACCGCCAGTGGCACGGTGGGCCCCGGCGCACCGAGCGCACGGACGAATTGGGCCAGCGCCTCGGCGGGGCGCACCGGCGCCCGGTTGGCGTACCCGTACATGTTGATGTAGAGCTGGCCGTCCGGGAAGCGGTCGCGGACCCGGTGCGCCCAGTGCGTGGCCAGCGCGGTCTTGCCGACGCCCGCCGACCCGGAGATCACCACTCGGATCCCCGCCGGGCCCGGCTCAGGCACCAACAGATGGTCTAGCTCGGCCAACCGCTCGTCGCGGCCGATGAAGACCGCCGCGTCAGCCGGAAGTTGCGCCGGTACGGAGGCGGCCCCGGCCCGGACCTGTGCGGTGCGCTCAGATTCGGCCAGTCGGCTGCGCTCGGCCCGTGTCGGCGACCGCAACATCGCTACGTGCAGCTCGCTCAGCTCGGGGCCGGGTTCCACACCGAGGGCGTCCAGCAGGTGCTGGCGGGTACGCGCGTACCAGTCGAATGCCTCCGCCCCCCGGCCGGTGGCGTGCAGGGCCCGCATCAGGCCGGCCACGATGGACTCCGTCAGCGGGTTCTCGGTGGCGAGGGTGGTCAGCGTGGCGATCACGGCTTCCGGCCGTTTGTTGTCCGTCTCGAGCCGCGCCCACTCGGCGGCAGCCATCAGCCGTTGCTGGGCCCACGTCTCGCGGGTGCGGCTCACCCACTCACCGGAAAGGTCGGCCATCGCGACGCCGCGCCACAACGACAGCGACGTTCCGAGGAGGGCCGCTTTCCGCTCCGGATCGGGTTCGCCCCGAGCTTGCCTGAGAAGAGCCTGAAAATTGCTGATGTCGACGAGTTCCGGCGGCGCGTTAAGCGCATATCCCGACGACGTCCGAGATATCGAGATATGGCTCGGGCGGCCTGCCGTCGTCAATAGCTGTCGGATCCGAGAAATGTGCGCGTACAGTGCATTACGCGCGGCGCGGGGCGGCCGTTCCCAGACCCGGTCGACGAGGACGTTGACCGGGACCACCTGCCCGGCGCCGGCCAGCAGCGCGGCCAGGACGAGTCGCTGCTTGACCGGGCCGAGCGGCAATGGCGCACCGTCAACCAGGACTTCCACCGTGCCGAGCAGCCGAAAACCCCACTCGGCCATGAAGCCCACCACCTTTCGGTAGCCCCCCGCAGGGCTTAGACGTCGCCGCCGCCGAGTTGGCCGGATCACCCGACATCGATGGTCGCCGGCCGGCGTACGTGACGCAAGTCTGACGCAGAGTCCCAACCGTGCACAAGAGACGTACAAGACTTCTGCAAGGTCTTTCGTCCACGCTGGTCACGCACCATGAAGTTGCGGCAGGGAACCACTCGGCAAGAAACAAGCCCCGTTTCAACGGCTACGAATCCATTCCCGCACGGGACTGGTCCTGCTATGTGTGGCCGGCCCTGGCGTCGGGCCGCCCACGGCGGCATGCTCCTCGGTTCTCGTATCGCCGTGGATCTTCCCGAACCCGACCTGCCCGCAGGTGGCGGTTCTCGCAGTGACGAGCCCGGAAGGACGTCGCCATGCACCGAGTCGTCGTGCTGGCGCTCGACGGTGTCCACCCGTTCGAGCTCGGCATCCCGGCCCGTATCCTCGGTGCCGCCGTCGGTCCCGACGCTGAGCCGCTCTACGAGGTCGTCACCTGCAGCGCGGACGGCCGCCCGGTCGCCACCGGTGCGGACTTCGCGATTGCCGTCCGGCACAGCACCGAGCTGATCGACCAGGCGGGCACCCTGGTCCTGCCGCCCTTCGCCAATCATGACCGGCCGCCCGGCGCGGTGGCGGCGGCGCTGAGCCGCCTGCCGCCGCGCGCGCGGATCGTCTCCCTGTGCACCGCCGCGTACGCGCTGGCCGCCCTGGGCCTGCTCGACGGCCGGCCAGCGACGACCCACTGGAAGTTCACCGATCACTTCCAGCGCACCTTCCCGGACGTGCGGGTCGATGCCGCCGCCCTCTTCGTGGACGACGGCGAGGTGCTCACCGCAGCCGGAGGGGCGGCCGGCGTCGACCTCTGCCTGCACCTCGTCCGGCGCGACCACGGCGACGCCGTCGCCAACCGGGTGGCTCGCCTGTGCGTCGTGCCGCCGCGTCGTGAGGGCGGTCAGGCAATGTTCATCGACCGTCCGACGCCCCCGGTGGAATCCAACCTCACCGCCACCGCGTCGACCAGGCGATGGGCGTTGCAACACCTGCACCGACCGCTCACCCTCGACGAGCTGGCCGCGCAGGCGAACATGAGCGTCCGAACCTTCACGCGCCGCTTCCGGGCCGACATCGGCATGGCGCCGGGGCAGTGGCTGGCACAGCAGCGGATCGCGCGTGCCCGGCACCTGCTGGAGACCACCGACCTGCCGATGGACCGGATCGCCGCAGAGACCGGCATCGGCACCACCGCGTCGCTGCGGCAACGACTGTCCGGCGCCACCGGGGTCAGCCCCTGGGCGTACCGGCGCGCCTTCCGCACCCGGGCCGCCGCCCAGGTCTGACCGGTAGAGCCCGCGCAGCGCCCGAAGCGTCCGGGCGCCAGCCCTCTCATGTCCGCACACCTCCGGAAGGACCGCCCTTGATGACCGAAGCCACCTTGGCCACACCGCCGGCGACCCTTACCGGGAGTCGCCATCGTGACGTCGCTGATGGCACCCCCGTTGCTGCCCCACGCCATGCGGCGTGTCGCGCAGAACGACGAAGAGGTACGGCGTCACGCCACCCAGATGGCCTGGGCCCGGCCAGGCGGGAACGGCGTCGGCGGCGGGCTGACACCCGCCGCCGCGCCGGCCCCTCAGCGCCGGTAGGCGGCGGGCACCCGGTCCGCCAGGCCCCACGGCTGGGCGGACCGGTAGGCCCGCAACCGGCCCAACGGAATGTCGGCCACCCCGACAGTCGGCTCTGCGTCGGCGCGCCACGTGACCATGTCCCGGGCCGACCCGTCCTCGTCGAAGGCAATGCCGTCACAAACCAGTGACGCGCCGGCCATGGGCGGCGTCGAATAGTTGGCGACCGCGATCGCATACTGATTTTCGAAGGCGCGGGTCCGCACCTGCGCCTCGCGGTTCAGGCACAGCGGACCCGCGTTCGGCACCAGCACCACCTCGGCGCCGGCCAGCGCCAACGCGCGACCGGCCTCCGGGAAGACCCGGTCGTAGCAGATCATCAAGCCGACCCGCACCGCTCTGCCGTCAGGCCGGGTCAGGTATCCCGCCAGCAGCCGCTTGCCGGAGGTGAAGGCGCGCTCGCCGGCGAACCGGGCCACATGCACCTTGGTGTAGCGCAGCAGCACCGTACCGTCCACACCGACGAGCGCGGCGCAGTTGCCCAGCGTATCCCCGTCGGCCCCGAGGTAGGTCGCCACCACCGCGACGCGTAACTCTCGAGCGACCTCGGTCATCTGTCCGAGGAACTCGTCGGCGAGCTGCCGCGCCGCAGCCCGGAAGTCCGCCGAGGCGGCCTGTTGCGGCGTCGGCAGCCGGTACCCGATGTTCCACAGTTCGGGCAGGACGACCACCTCTGCGCCGGCGTCGGCGGCGGCGCGGATGTGCCGCTCGGCCTCCGCCGCGGCGCTGCCCGGGCCGGGGACGGGCTGTTGAACCAGCCCGATCCGCAGCACGTCTGTCTCTCGCGACTCAGTCAACGTCAATCCCCGATCGTCACGGCTTGAGGAGCTCGGACCCGGTGCCGCCGAGCAGCGATCGCCAGCCCGGCGGTCTCGCCCAGGACCCCGCCAAGCACCGCCAGCGAGGCGCAGGCCAGCCCGGGAAGGCCGGCCACGAGCGTGCCGGCAAGCACCGCGACCAGGCCGGCCAGGTGCACGGCGATGCCGGACGCGAGAACCTGTGAGCCGCCGCCGGCCATCGCACCGGCCCGCAGGTAACCACGCGCCACCCAGCCGGCCGGGATCAGCAACGTGCACATCGACCAGGTCAGGGCCAGCCGTAGCGGATCGCCGGTCAGCCCGGAGAAGGAGCCCAGGTACGCCGCCAGCAGTGGAGTGAACAGCACCAGCCCGTACACCGTGGTGACCCCGGCGACGAGGACCGCACCGAGCCGACCCGGAACGGGATCCGTCGGATCCCGACGCAACGCCGCGGCGCCGACCGTCTCGTAGTCCGCCAACGGGCCGGTGAACAACGAGAGCAGTCCGTAGACGACCGGCCAGGCGGCCAGTGAGGACAGTGAGCCGACCGCGTGCGCGATACCGACCATGGTGATCAGCTGCGGGATCATGTTGAGCACCCGGGTCGCGGCCAGCGGCAGATGCGCCGCGCCGATGACGCCCAACCCGGCCGGCGGCGCGTCGGCGTGGGACTCTTCGCCGACGCGTACCCGGCGCAACCGCAGAGCCAGCGTGCTCGCCTCGGCGCAGGCGCCGATGGTCAGCGCGGCTGCGCCCAGTACCGCGCCCGATTCGACGAACGGCGCGGTGCACCAGGCGAACGTCGCCGACGCGACCAGCCGGACGGCGGTTGCCACACCGATGCCGCCGGTGGCTCCGAGTGCGATCAAACGGCCGTGCTGGTAGCGGCGGATGGCCACGACCACCGACGCGGGCGCGAGGGCGAGCAGCGCCGCGCCGGCGTCCCGGATGGTCTCCGCGTCCAGGTCGAACAGCGCCACCAGGACCGGTCGGCACAGGCCGAGTGCCGCGACGACCACGGCCGCCGAGACACCGAGAACCAGGGTGTACCGGCGGATGCTGCGTCGCGCGTACCGGCCGTCGAGCGTCACCACCAGCGGCGCGAGGGCAAGGGCTGGGCCGTTGACCACGACGATGACGGCGATCGCGATGCCGAGCGCCGCGATGGCCCGGCCCGCTGATTCGGACCGGGCCACTGCGGCCGCCACCACCGGGATCTCCAGAACCAGCATGCTGGAACCGAGGCTTGTCGGCAGCCACTGCCACCAGAGTCCGCCGAGGGTGGCTCTGTTCTGCGACATCAAGCCGCCGGTCGGTCTCGCCGGTACTGCTCGCACACGCACCCGGGCCGAAACTCGTACTCGGTGAAGGTGAACGTGAGAGTGTCGGTGTTCACGTAGAGGCTCTGCCCGCTGGTGCGGGTGGCCGGCTTGGCGCCGGAGAGAAGCTGCAGAACCTCGTTGACCGCGATGCCGGCGAGCATGGCCACCGTCGAGCCGGTCAGCGCCGCGGTCTCCTCGTGCCGCAGGATGTCGAAGCCGTAGATCCCGGCGCACTCCCAGCAGGGGGTCATCCCGGGCAGCATGGTCGGGCCGACCCGAGCACCCTTGTCGGTCGCCCCGATCGAGCTCAGCGGTGTCCCGGTGCGCAGGCTCGCCAGATTCGACCAGGCGGCAGCGTGCTCCCGCGGCCGGTCGAAGGCGTGCAGGAAGAAGTCGGCGCCGTCGATCAGCTCAGCCAGGTCGTCGGCGGAGCGGATGGTCCGGTCGTGCGCGGTGAACGCGGTCCGCGAATTCTGCCGGAAGAGGTGGCGGCGCAGCGATTCGAGCTTGTGCGAGCCGACGTCCTCCTCGTCCAGGGTGGCGTGTGTCGGCAGGTTGTCGATCGCGAACGTGTCGAAGTCGACCGCCTCCAGGTGCCCCACCCCTGCCGCGTTGAGCAGGCGGAGAAGGGTCGTACCGCCAGCGCCGGTGCCGACGACCACCACGCGGGCGTCGCGGATGCGCTGCTGACCGTCGAAGCCGGACCAACCCGGCCTGTCGTACAGGCGGAGGTAGTTGATCTGGCGGCTCCAGCGCTGGGCGACGTCCGCCGGCAGCACCACGTCGCCCTCGACGTCCTCGAGCACGTCGACGCTGGCGAGACCGCGCAGCCAGTCGTCGGTCTCCGGGTACTTCTCGCGCAGTTGCTCGACGCTGCTGCTGCCGTCGAGGCCGACCACGAAGTCGACCATCGCCGGCGTCGGGTCGGCGATCCGGACCTTGTCCGGGCCGACGCCGACGAACAGGTGTTTCTCGTCCTGGCGGTGGTAGACCCGCAGGAACGGCTTGAGGCGTGGGTTGGTCACGGTCTCCTCCGCGTGTGCTGCATGCCGTCGGTGGTCGCCCGTGGTTCGGTGGGGGCCCTGAGGCCCCCACCGGCCACGATCAGATCTGGTTGCCGTGCCACTCCTTGACGAGGCCCTCCTCGTATACGCGTTCGATGGTCATCTGGTCACCTCCTTCCGCCTGCTGCCGGAGTCCCCAACGGGATCCGGAAATCTTCGGGTTACGAGAAAGATGCTCCGCAACTCGGTCCTCGTTCGGTCCTCGGTCCGTCCACCCGAGCGCCCTACAGGCTCTGGACCAACCCACCGTCGCAGCGCAACAGGGTGCCGGTCACGTACGAGGCCGACGCACCACACAGGAACGCGGCGGCCGCTGCGAACTCCGCCGGGCGGCCGTACCGACGCATCGGAATCGTGGCGGCCGAGGCTTCGCGCACCTCGGCGAGGGTGCGGCCGGTCCGTTTCGCGTTCGCCGCGTCGACCGCCGCGGTCCGATCAGTCTCGATCCGGCCGGGCAGCACCATGTTCACAGTCACCCCGTCGGCGGCCACCTCGGCGGCGAGCGTCTTCAGGTAGCCGGCCAGCGCGGCCCGGCCAAGGTTCGAGAGCGCGAGGTTCGGCAGGGGCGCCGCGACACCGCTGGAGCCCACCGCGACGACGCGTCCCCAGTGCCGCGCACGCATGACCGGCAGCACGTACGCCAACAGCCTGATGTGTTGCCGTACCAGCGCGTCGAACGCGGCGTCGACCGCGGCGACGTCAACGCCCGCCGCCGGGCCGGGCGCGGGTCCCGGCCCGTTGATCACGAGGATGTCCGGGGCGGAGAAGGCTTCAACCGTCGCCTCGAACAGCTTCGTCGGCCCGTCCTCGGCGAGCAGGTCGACGCCGACTCCGACGGCGGAGGGCAGGCCCGCGGCGATCTCCTTCGCCTGGGCCTCCCGGCGGCCGCAGACCACCGTCCGGGCCCCCTCGGCGGCCAACTGCTCGGCGATCGCCCGGCCGAGACCGCCGGTCGACGAGCAGACCAGCGCCGTACGCCCCGCAATACCGAGGTCCATCCCACCCTCCTTCGTACGATTCGCGGACTCGGTGCGGTCAGCGGCCGGCGACTCGGTCGAGCATCTCCTCGCCCTCCGGATTGCGTTTCGCCGTGATCGTCTTCTGGTGTGGATCGGTGACCATGACGCGGTGCAGGACCCGCGCCTGCCCGGAGATGTCCGTACGCGGCGACCACAGCACCCCGTCGTGGAGGACCCGCAGGTCGTTCACGCTCAGACCGCTGATGCGCTCCAGTTGTGGGGCCAGCAGCCGGTCGTCCTCACCGGTCAGCAGAGCCCGGATACGGTCCTCGTCCATCAGCAGGTGCGGGTGTTCGCCGGCCAGGAACTCGCGCAGGTGGACCGCACCTCCCGCGAACGGCGAATACACCATGCAGACGAGCTGGGTGGTGGTGAGCCCGAAGGCGTCCTCGGCGTACTCGCCGGCCACCTTGCGCATGTGCTCGACGCCGTCCTCGGTCTCATACCGCCGGCGCATCTCCTCGACCAGGTGCTCGGGGAAGTTCTTGCGACGCATCAGCTCCAGCGCGAAGTCCACGTACTGACCAATGCCCTCGGCGTAGGTCCGCCCGTACGCGCGTTCGGTCCGCAGCCCGCGTAGGTGCGCCATCAGCGCGGGGTTCGCGCAGTCGGACTCGGTGAAGTTGAAGGCGATCTCGTCGAACACGAAGCCCAGGAAGTCGGAGAGCAGCCGCCAGTGCGCCCCCGAGGCGTAGCTCGTGTAGTCGTAGATCGAGAAGAACTGCAGGGCGACCGGCACGTCCGAGGTCACCCGGCGCTCCTGGCTCCGTTCGACATCCGTCGAGCCGTGGATCTCCTGGAAGTAGGCGGTGGCCAGCCCGTTGAGCGTCTCCAGGGTGCCCTTGAAGCCCTTGCGGCTGTCCGCCGGCTTGAGGCCGGCGTCGCGTGCGAGCTTGCGGATCCACAGGGCGTAGTCGCGCTGTTCCTGAGGCGAGTCACCGGTGATGATCAGGTCGACGCCGTTGTCGTGGCGTGCCGCGACGCCGAAGGAGTTGGCCACGTTCAGGTTGCAGGCGTTGCAGAAGGTGGCCCGACCGTCACCGTAGCTGCGGTGGCCGGACATCAGCATGTCGGTGCGGTTGAACTCGATCAGCCGGTGCGGCATGGGGCGGTCCCGCTCGAACGGGCGCACCTGGTTGCCCTCGATCAGCAAGAGGTCGACCCGCGAGTCTTCGTAGAGGTCCAGCGCTCGGTACGTGCGGTCGATGTTCAGCATCACCTGGTATGGCATGCCACCATGCCGCATGGTCACCACGCGCAGCTGGAACGTGTCCCCGTACCGCTCCGCGAGCGCCAGGTGGACGGCCCGGACGAACGCCACCGCGTAGGCGCTGTCCTTGCCGCCACCGTAGGCGACCATGACTGTGTTCCGCCCCAGGTCGTCCTGGTCCGGCAGCGACTCGTACAGGCGCGTGGCACATTCCTCGACCGCGGGGACGTCCCGCTCGGGCAAAGCCTTCCGTAGATCCGCCAGGATCGTGGTACGCAGCATGAGGTGCCTCCCTGGATACCGCCCCCGCGTGGGAGCGGTCGAAATGTGGTGGTCGGCCCGTCTGGTGACGCGGCCGCTCAGTGGTGGACGTGGCGGCGCGGCCGAGCCGATGTCGCGTCGCGCAGCCACGTCACGAAGGCGTCGTCGGCGAGCAGGTCGATGTGACCGCCCGCGAAGATCCGGTGGTCGAAGTCCCCGGTGGTCGCCCGCCCCCAGTCCGCGAGCCCGGCCGTGGTGATCAGTGGATCGGTCTCGCCCTGGGCGGCCAGGATCGGACAGCGCAGCAAACCCAGACGCGAGGGGGTGAATCCCCGCAGCAGAACGAGGTCGCTCATGGCCGTGTCGACCATGACGTCCCGCCACTCGCCCGAGGAGTCGATGTCCGGGTTGATCTCGTCGAGGTAGGCGGCGAGCGCCGCACGGCTCTGAGTGACCGATTCGGGCACCGAGAACAGATTGGGCGGCATCGCCCCGACCACCACCACGCTGCCCAGCTCGGTTCCCAGCCGCTCCAGCTCGACAGCGGCCGCGTACGCCACGTACGCGCCGAAACTGTGCCCGACGAGCGCCGGCCGGTCGGTTGATCGGCGGGTGACCTGCTCGACGCAGGAGCGCACCACCTGGTCGAACGAGTTCGCCGGCCGACCGAAGTCCCTCCCGAACCGGCCCGGGTAACGCACGAGCCAGGCCGACGGCTGGAACGCCTGGATGAGCGGCCGCAGCTCACCTCCGAAGGAGCCGGCGCCGGGTAGGACCGCGATGTCGGTGTGCAAGAGAGCCTCCCCCAGGGGTGTCAGAAACCGAGACCCAGCTCGTCCATGACCATCGCGATGCTGATGGCGCTGAGTCGGAAATCCCACTTGTCCGGCCGGTCGGCGCGGCTCGCGTCGAGACAGCCCGGTGCGAACAACCCAGTGGCCGCGACCATCTCCCGCCAGCCCGACCAGATCTGAACGTCCGTGATCGATTCCAGGTCGGGCGCGGTGAAGCCGTGCTTACCCCGGCGGAGGACGCGGTCCGGGACGATGCCCGCGTAGGCGGACCGGAGGCAGGACTTGCCCTCGTAGTCCACGACCTTCGCGTCGTCGCCGATCTGCAACGCGGCGGAGACGACCGAGTTGCCGAGGAACGGGTAACGGCCCTCGATCGACGTCTTCATCAGCATCGCGTCGCCGTGGTCGCCCAGGAGGTGACCGGACATCTGAACGTAGACGTCGGCGACGGAGCGCAGCTGCATCGCCGACAGCCGGCCAGCCTCCTCGTCGGAGAACGGGATCAGTCTCGACCGCCAGAACTCGTTGCCGATGATGGCCTCCCGTGCCGCCGGCGAGAGGTACGTCGCACGGCGCTGGTCGAGCTTGCGCCAGTCGACCTCCCAGCCGAACTCGGCGCTGCCCCAGGCATGTTCGTTCTCGGGTCGGCCGGCGCGTCGAAACCGGGTAGCGCTGTCGAAGGCGTACGAGTCGTAGCCGAAGAACAGCTCGTCGGCGCCCTCGCCGGACACGACGCCCTTGATGCCGTCGGCGCGTACGGCCTCGGCCAGCATCATCGCCGCCACGTTGTAGGTCTCGCGCTGCGGATAGCCGCAGTGCCGGACCATCTCCTCGAACCTCGACATCACGTCGGCCGGCCGGCACATGATCTGCTCGTGTTTGGTGCCGGCCCGCTCGGCGACCTCGCGCTGGAACTCACTCTCGTCGAGTGCCGGGTCGTCGAAGACGACCGAGTAGCTGCGGACCGGTCGATCGAAGAGGCCCGCGGCCTCCATCACGATCGCTGTGGAGTCGAAGCCGCCACTCAGGTAGGCGCCGATCTCCACGTCGGCGCGCAACCGGGCGCGGGTCGACTGTCGCAGACTGTCCCGCAACTCCTCGTCGGACATCGGCGGGCCGCCGTCGGTGAAGTCGCCGTAACGCCAATAACGGATCGTTTCGTGCCCGTTGGCGTCGAATCGGACGGCACAGCCAGGAGGTACGGCCATCAGGCCGGCGACGAGCGTACGCGGAGCGACGATGTTCCCCAGCGAGAAATACTGGTCGATCGCGCCGACGTCGACCTTCCAGGACCGGTCGACGCAGCGCACCAGCGGTTTGATCTCAGAGCAGAAGTGCACCTGCGCGCCGTCGACGGTGTAGTAGAGCGGGCAGATGCCGAACCGGTCCCGGGCGAGTAGCAGCGAGTTGTCCGACCGGTCGAGGATTACGGTGGCGAACTGGCCGTCCACCAGGCCGAGCCCCGCGATGCCGTGGTTCGCGACGAGTTCCGGGATGACGGCGACATCCACACCGTTGCTCCCTGGATTGTCACTCCCCTGCTGCCGCAGCGCCCGATGGTTGTAGACCTCGCCGTTCGTCATGGCCAGGTAGCGGCCACTACGGTCCTCCGCCGGCTGCCAGCCGTCCACCAACCCGGTCATGCCGAGGCGGGCGAGCTTGGCCGAGGCCCACGGGGTGTTCAGCGAGTAGGTCTCGTCGGGTCCGCGGTGCACGAGCCCGGTGTGCATGGCGGCGACGAGGCCGCGGTCGAAGCGCTCGGTCGGCGAATATGTTCCACAGACTCCACACACGGCGTCACACGCTCCGCTCGGACAACTCGAGGACCAGTGACTCCAGGTTCTCGGCGCGCAGGACGTCTCGAACGCCGACGTCCATCCAGCCCAACTCCTTGAGCCTGTTGACCAGGATCAAAGTCGAGGCCGAGTCGCCCCCGATGTCGAAGAAGTTGTCGTTCAGGCCAGCGTCGGCCACCCCGGTGAGGTGGCGGGCCAGTTGCAGGACCTGCTCGGCGGCGGGCACCGTGGCCTGCTCGGACCGCGTGGCCTGGCGGCTTGCCCGCAGGGCGTCCCGATCGACCTTTCCGTTGCGGGTGTAGGGCAACGTGTCGATCTGCTGGATCACCGAGGGCACCTTGTAGCCGTCGAGGACCACCTCAAGGTGTCCGCGAACCTCGCGCGGCGTGGCCGCGCCCAGGTAGTAGCAGACCAGGGCATCCGCGGCGGCCTGATCGGAGCCGTCGTGCGACTCGGCGGTGACCACTGCCTCGACGACTCCGTCGAGACGACAGGCGGCGCTTTCGATCTCGCCCGGATCGATGCGGTAGCCACGCACCTTCACCTGCCGGTCGACCCGTTCCACGAAGTAGAGCTCTCCGCCCCGCATCTCGACGACGTCGCCGGTCCGGTAGATCTGGACCCCGTTGGCATCGAGGAAACGCCGCACGCCGGTCGGCGTCAGGTATCCGAACGCGACGCACCCACCGGTGATCACCAGCTCTCCTCGGGGGCCGCGGCGGGTGCCGTCCTCCGTCGACAGCGGCAGCGACTCCAGGTGGTAGTCGCCCTCACCGACCAGCTTCCCGAGCGGTACGCCATCGGCGCACTCGTCCGGAGTCAGCGGATCACTGAGAAGATTGCAGATGGTGGTCTCGGTCAGCCCGTAGGCGTTGTGGAACGCGGCCACCTCGGACCACTTGCGCATTAAGGCCGGACGGCAGGCCCCACCGCCGTTGACCACGTGCCGCAGGCTCATCGCCGACGTCGGATCGGTCGCGGTCAGCGCGAAGGGTGTCGTCTTGAGGTGCGTGACGCGGTAGTTCTCAAGCGTGGCGCCGAGCATGGCGCCCGGCCGCAGCCGCTCCTCCGGCAGGATCACCAGGCAGGCGCCGGCGGTCAGCGTCCAGAGGATCTCCGTGATGCAGCCGTCGAAGGTCAGTCGGGCGAACTGGAGCGTCCGGGACTCGGGCGTCACCTCCAACTGCCGTACGTGGTCCTCGATCACCCGCGCCAGCGGATCGACCCGGACCAGCACACACTTGGGCTCGCCGGTCGAGCCCGAGGTGTGGATCGCGTACCCGATCCGGTCGCCGCCGGTCGGCACCCCGATCGCCGGGTCCTGATCCGCCGCGGTGCCCCACGGCAGCGTCGAGGCCGTGGCGAGCACCGGGACCGGTGACCCGTCCGCCGTCCGGGCCACCACTTCGATGTCGAGTGACGAGACCTTGCCGGCGTTCGACGACGTGCTGTCCCGAGGGTCGATGAAGACGAACGGGCACTCGGCGATCATGGCTCCGACCATGGCCACGATCGAGCTGGGGGTCCGAGTGGCCTCGATTCCGACGAACTCGCCGCGCCGGGTGGATGCCTGCAACTTCGCCACGAACTCGTCGACGTACTCGCCGAACTGCCGATAGGTGATGACCTCGTCACCCGTGACGAGGGCGTCGTTCTGCGGATGACTGCGGATGGAGTTCTCAAGCGCCGAGACGATGCGTCGCTGTGTCATGGCCGTTTCCCTGCCTTCATGCCACTGTGTGCGAGAGCGTGCCCACGCCCTCCACGACGGAACTGATCACGTCGCCGGGGCTGATGACCGCCGCTCCCGGCGTACCGGTGCAGATGACGGTTCCCGCGGCGATGGTGCGGCCGGCGGTGAAGTATTCGACCAGGTAACCCAGGTCGTACTTCATCTCCGACACCGGAGCGGCGGCAACGGTCTCGCCGTTGCGTACGGTGGCGACCCGGATCGACCGAAGGTCGGCGTCGTCGAACTCGTCCAGGCTCACCAACTGCGGGCCCACGCTGCAGAAGGTGTCGAACCCTTTGGCCCAGGGGATGTACCGGGGGTTCTCCCGGATCACGTCCTCTGCCGTCATGTCCAGGACCGCGGTGACCCCGGCGATGACCGACCGCCAGTCGTGGCGGCGTACGTCCTTGCAGGTCCTGCCGACGACAAGACCCAGTTCGGCTTCCGCGGTGACCCGCTTGGACTGGCTGGGTAGCGAGATCTGCTGGCCGTTGCCGATGAGACAGCTTCTCGGTCTCAGGTAGGACCCCGGCCCGGAGGCGGGCTGCTGGGCGTTCAGGTCCGCGGAGTGGCCCCGATAGTTCAGGCCCGCGCCCCAGATGTCACCACGGTCCAGGGTGGTCGCGGCGTCGTCGAGCGGGCGGACGCTCAGCGCGGTGGTCGGCGCCGAGGCGATCTGCTGCGCGATGTCCGCTCGGCGGTCCTCGGCGAGGAGATCGGTCATGCTCAGCCCGTCGGTGCCGGTGAGCGCGACCCAGCCGCCGTCGCGGCCGGCAAAGATCTGGTGGTCGCCGTCGACGGCGAATCGGGCCAGTCTCACCGGACCCCTCCCGCGACGGAGGAGTTTAGCGGCTGCATGGACGCTTCGATGGAGCGCACGATCCGGTGGGCGGCCTCGCGGATGTCGTTCTTGTCGATGCTCTGCCGGGCCAGCTCGGCGGCCTTCTCCATCAGAATCGCCGCCTCAAGGTCGTACTCGGCGCAGATCTGTTCGATGAACGGGAAGAAGCCGGAGTGCACGCCGATGACACCGCCGAGAACCTGCAGGTTCCGGTTCTCGGGGAGCGGCTCGAGACTGGTCCGGCAGAACGAGGCGAGGTGGGCCAGGCTCTGGTAGGAGTACTTGTCGTCGCCGACGATGCTGAGAATGCCGGCCAACGATTCGGTCTCCGCGTTCCCGGCACCCCGGCCGATGCCGTCCAGCGTGCCGTCGACGATCGCGGCTCCCGCCTCCAGGGCGGCCATGCTGTTCGCGTTTGCCAGGCCGAGGTTGTCGTGACCGTGGAAGCCGACAACGGGGCACAGGCTCTTCGCGACGTCGATGTACTTCTTGACGTCGCCGGGGAGCATCGAGCCGTAGGAGTCGACGACGTACAGACCGGCGATGCCTGGCGAGACCCCCCGGAGCAGCTTGGGGATCTCCTCGGCGGACACCGCGCTCGACTTCATGAGATTGAGGTAGACCTGGTCGCAGGTCTCGACCGCCGCCTCGATGTAACCCAGGTTGTCCTGGACCTGGTCGGCCTCCATGCCGATGCGGACGAACGACATCCCCTGGTCGCAGAGCTCGGTCAGGGTCGAGAGCCGACTGAACTCGGGCTGGGCGAACATGCCCCAGGACGACGACGTGAGCGTCGACCGGGCGATCTCGCACCACCGGTCGAGGTCGATGTTGCAGGCCTTGATCCCGGCACGCTCGGCTTCGTATCCGATGCCGTGACCGATCTCGATCTTCTGGATGGGCGTGTCGTCGAGGTGGCTCAGCAGGGTGGCGACGAACTTCTCGTCGAGCTCGAAGTTCACCGCGTAGGAGCCTTCGCGGATGGTGGCGTCGAGGACCTCGACTACCGGAGTTTGGAAAAGCGGGACGGGCGGTGCCGACATTGTGACTCTCCCGAGCTGATCGCTGGCGCTGGTTGTCTTCGGAGCGGTTGACCCCAAGGTCTTCGGTAACCCGGATCACCCAGCGATGCGAACGTAGGAAGCCGCGTCCTCGCACGGTCCTTGGCGCTTGGGCGCTGCCAAGAAGGCGCTGACGCAAGGGGCCCGGCTTCTGGCGAAGCCGGGCCCTGTCGACGTGCTGCGGAGTCAGGCCAGTTGCAGGGAGTACGCCCGAACCAGTTCGTTCATGCGGTAACGGCCCTGCCCGGTGGAGGTGAGCAGATGGGAGTCGACCAGCTCTTCGAGCAGCCGGGTGGCCCGGGCAATGGAGAGGCCGGCCATCGTCGCGAGTTGAATGGGCTCGATGTCCTGGTCATCGATGTGACCGAGCAGCCGGAAAAGCCGCTGGTGCTCGGGGTCGAGCCAGTAGAACGACATGTCGAAGGCCGCCGCGACCCCGGTGTTCTCCATGCTCAGTTCGGCCAACCGGGACTGGTCATCGGCCAATCGGGCGGCCATGTACGACACGCTCCAGTTGGTGCGGTGACGTAGCCGGACCGCGGCGCTACGAATGGCGAGCGGCAGCCATCCGCAGTGCCGCAGGATCTCGTCGACGGCCGCCGCGTCGGCGAGGGGCCGTTCATCGCCCACCACGCTGCTGAACAGGGCCCTGCCGGCGGCGATGGTGAACTCCGGCAGGGACAGGTGGCAGGTCGAGTGCATGCTGGTCAGTCGGCGTCGGCTGGTCACCACGGTGAGACAGCCCGGCACACTGGCCAACAACGGGGTGACGTGTGAGGTGCTCGCCGCATCGTCCAGGAGGATGAGGACACGCTTGCCGAGCAGCCGACTCTGCCATGCCGCATGCCGTCCGTCCAGATCGTCCGGGATCGACTCGGCGGGCACGCCGACGGTGCGCAGCAGCATGGACAGCGCCGACGACACCTCCGTCCATCGCCCTTCGATACCGTGTGCGCCGAGGTCGACGAAGAGCTGCCCGTCCGGGTACGCCGTCGCGAGCCGCCGGCCCAGGTGCAGGGCGAACGCGGTCTTCCCGACCCCGGCCATCCCGTCGATCGCCACCACCGCCGGCGGCGGCACGTCGAACCCGTCGGAGTGCCGCCGCAGCTCCCGCAGGACCGTAGCCTCTTCCCGGTCTCGGCCGGTGAGCCGCACCGCCTCGCCGGGCAGGTTGTACCAGGGCGACGACGGCTCGGACACCACGGCCGGGGCGGCGGGCGGCAGGTCGCTGGAGAGGATCTGCAGGTGCAGCTCTTGCAACTGGGGCTCGGGATCGACGCCCAACTCGTCGCGCAGGAGGCGGCGGGTGGCGTCGAATACCTGCAACGCCTGCGCCCGGGCGCCCGAGCGGCACAGCGCGATCATCAACTGCGCCACGAAACGCTCCCGGAACGGGTTCTCCGCCACCGCCGTGGTCAGCTCCCCGATCACGGCGGAGTGTCGGCCGAGTTCGACTTCCAGGTTGATGCACTGCTCGAGGGCGGTCAGTCGCAGTTCTTCGACGCTGACCACCTCGGAGCGCAACGCCTCGCTGGTCAGCCCCGCCAGCGCTCGGCCCCTCCAGAGCGACAGCGCGCCACGCAGCGCCTTCACCTTGCACACCACGTCGGGTTCCTGGCCCGCCGAGTCGACCTGCCGGACGAATTCCGTCAGGTCGAGCCCCGCACCCATCCGGTCGAGCCGGTAACCGTCGGCGGCCGGGTTGATGGTCACTCCGGTCACGGCCAGCGCCTGACGCAGGTCGGATACGGCGTTGCGGATCTGCTTCGACGCGGTCGACGGCACGGACTCGTCCCACACCGCGTCGACCAACCGGGACAGCGCCACCGGTTTCTCCTTGGCCACCAACAGCATGCCCAGAACGCTCTGCTGTTTCGCTCCGCCAATCCTGATCGTCGTGTCGTCCACATGACATTCGAGCGGACCCAGCACACGGAAAACCGTAACCGGCACGAGTTACCCCCGTAACTGTGTGGCGATTCATCAGGCGGAAGCCGGTCCTGACAAACAGACAGGACACCATGACTTGCACCATTGCCGAGAGGCTGGAGGCCGGAATTCCCTTACATCGGCGGAAGAGCCACCCGGGCTCGCAGCCGTCACGCTAATGCCGCGCCTGACATTCGTCAACGGCCTTGATGCGAAGCCTGGGCAAGATCGGCATCACGCAAGGTCACTAAAAGCGGCGCTTTCCGCCCGTGAACGGACCGCGCTTTCACGCTGCGTCGCAATTGCCGGGCGCGGCGGCATGCCCAGGAGAGCGCCGCCGCGTCTCAGGTTCTGAGAGCGGAGAACCGCCGCGTCCAGGGTCCTCGAAATCGACTCGGTTCGTCGCCGAGGGACCATGGCAGCGCCGGCCGCCTCGCCAACGGGCGAGACTGACGGTTACCGGGCCGAGCCCAGGGTCTGCGCCGGCCGCGCCGGGGGTGCCGCGGCCAGCTGCCGCGAGCGACTCCACGGGTTCACCGCAAGCAGGGCGCCCGCGAGCATGACCAGCGATCCGACAATCTGCCAGGCAGTAAAGGACTCGCCGAGGAAGAGCACCGAGCAGGCGATGCCGAACACCGGCACGGCGAACATCATCACCGTCGCGGTGGACGGACTCACCTTGGCCAGTCCCCGGTAGTACAGCAGGTAGGCAAGCGCCGTCGGACCGACGGCCAGGTAGACGACGTTCGCCCAGGCGGTGCCGGACACGGCCGTCCACTCGGCCGAGGGCAGGGCCGGCGCCGCCGGGATGATCAGGGCGATCGCGCCGACCGCCGTCGCGATCGTGGTGGCGCGCAGCGGCTCCATGCCGACCAAGACCTTCTTCGACACGATGCTGTAGGCGGCCCACGCCGCAGCCCCCAGTAGGAACAGCACGTCGCCGAGCAGCCGCGAACCACCGAACTCGCCACCGGTCCCCCGCACACCCAGGAAGAAGGCCGCCGCACCGAGCAGACCCAGGAGCAGCCCCACGCCCCTGGACATGGTCGTCCGTTCCGCCCCGGTGATGATCAGGGCGGCCGTGGTGAGCACCGGGCTCAGCACCGGGACGATGATGCTGCCGTCGATGGACGGGGCCAGCGACAGCGCCCAGAAAAAGAAGAGGTTGTAGGCGAACACGCCGAGCAGACCGACGAAACCGCACCGGACGACCTGGCGCCACGTCAGCCGGGGCCCGTCCGGACGCCGCGCACCCAGGGCGATGCTGATCAGGACCAGGATGAGGGCGCCACCACCGAACCGCAGCAGGGCGGCCACCTGGTGCGGCACCTGCTCCACGACCACTTTGGAGCTGGCGAATGCGCTGCCGAAGAAGACCATCGTGGCCAGCAGCGACAGGTAGGCGTCGGCTGGAGCGTCCGGCCGCCCGGCCTCGTTGCGCATAAGGGTCCCTTCACCGTCGATCACCGGGTCAGTGGTGCATGTCGGCGCCTTTCAGCACCCTGTCCACCGCGTTGCGCGGGCCGTAGACCGCCAGCCCGACGAGGTCGAGCTTCTCGGTGGGCACAGCCCGCACGGCGGACCGGTTGTCCCGGTCGTTGGCCGTCGCGAACAGCTCGGACGTGAACACCGACGTGGGCAGGTCCCGGCTGAGGGCCCGGTCGTGCGCCAACCGCAGCAACTCCTTGTCACCCTGAAAGACCAGGACGGGCTGGCGGAACATGGACAGGTACTCCACGCCGCTGGCGTCCTCGTACGGCTTGCCAATCACCTCGGGCAACGCCGTACCCATCCCACTGACTAGGAACGCCGTAATGTTCAGGCGCTGCCAGGGAAGCACGTCGTCGCGGAGCAGCACGGCGATCTTCGTGTCGAAGCGCACGGGTGCTGGTTCAGGTTGCATGGCTCAATCATGTGACGGCGGCACATCCGCGGTCTTGTACAAAGTTGACGTGGCGGGTGGGGCACGTGCAAGGAGCGCACAAGACTTCGACAAGGTCGGCCCCGGAGGCTGGATCACGACCACCGAGGGAGGCGTGATTATGACTTACGAACTGTCGCCAGCCGAACTGGAGCATTTCTCGTCGCGCGGTTATGTCCAACCCTTCGACGTTCTCGACGATGAGGAGCTCGTACGTATACGGCCGACGTTCGAGAAAATTCTCTCCAACGACCTCAAATCACCAATCTACGACCGGACCACGCACCGCGACTGGCATCTGTACTACAAGAATCTGCTGACGATGGTCTACCGGGCGCAGGTGATCGACCGTTTGAAGTCCCTGCTCGGCGAAAACCTTCTGGTGTGGCGGTCGTCGATCTTCCACAAGGCACCCGGCGATGGGCGTCTCGCCTGGCACCAGTCGAGCCTCTTCGCCGGCGAGGAGTACGGCATCTTCAAGCCGGCGCTGCTGCCACCGGAGGAGTACGAGGTCTACACCGACCTGTTCAACGTCTCGGTATGGATCGCCCTGGACGACGTGACCGAGGCCAATGGTGCCATGGAGTTCGCGCCCGGCACGCACTACCGGCAGTTCCCGGTGCGCAGGGTGCCATTCGCCGACTCGGTGTTCGGCAAGGTGGCCAAGGACACCTTCACCAGGGCCGGCGACACGGCGCGGCTCGCCGAGCTGGCTGAGCGGTTCGCGTGCGAGACCATCTTCGACCCCGAGGCCGAAGGCGTCGAGGTCGTCCCGATCACGATGAATGCCGGGCAGGCAGTCATCTTCACCGACCGGGTCATGCACGGTTCGCTGCCGAACGTCACAACCGACGAGCGCCGCCTCGCGATCAACTTTCGAGTCACGATCCCGCAGGTCGAGGTGTACCCGCATCGCAAGGACGGCGACTTCGTCGATGGCAACGACCACAGCATCGAGAAGCACGCGTGCGTGATGCTCAACGGCGAGGACCGCTTCGGCAAGAACATCTACTTCAACTGATCAAACTACGCAGGCTCCGGCCGTTTATCGGAGGTGGGGGATCATGACGACGCCCGGACCGGACCGGTCGGCACTTCTCGGGGAGTTCTACCGGGACCTCCACCGGCATCCCGAGCTCGCCACACACGAGCACCGCACCGCCGCGCGGATCGTGGCGCAGCTCGCCGACCCCGCTGTCGAGGTGACCGTCGGTGTCGGGGGCACCGGGGTCGTAGCGGTGCTGCGCAACGGGCCGGGACCTGTCGTCATGCTCCGCGCCGACATGGACGGCCTGCCGGTGGCCGAGGCTACCGGCCTGGACTACGCCAGCACGGCGTATGGCAGGGACCCGCAGGGAAACGACGTCCCGATCATGCACGCCTGCGGGCACGACATGCACGTGGCCTGCCTGGTCGGCGCCGTGTGGGAGCTGTCGGCCAGCCGGGCGAGCTGGGCGGGAACAGTGGTCGCTGTCTTCCAGCCGGCCGAGGAGATCGCGGCCGGTGCCCGGCTGATGGTGGACGACGGTCTGTTCGAGCGCTTTCCCCGGCCGGACGTCATCCTCGGGCAACACGTGGCCCCCCTGCCCCCCGGCGTGGTGGGCTACGTGCCCGGGATCGCCATGGCGAACGCCGACCTTCTGGTCGTCCGTCTGTTCGGCCGGGGCGGCCACGGCTCCCGACCGGAGTCCACCGTCGATCCGATCGTCATGGCCGCGGCAGTGGTCATGCGCCTGCAGGGCGTAGTCGCCCGGGAGCTGCTGCCGAGCGAACCGGCGGTGCTGACCGTGGGATACATCCACTCCGGGGTGAAGGCGACAGTCATCCCGGACATGGCCGAGTTGGGCCTCAGCCTGCGCACGTTCTCCGAGGAATCCCGGGATCGGGCGCTGGCAGCCATCCGGCGGATCGTGTCGGCGGAGGCTGCGGCGTCCGGCGCCGACCGGGAAGCCGAGGTGGAACTGACGCATCGCGTACCGGCGCTGCTCAACGACGAGGCGGTGGTGTCGCGTACCGTCGAGCGGTTCGCGGACGCCCTGGGCCGGGACCGGGTCATCGCGATGGAACCGGTGACCGCCAGCGATGACTTCGGCACGCTCGGCCGGGTCTCGGGTGCGCCCGCCTTCTACTGGTTCTTCGGTGGTCCGGCGACGCGTGGCGGTCCGGCGGTGGGCATCGACCAGGCCGCGCCCAGCAACCACGCGCCGGACTTCGCGCCGGTGATTGAGTCGACCCTCGGCACCGGCGTGACCTGTCTGGTGACCGCGGCTCGGGAGTGGCTCGGCACTCCGGCCGAGCCGGACCTGCCCGACGTGGCGGCTCTCGCCGGGCGCTACGCCTGAACTGATCTTCGTTGTCGACAAAGGGAGCAGTGCCATGCCGTTGGCGCGTGCAGAATTTCGGACCGAGTTGGAGTCGGTGCTCCACAACAAGCTCACGCTGTCGCACCCGATCTTCGACATCCTCTTCGACCCCGCGCAGCCGGACATCGAGACCCTGCGCAAGGTCGCCCTTCAGGGCTACCAGCTCACGAAGCACTTCCTCGAATACATCGAGACGTTGTTCTTCTACTGCCCGCCCGGCCGGAACAAACGCCGCCTCCTGCACAACATGTACGAGGAGGAGACGGGCCGCATCTCCGGGACGAAGAACCACGTACGCCTGATGCAGGACTTCCTGCGGGCGCTCGGGATCGACGACGACGTCCGCGACTCGGCGGCGCCGCTGCCGGCCACCCGGGAACTCATCGACTACCGGATGGAGAACGTGAAGGACCCCGCCCGGTACCACATCGGCGCGGCCGCCGTCATGATCGCCAGTGAGGGACAGAACCTGGAGACCCGGGGTGCCGAGGCGCGCGACACCCTCTTCAAGCGGGTCTACGGCCTCACCGACGCCGACCTGCTTTTCTTCTCGGTGCATCAGGCCGAGGACGTGCAGCACGTGCAGCACGGCCTCGACCTGGTCGCCGACATCTGCGGCACCGACCAGAAGCAGGCGGAGGCGCTGTACGCAGTCGAGCACACGTGCGACCTCTTCTACGAGATGTACGAGGGCATCTTCCGGCAGTACAAGGCCGGAACGCTCTAGCCGGGGGCGGTCGCAGACATGAACCGTGTCAAGGACTGGCGGCAGTACCGCAACGCCACACGTGCGGTCCGGGCAGGCCAATATCAGGATGTCGGGGACCAGCACAGCGAGGCGCTGGCGCTCACCTCAAGCTATGTGTTCGACGACGCCGAGGACGCCGCCGAGAAATTCGCCGGTACCCGGTCCGGGAATGTCTACATCAGGTTCACCAACCCAACGACGCTCGCGTTCGAACAGCGGATCGCCGCGATGGAGGGCGCCGAGGACGCTGCTTCGGTCGCCTCCGGCATGGCCGGCTACCTGGCGGTGGCGATGGCCCTGCTCCAGGCCGGTGACCACGTGATCCTGGGTGCCGGGATGTTCGGGACCACCACCCGGCTCTTCGAGTCGTACCTGCGTAAGTTCCAGGTCGACGTGAGCGTCGCCGGCGTGGTGGACCTCGCGGACTGGCGTGCGCTCGTCCGACCCAACACGAAGATGTTCGTGGTGGAGAGCCCCACCAACCCGATCATGCAGGTGGCTGACATTCGGGGGTTGGCCCTGCTGGCCGCCGAGTCGGGCGCGCTCCTCGCTGTCGACAACACCCTGTGCACCCCGGTGTACCAGAATCCGATCGATCTCGGCGCGGACCTGGTCCTGCACTCGGCCGCGAAGTACATCGACGGCCAGGGACGCTGTGGCGGCGGAGTCGTCGCCGGCCGGGCGGACCTGATCGCCGAGGTACGCGGTGTCCTCCGCACGATGGGCCCGAGTCTGAGCCCGTTCAACGCCTGGGTGTTCCTCAAGGGGTTGGAGACGTTGCGCATTCGGATGCGGGAGCATTCCCTCAACGCGCAGATCGTCGCCGAGTGGCTCGCCGTCCATCCGGACGTCGAACAGGTCTTCTACACCGGCCTGACCAACCATCCGCAGACGGAGCTGGTCGCCAAGCAGCAGTCGGGTCACGGCGGGCTGGTCAGCTTCACCGTCCGAGGCGGGCAGGAGCGGGCCTGGGCGCTCGTCGACCGACTGGAACTGATCTCCAATACGACCAACATCGGCGACACCAAGAGCATGATCACGCATCCGGCCACCACCACGCACGGCCGCCTCTCCTGTGCGCAGAAGCTCGCGTCCGGCATCTTCGGCAACCTGCTGCGGATCTCGGTAGGGCTGGAGGACGTCCAGGACATCATCGCCGACCTCGATGGTGCCTTGCAGCACAGCACCGGTGAGGCCGGTCGATGACCCTGACCCGCTACCAGCCCCGCCGCTACCGGCCTGCGGCGGGGCTGCGGATCGGCATCGCGGATCTCATGGGCGCCGGGGCGCGGGGCGTCGCCTACCGGATGTTCGCCGATCTGGTGGCGAGCCGGCGCCCGGCACCCGAGGTCCGACTCTTCGATCCGCTCCAAGCTGTACCCCGCGCCTCGACGCCGGGCTCCGCCCGGATCGGGTGGCGCGACCTTGCCGGGCTGGACGCCCTCGTCGTTACCGGCGCCGAGCCGACCACCGCCCACCTCGAGGCCGACTCGACGTGGCCGGTGATCACCCGCATCGTCGAGAGCACCGCGGCCGGTTCCCTGCCGGTCGTGTTCTCGTGCCTCTCGGCGCACGCCGCGCTCCGCATCCGCTATCGGCTACCGCGCAGCCCGTTGGTCGGCAAGCGGTGCGGGGTGTTCGAATACCCGGTCACCGATCCGACGAGCAGCCTGATGGCCGGTGCCGGCCCGATCGTCACGGCACCGCAGTCACGGTGGAACACCGTCGCCCTCGACGACCTGGTGCGGACCGGGATCAGGCCGCTCGCAGCGACCGCCGACGGCGATTGGCACATCGCCGTAGGCCCCGACGGGTTGCGCGAGGTGTTCCTCCAGGGGCATCCGGAGTACGGGACGGACATGTTGCTGCGGGAGTATCGCCGCGACGTCCGGCGCTTCCTGGAAGGGCAAACCGCACGCTATCCGGCGCTTCCCGCAAATTACTTCGACGCCGCGGCGGTCACCGCGCTCGAGGAGTTCCAGTCCCGAGCCGTGCGCCGACGCGACATTCGCCTGCTGGAGTCGTTTCCGGGCACCCTGGCCGCGGCTGGGCTGCGCGACGGGTGGCGACCGGCCGCACGCACCATCTTCGGTAACTGGCTCGATCAGATCGCCCTACGCAAGAACGGAGTTTCGATGTGAGTACGGTGACCCGCGCCGGCCTGCGGTGGCGATGGGCGACCGATGTCCTCGCCATCCGCGACGAACTCGGCGGGTTCCTCGGGGCCAGCGTCGACGACGACGGCATCCTGGGTTACCGCGAGCCGCCGTCGCCCCGCCAGGTGCGAGAGTTCGCGGAGGATCTGCAACGAGGGGTCACCAAGGGCGTGGCGCACCTGCTGGTTGGTTCCGGCGCGTCCGCGCTGGCGGCAATGTGTGTGCTCAAGCCGAGCTCGATGCCGAACTGTCGGCACATCGCCGAGGTGTCGAAGGCGTACCTCACTCCGGCAGTCCGTCGCACCGGCGCTCTGCTGGAGCTGGCCGGCAACGTCTGCGACAAGGCTCGCGAACTTGGCGTGGAGAAGTTGGTCATCGACGTCCGCGAGCAATCCCCGGCATACCGCACCTGGCTACGGCTGGGCTTCACCACCTTCGGGACGCTGGAGGACTACGCCCGAATCGGGGGCGTCAGCCATCGCGGCCACTACATGGAGCACTCCCCGGCGGCACTGCGCGCCGTCGTCGACTCCGTACAGGCCGCAGGGCGGCACGGATGATGCCGGTCCAACGTCGGTGGCGCGCGTCGATGGTCGCTGTCGCGGCACTGGCCTTCGTCATCACGCTGTTCTCGTCGGCGATGAAGAACACCATCACGGCGTTCTTCGTGCCGATGGCCGTCGACTTCGAGGTGTCCCGGGGGATCTTCGCGGTCGCCCCGTCGTTGTTCATGTTCACCTACGCGGTGGCATCGATGGTGAGCGGATACCTCGCCGATCTCCTCGGCGCGAAGCGGGTGATGATCGGCGGGCTGGTGCTCAGCGCGTTGGTCTTCCTGGTCGGCGGGCTCACCGAGTCCTTCACGCTCTTCGCCGCCCTCTACGGCGTCGGTATGGCGTTCGCCTCTGCGACGGTCTCATACGTGCCGCTCGGCGTCCTGGTCGACGAACTGTTCCCGCCACACCGCCGGGGCCTGGCGTACGCGGCCATCACCAACGGCACCGCGGTCGGCTTCATCGTGCTGCTTCCGCTCTGGATCCAACTCAGCGACCGGTGGTCGTGGCGGTCCGTCTTCGTCGCGCTGAGCCTGGTGATGCTGGCCCTGGCGGCGGCCGCCGTGGCCGGGATTCCGCAGCGGGTGTCCGAGCCGGCGCAGGCCGCGAGCGACGACGAGGCGGTCGCCGGCAGGTGGAACGGGTTCGCCCGCGTACGCCGTTCGCGTACCTTCTGGGCGGTCAGCACGGCGTTCGTCGGCTGCGGAGTGACCATGGCCTTCGTCGACGTACACCTGGTCGCGAGCCTCAGCGAACACCATCTCGGCCATGGCGTGGAAAGTCTCACGTCGGTCGTGCTCGGCGCGGCTGAGCTGGTCGGTGCGATCGTCGCCGGATACCTCTGCGATCGCGGGCATCCGCTCGCCGTGCTCGCCGGGGGTTATCTGCTCCGTGCCCTCGGCATGATCGTCCTGGCGGTCCATCCGACAGCGTTCGGCGCGGCGATGTTCGGGCTGCTGTTCGGGGTGAGCTATCTCGCCACGGTGGTCGCCGGAACGATGCTGCTGCTCGCCGAGTTCGACGCGCGCAGCCGCGGGCTGGCGCTCGGTCTCATGTGGCTGATGCACCAGGTCGGCGCGTTCCTGGCGAGCCAGGCGGGTGGGCTCAGCTTCGACAGGTACGGATCGTATGGGCCGATCACCGTGGCCGGGGCAGCGGCGGCAATCGGATCGCTGCTCATCATCGTGCTGACCCGCCCAGGCGACCGGGCAAAGAGCCCGGTGCTACCCACCTAACCCGACCGTACGGGCGAAGATGCCCGGGCTGACACCGAGGATCCGCTTGAAGTGGCGGGCCAGATGAGGCTGGTCGTAGAAGCCGCTGCTCGTGGCGACCCGGTCCAGGGGGTGCCCGTCCAGGATCAGGCGTCGCGCCTCGTCGACCCGGCGGGAGGTCAGGTAGCGGTGCGGCGACATGCTGAACTCGCGGCTGAACGCCCGGACCAAGTACGAGGGGTCGAAGTGCAGCAACCGACCGGCGTCGTACAGCGAGACCCCGTCGGCAACGTGCTGCTCGAGCAGATCGCGAAGCAGGTAGGCCGCCGTGGGATCGGCGTCCGGCATGACGATCCGCTCCCCCAGGCGGGCGCGCACGCTGTCGGTGAGCCGGGTCAGCAGCGTTTCCGCCCGCAATTCGTCACCGGGTCTCAGAAATGCGCCATGCAATGCCGATATAGCGCCGCGCAGCCACGGATCGGGGAAGCTGGAAATGTCGACCGATCGACCAGCGAGGTCGGCCGACAGATGGCTCGCGTCGAGGTAGATCACCCGTTTCCGGAAACCACCCGGACTGGCCGAGCGACCGTTGTGCGGAACGTGCGGAGGCAAGAGGGTTACCAGCTCACCGAACGCGCAGCGCTCGTGCCGGTGCAGGTCATAGCGCACCGCACCATCATCGACGATGAGTAGCGTCCAGGTGTCGTGAGCGTGCATGGGATAAGCATGATCGGTGAGGTGGGCATGCAGCACCTCGGCGACGCCCGGCAGTTTCGGGCGCCATGCCTGCATCTCCGTAGCGGGCTGCACGTTCCGTGACACAAGAGCATTCTTCCCGCCTCGGCAGAGAATTTCCACCTGTGACGTCGCATCCCTGAGCCGCACCGCTGGACGGGGCCACTCCGACGAACTCAGATCGCTCATGCCCTCCAGGGGTCGAATTCGATCGAGGGTTACCAGGTATCCCTGGACGACGCAACCGCGGCCGTCGCCAGAGACGAACCGGTAGAGACCAACCCGCAGACCTGGGAGGTCATCACCGGCTACCGGGACGCCCTGACCTACGTGCAACAACTCGCCCGCTCACGCGACTAGGTAGTTCTTGCCGATGTGTAGCGGTTGCCGTCTTGGCACGATCGCATCTGCCGGGTGTGGATCTAGCGGCCCACACTCATGCCCGGCGATCCGATGGTCAGTGACCGCAGAGAGGCTTCACGATGGAAAACACTACGGACACCGGCGAGGCCGGTATTGACGTGTCGGCCCCGGTGGTCAGCCGCCACAGCGTCACGGTGACCGCGTCGGCGGACACCGTGTGGCGAATCCTCAGCGACATCGACGCATGGACGACCTGGCTGCCAGAAATCCCGTACGCACGCGTGGAAACACCCGGTCCGCTCGCCCCGGGCTCCGTGTTCCGCTGGTCGGCCGCGGGCATGGAGATCGAGTCGACGATCGTTCAGGTACGGCCGCGGGAACGCCTCGTGTGGCGGGGATACGGTGACGGACCGGACGGGGTCCTCGGCGTCCACGTCTGGGCGCTCACCCCGGCCGGCGACGGTGTGGAGGTGTCGACCGAGGAGTCCTTCGCGGGCCCGCCTGTCGATGCCGACCCTGGGCCGTTCCAGGAGGGCCTCGACACGACCCTCGCCACGTGGCTGGAACGACTCAAGGGCACCGCCGAGGCGGTGGCCGCCTCATGAAGAATCGTGTGTTTGCCGTCGCGACGGCAGTGGTCGTGGCCGGCCTCGTGGGCACCGCAGGTGCGCCGGCTCGGGCCGAGGTCAGGCGCGATGTCGGTGCCGACCACGCGACGGTGCGATGTGCGGGACGGACTGTCGACACCGCGGCGAAGATTCGCTATCGGACGGAGACGACGATCAACGCTCCGCTGCGAACCGTCTGGAAGTTGCAGACCGACGTGGAGCGCTGGCCGTCGTGGCAGAAGCCCGTTTTGTCCAGCAAGCGGCTCGATCGTGGCCCACTGCGTCCCGGTTCGTCGTTCCGGTGGACGACACCGGTCCCCGAGACCGCGCTGAATCCCGCCACGACCCTCGTCGTCACGTCCACCGTCCGGCAGCTCCAGCACCAGAGGTGTCTTCGGTGGGACGGCCCGGCGATCGGTGCGGGTCTGCGCATCGACGAGGGGGTGCACGTGTGGACGTTCACCGAGATCGACGGTCGGGTTCTCGTGCGTACCGAGGAGACGTGGCGCGGTGACCAGGTGGAGCAGGACGTCGATTTCTCCACAATGGCTCTCGGAGGGGGCCTGGAGACGTGGCTGACGGAGCTGAAGACGCGTGCCGAACGGGAGTGTGGTCGGGCCCGGCGCTGACGTGACCCAAGGTCCCCGCCGGTCTCGTACCGGCGGGGCCCTTTCGTCGCTCGGTCGGCCCGGCTCCGTCAGCGGAGTAGTTCTCGTAGCTGCCGGCGTGAGGTGATGCCCAGTTTGCGGTAGAGGTTGCGCAGGTGGGCGTCGATCGTTCGCGGGCTGACGAACAGCAGCGCGGCGACCTCCTTGGTGCCTGCGCCGGAGGCGACCTTGCGGGCGACGAGTAGTTCGCGGGCGGTCAGCCCCGCGAGCGGATCGGCGTCGTCGGCCAGGGTCGGCTCGCCGATGGCATCCAGTTCGCGGGCGGCGCGGCCGGCGAACCCGCGCGCGCCGATGGTGGAGAGCAGTTCGTGGGCGGCGCGCAGCTCCACCCGCGCCTCGGCGCGACGGCCGACCCGTCGCAGCCACTGCCCGTAGAGCAGTCGGGCACGCGCGTAGTGGACTCGCATCCTGCTCCCAGCGAACCGGCTGATCGCGGCACGGTAGTGGTCCTGCGCGCCGAGCCCCGGGTCGAGCAGCGCACTCGCCAGTAGATGCGCACCGGTCGTCCACGCGTTCGGGTTGACCCGTGCGACATCCCCGATCCATTTAGCCGATTCCTTGGCTTCTTCGGGACGTCCGACGTACGCGGCGGCCTCGACCATCTCGTGGTGGAAGACGGAGGCGGCGTACGCCCCGCGCCGGTGCTGGTCCCGTAGCAGCAGCAACGCGTCGATCGCGGCCTCATGGTCGCCGCTGCCGTTGCACAGCACGCCGATCGCATAGTGCAGCGCTGTGGGTTTCACCCCCACCCAGTCGCGCAGCTTCTCCCGGATCTCGCGGAACCGTTCGACATCCCCGCTCCAGGCGGCAAGCATCAGGTCGGACCCGACGAGGTTTGACGTCCCGGCGGCCTCGTCGACCGCACGCGCCTCGATGATGCAGACCTGCGCGTCGGCGAAGCGACCCACGATCGTCCGGGCGACCGCCTGGAAGCGCAACGCATGGGGAAGGATCGCGTAGGCCCCCTGCGCCCGGGCGAGTTCCACCTGACGGTCGGCGATCTGCTCCATGGCATCACTGTCACCGATGTCGACGCTCAGCACGCAGGCGCGTTCCATCCACCACGGATCCGCGCCGGGCGTGCGGGCGTGGTCCCGGAAGGCGTCGACCGTGCGGCGCATCAGGGGCATCGCCTCGTCCACCGGGCGGAGATGCTGCTCGACCAACGCCCGCAGCAGCAGGTCGACCGGACGTGGTGGCTGACGCTGGGGCACCCGTTCCCGGATGTGCAGGGCGAGCCGCCGCAACCTCCCCGGCTCGTCGACGCTGAACATGAGCGACGCGAACGCCTCCAGGTAGGTCTCGCGGACCTCACCGGGCCCCACGCCGTCGGCCGCCTCGATGAGCGCGATCGTCGCCGGGATACTGCGCGCCACGTGATAGTCGATCGTCGCGCGCAGCAGCCGCGCGGCGCGGCGGTCGACGGGGTCCGGCTGGAGACGCTCGGCCTCGTCCACCAACTCCCGGGCGGCAGAAGGTGCCCCCGAACCCAACCGCGCCCGAGCCGCGGCCAACAACCGGCGGGCCCGCCGCGACCGGCCGGGCGTCAGTCGGGCCGCGCGCTCGAGGAACGCGGCCACTGCCGCGAATTCGCCGCGGCGCTGTGCCCGTCCGGCCGAACGCTCCAGCTCGGCCGCGGTCTCCTCATCCAGGCCGGTGATCGCGTTCGCCTGGTGCCAGGCGCGACGGTCGGGATCGACATCGGCGTCCGTACCGGCGGCGAGCGACGCGTGCGCCTGCCGTCGCGCCCCGGCGCCAGTCGACAGGTACACCGCGGAACGCGCCAACGGATGCCGGAAGTGCACCCGGGGCCCGGCCACCAACAGGCCGCTGTCCTCGGCCGCGGCCAGGTCCACGGCGTCCAGCCCCTGGATCGCCATCGCACGCCGCAGCAAAGCGAGGTCGCCTGTCGGCTCCGCCGCGGCCAGCGCCAGAACCGAGCGCGTGGGTGCCGGCAGCCGCAGGAACCGACTCACGAACCGGTGTTCCACGGCGCGGTGCCCGGCATCCCCGGGTAGCCCGAACGGTCCGGCGTCGCGGGCGAACTCGACCAGGGCGAGCGGGTTGCCGGCCGCTTCGGCGAGGATCCGTTGCACGATCGCCGCCTCGTGGCCGAATGGTGCGCGATACCGCAGCAGGGTGAGGGATTCCGAATCGGTGAGCCCTGGAAGAGTGAGGGCGGGTAGGTGACCGAGCCCCGACACCGAGGCGGCGTCACGGCCAGCGAACACCATGGCGACCCGCTCCGCCGCAACGCGTGCCGCGACGAAGGCCAGTACCTGCCGCGAGCCGGCGTCGATCCACTGCACGTCGTCGACCACGCAGAACACCGGCCTGCGCCGGCCTACGGCACTCAGCAGGCCGAGAACGGCCAGGCCGACAAGCATCGGGGTCGGCGTGGCCCCGGCCTGCAGCCCGAACACCGCGTCGAGCGCGCTCCGCTGCGGCACGGGGAGCCCAGCGCGGTGGTCGAGCACGGGCGCGCACAACTGGTGCAGGGCCGAGTAGGGCAGCTCGCTCTCGAACTCGACACCACCGGCCCGCAGCACCTGCCATCCGTCGAGCCGCGAAGCGGCCGCACCGATGAGCGTCGACTTGCCGATCCCCGCATCACCGAGAACGAGCATCGCTCCGCCACGGCCCCGCGCCGCGGCTGCCGTCACCGAGGCGATCTCGCCCAACTCCGCCTCGCGAGCGACGAACAATCCCGACCTGATATCTGTCATCAGCTTCTGCGTGTCGCCGGACGAATGGTGCCCTCCGGTTGTTCGGTCCCACCGATGGTATCCAGAGCAGCGCACCGACCGGGACGGGCGCCGGGTCCGGAGTCGGCGGCGCTCCTACGAGGGCAACTCGAACAGCTCCAGCTGGATGCCGTCGGGGTCACGGAGATAGAGGATCTTCGTCCCGGTCAGCGCCCCCGCTTCGACGCCATCGCCGTCCTGGAGCACGACCGGATCGGCGTTGACGTGCACGCCCCGCTCCACCAGGTCGCGGTGCGCCGAGTCGAGGTCGTCGACCTCAAAACACAGGTGCATGACCCCAACGTCAGAGTTGCGCCCGGTGAAGGGCCTCGGCTGCGGGCTGTCGTACTGGATGAGTTCCAGCAGGACGTTGTCACCGGCCAACGCGAACGATGCCCGCATCGACGCGTTCTCGACCTCGACAACCGCACCGATCGCCGGGTTCGTCGCCGAGATCGTCACGCCGTTCGGCGCGATGCCGAGGACGTCCTCGTACCACCTCACCGACCGCGCCAAATCGCTGACCGGCACTCCAATGTGATGCATTCTGGTCACTCTGCTCATGATCCCCATCCTGAAGGGCCAGCCAGCACTGTGGAAGGCACAGGTCTTCCGCGTACCGCTGGTACCACCCAGCTCCCCGGACCGATGGCGGATCATGGGGTTCATGAATGACCTCGGAGCCGCGCTGCGGGCCTGGCGGGATCGCACGGACCCGGCCGCGACCGGTCTCACGAACGCGTCGCCTCGCCGCGTCGCCGGGCTACGGCGCGGCGAGCTGGCAGCACTCGCCGGCATCTCCCCCGAATACGTGGCACGCCTCGAACAGGGCCGGGCGGCCACACCATCGGCGCAGGTGTGCACCTCCCTGGCCCGCGCGTTACGACTCTCCGACGACGAGGAGGCGCACCTGATGCGCCTTGCCGGCTTCGCCGCGGCCCCGGACCGGATACCCCACCTGATCCCCAGCAGCCTGCACCGCGTCATCGACCACCTCGGCGACACCCCGGTGGCCATCTACGACGCCGTCTGGCGGCTGCTGCACTGGAACCGGCTGTTCGCGGCCGTCTTCGGCGACCCGACGGGCGCCACCGCCGACGATCGCAACGCCCTGATCGTCCAGTTCGAATCCCGAAACCCCCGAGTCCGCCAGACCGACACCGAACGCGCCTACTTCGAGCAGTCGTTGGTGGCCGACCTGCGCGCCACCAGCGCCCGCTATCCGAACGATCCCGACGTGGCGGCACTGATCTCGCGGATGGTCGGGAACGACAGGTTCTGCCGCCTCTGGGCCCTCCGCGCGGTGGCCAATCACGAGAGCGCGCACAAGACCGCCGTACACCCGGACGTGGGCGCCATCCCGCTGGACGCCAATGTCCTGACCACCCAGAACACTGACCTGCGCCTCGTGGTCCTCACGCCTCGGCCCGACACCGCCGCTCGCGAGAAGCTGGATCGACTGGGTTGACGACACCGGATCCGCTCTGAAACCAGGGGACGTCGAGGCCGCTCAGGCAATGGGCGGCGTCCGAACGCGCTCGTCACCGCAGGTGAATCCCGAGAGGTAACGGCGGATCGGACGCCGGCCAGCCCACCCCGCCCCGAATAGGCAATACGCCCTGGAACCGCCGACACCGGCGGTAGCGGTAGTGCGGGACCTGATCGTGGGGTCCTGGAACATGCAGGACCAGAACGACGCAACGGCATCGACATCGGCATCACCGAACATCGGTACACGGCAGTAGGGGGTGGCGGTACCGGCACGTTTCTTCGAGAACCTGCGCTGACCAGGCGTGCGATCGCCCGGCCGGCTCAGGCCACGCCCGCCGGGCGACCGCACACACTTCGGCTTATGGGAGGGGCGTTCGGGCCGTACCGCGTCGTGATCGAGATCAACCACTCCCCCACGTGACCAGGTCGCCCGAGCTCGCTCGGCTACCGGATGGTCAAGGCCCACCGGAGATCAGCGAAACGGCATTGTCCCGTGCTTTCGCCGGACCCTATGCCGGTTTGCGGCTCAGTTTCGACAACACCGTTGCCAGCAAATCAGTGCACCAGGGTGCTGATCCAGCCACCGTCCACGCTCAGGAGCTGACCGGTGACGAACGAGCTGGCCGGCGACGCGAAGAACAGGACGGCCTGGGCAATGTCCTCTGGTTCACCAAGGCGACCCAGTGCGTACTGCGCGGTCAGCGTTTTCTTCCATTCGGGGTCGGCGAAGATGGGCGCCGACATGTCGGTGTTGGTCACGGCAGGACGGACAGCGTTGACGCGCACGCCCTTCGGGCCCCACTCGGCGGCCATCGCGAGTGTCATTCCGTCGACCGCTGCCTTCGTGGCGCCATACAGGGTCTGGTTGGCGATGGCCCGTTCGCTGCCGATGACCGATGAGAGGTTGACGATGCTGCCGCCTCCTCGCGATGCCATGTGCTCAGCAGCTCGACCGGCCAGGATCAGCGGGGAGCGGGCGTTCAGCCGCCAAAGGTCGTCCGCCTCGGCCTCGGTGAGTTTTTGGCTTTGGGTGAAATTGAGAGCGCCCACGTTGTTCACCAGGATGTCCAACTGACCCAGGCGGGCGAGGGTGGCGTCGAAGAGTCGCTCTGTTTCGCCGTCCCGTGACAGGTCCGAGGGGATGATCACGGCGCCGTCCTGGAGGCTGTCGGCGACCTTGCGTAGTGACTCCTCCGATCGGCCGGTTAGCGCGAGCCGGGCGCCGGCCGTGGCGAACAATCTGGCGACGCTCGCGCCGACGCCGCGCCCTCCACCGGTGATGAGAGCGGTGCGGCCGGCCAACGGGTGAATCGGCAGTCCTTCGTTCACTTCTTCGGCTCCTCGACGAGGTTATTCGCGGGTGGGCGGCGGTAGGCGCCGTACCACCAGATGTGCCCGAGTTCGCGGGCGAACGCGGCGTCGCCGCCGCCGTCGTCGACTTCGATATGCCTGGCGATGGCCTGTCCCCCACCCCACACGATCACCCGGCTCGCCGCGGCGGCGTCCAGGTCGGCCGGGGTCGTTCCCGACTGCTGCTGTTCGACAAGTGTGCGGAGCACGGCCTGGTCGAAGCCCTCCAGATCGGCGGTATAGAAGCCGCGAACCGTCTGGTCGTAGCTCGCGACCTCGCGCAGCGCCGTCAGCACGAAGCCTTTCCGGCGGTGCAGGGCGATGACGTCGGCGAAGAAGCGGGTGTACCGTTCGGCGCCATCCTCGCCTGCTGCGGGATCCCATCCCTGGGCCATCTCGAGCAGCCGCTGCCGCAAATCGGCGGTCACCCGCACGATCAGGTCGGTCTTGTCCCGGAAGTGCGCGTAGAAGGTCGCCCGGGAGACGCCCGCCTCGGCCAGGATTTGCTGCACCGAGATCTCGGTGTAGCGCTCGCCCCGCTCGATCAGGCGTTCCGTGGCGGCCAGGATACGGCTCTCGACCGCCGGCGTACCGGGGCCCGCCTTAGCTCGCCGAGTGAACGAGGCCATCGATTTCCACCAGGACGTCAGCGAACTCGGCGGGATTCGACCAGAACGGCGCGTGGTTGCCGGGCACCCGGAACACCCGGTCGGCACGGGCGGCCATCTGCTCGGCGATCGTCCCGGTCAGGGAGATGTCATCGGACGGAATGACATAGCTGTTGGCCACCTCGCGCCAGCCGACGCGAGTCACCGACTCGTAGTCAGCGCGGGCGCTCTGGGGAACCAGCCGCGCCATCGCCGCAGCGGTCTCGGGGTTGGTCGGGTCGCCGTCGTAGAAGGCGAGGGGCAGGTTCAGGTCCGGGTTCGCTGCGGGGCGCAGACCACCGAGCGAGTCCGGCGTCGGGACTCCGTGCGTGCCGAACATGCTTTCCCCGCTGTCGACCATGTAGGCGGCTACATAGACGGCGTGGGCGACCCCGGACCCTGCGGTGATCGCCTCGGTGACGGGCACCCCCGCGTAGGAGTGGGCCACCACGACGACCGGACCGGTGATCTCGGCGATAGCCTCCCGGACGACCTGGGCATCGTCGTACATGCTCGGGTAAGGCTCACCGGACGACGCGTCCGTCACCGCGGTCGGCAGCGTCACCGTGCGGGTCGCAAGACCGCGCTCCGCCATCGCTTTCTGCAAAGGACCCCAAACCCACTCGCCGTGGTGGCCACCGTGTACGAGCAGGAAAGTCGCATCACTCATAAAGCTACTCCGAAGCTGAGGAGAGACAAGTACGGCCCGAGTGTACGACGCAACCATACATGGTGTTTAGACACGATGTTCCGATGTAACTTCGGTCACAGCGTGGCCATCTCCGCAGGTGCTTGATGAAACGTTCGCTCAGCCCGTTGGCGAGAAGGCATTCCTTCGTCACCGGCGTCTTCGGACTTTCGTACCGCGTGTGCTGCTTCACTTGAAGAGGAAAATCCCGCCGAAGGATGCCGGCCCTGCCGATCAGCACGAAGTCGCATCCCTCATCCAGAGTCATGGCAAGCGGGCACGGACGGTGTCCCTCGTCTCGCCCGACGACCCGTTCGCGAAGCTGCTCGGCATCGCGTTGTTCGGCACCGCCACGACCTGGCTGCTCATCTTCGCGACCCACGCGGCCCTCCGCCGTTGGCCCGCCGACGACGCACCCCGGTCGCCGCTGTCGCTGCCCGGCGGTTGGCACACCAGTGCCGCGGCGGCGGTCGTGAGCATGCTGTTCGTCGGGACGTTCCGGGTCGCGTGGACGGCCGGCGCGCCAACCGTGGAGGCGACCATGGCAACCTGCGAGCTGACCCCGAACGGTACGGCGCACACACCCTCGACGGTGATCTGAACCGGCATCGCCCTCTCCAGTCAGCAGCCGAGCCGCTTACTGGAGAGGGCGATGTCATCGATCCAGAGGCCGAACTCGCTCGGCGTCGTGTGTCTGCACGGTTATACCTGCCAGGGCGTCCGGCACGACCAGATTGGTCAGCCAAGCTTGCGGGTCAGGAAGTCGTGGATGAGCGGAAAGACCTCGTCGGCGCGGTCCTCGAGCGGGAAGTGCCCGCTGTCGAAGAGGTGGAATTCGACGTCCTTCAGGTCTCGCTTGTAGGGGTGCGCGCCCTCGGCGGGGAAGATCACATCATTCGCACCCCACACGATGAGGGTGGGCGGCTGCGTGTTGCGCAACCACTCCTGCACCGGCGGGTAGAGCGCCGGGTTCGTGCCGTAGTCGAGGAAGTAGTCGAGCTGGATCTCGTCGTTGCCGGGCCGGTCGAGCAGGGCCTGGTCGACGATCCAGTTGTCGGGTGAGATACGCGAGGCGTGGGCCATCCCGTCGGTGTACTGGAATTTCGTGGCGTCCAGGGTGACCAGGCCGCGGAGGGCATCCCGGTTCTCCGGGTTGTTGTCGGCCCAGTAGCGCTTGATCGGCACCCAGAAGTCGTTGTCCAGGCCCTCGTCGTAGGCGTTGCCGTTCTGCACGATGAGCGCCGTGATCGCGTCGGGGTTCGCGAGGGCGAGGCGCCAGGCGGTTGGTGCGCCGTAGTCGAAGACGTTGACGGCGTACCTGGTCACTCCGAGCTTCGTCAGCAGCTTCTGCACGTACTTCGCCGCGTTGTCGAAGGTGTAGGAGAACTCTGCGCGATCGGGTGCGGCGCTGTTTCCGTAGCCGGGCAGGTCCGGCGCGATGACGCGGAACCGATCCGCGAGGAACGGGATCAGGTTGCGGAACATGTGGGAGGAGGTCGGGAAGCCGTGCAGGAGCAGGACGACCGGGCCATCGGCCGGGCCGGCCTCTCGGTAGAACATCCGGAACCCGTCGAGGTCCTCGGTCTTGTACTGCACGACGGGGACGAACGGTGTGGCGGTCATGGTGGTGCTCCCTTCGGTGAACGTCGGTCGGGAAGAACCATACATACCTCTAGGTATGGCAGCAACCCTACCTCCAGGTATGGAGCTTGGTAGTCTTGTGTCATGGACAACAGGCGGCTGATCATCGACTCGGCCAAGAGGCTCTTCTGGCATCACGGATACTCGACGACGAGCCCGAAGCAGGTGATGGCCGACTCCGGTGTCGGGCAGGGCAGCTTCTATCACCACTTCCCGACGAAGCCCGACCTCGGTCAAGAGGTGGTTCGGGAGAACGGGCGGGATCTCCTCGCGTCCGTGCGCGCCGCGATGGAAGGCCTGCCGACGGGCCGGGAGCGTCTTGCCGTATTCCTCGCGTCGGCCGGCGACGCGCTCGGCGGATGCCAGATCGGCGGTTTCGCATACGACGCAGGGGTTCTTGCCGAAGCCGGCTTGCGGGAGGCACTCGGTGCCGCGTTCACCGAACTGGGCGACCTTCTCGAGAACGTTGTTCGAGAAGCTCAGGTCGACGGCTCTCTATCGCCGAAGCTGGATCCGGCGAAGACCGCCGCCGCTCTCCTGGCCGTCGTCGAGGGCGCGTTTGTCATCGCGCGAGCCACTGGACGGCAGTCCTCCGCCGACAACGCGACCGCCGGCGCCCTCGCGTTGCTGGACGGGAACGAGATCAGGTCGTGACTCCCAGTCGACGTGCCGCGAGATCGGACCGGGACGTTCGAGCCTCAGATGGCCCGCAAGCGGCAGCGCCGGCCGTCGGGGGTCGACGAGGTGGAGTTGTCGTTACATGCGCTGGATCACCGACACGGTGATCAAGGAGATGAACGACTGGTCAAGCCGGTCCCCGTCGGACCGTGGGCCGGCGGCGGTGACGCAGGCGCGTTAGGCAGGTGGGCACGCTCGGCGAGGTCCGACATCTCCTGGCGCATCGGTGCTGTACGTATTCGCCGCCTGCTGGGGACGCAGCCACGAGGGCCGCTGCAGCGACGACGTAGGTGAGCTACCTCTGGGCGACGGCGTCCAGGTACGCGTCGATGGCCTGCAGATTCTTGGCCAGCGTCGGGTTGTCGGCGCCGGCAAGCGAGATGAGTGCCGCACCCACCAGCACCGAGAGGCCGCCGCTGATGATCACTGGCAGATGGCCGCCCATCTTGCGACGGGTGACACTCACCATGAGCTGAACCAAGCCGGCCACGATGGATGAGCGCCCAGACGACGGCGAACACGAAGCGGACGCAATACAGCCGCCGCAGGGCGGAAGCGGTCCCCGAATGGCCAGGCGAAGCAGCAACGGATCGCTAGCCCCTCCCCTCCCCGACCGCCCGGGGGGAGACTGATCGTGTTCAACGAAACTTGCTTTCCGCCTTCCTCCCGACGGCGTTTGAGCAGCTCCGGCCCGCCGACTGTCGGCCTCACCGCCGGCACCCGCCGGCAGACCCGGGACTCGCCGGCAGCGGCACTGCCGCGCGGATTTCACTGATCAGCTGAGGGTGTGGCAACGACGATGGTTCAACAACCTGGCGATTCTGGGCATGGACAAGCCCGCTGAAGCTGAGGGACCCCGGGTGTAGACATCGTTTCTGCCTACGCCCGGGGAGCTTGCAATCCTCAAGCCTGCTCGATGTCCGAGAAAAGCCCCTTGAACGTGACCTGCGTCCCCACGAGGGTGCCGAAGACATCAGCGGCACCGGTTGTCGCGACCGCTGCGGAGGCGTCCTCGTAGCTGTCGAAGTAGAGGTCGAGCGTCCGGTACGCAGGGGTAGCGGTGCCATCCTCCTTCGGCCACACTTTCGCAGACTCGAGTCGCCGCAGCTTCGGGAACTTCGCTGCGGCAGCCTTCACGTCCGCGTAGGCCCGCTCGAAGTCGTCGGGGCTCGCAGGGTTGTCGATGACAATAGTGATCTTGGTAGGCAAGGGGCTCTCCTCGAAGTGAAAAGAATGCTCGGTCCATTTAGGACGAAACAAACGCCGCGGACCTGAATTGGAAATGCACGGTAGTGGACGGCGAGTCTCGTCCCGGCGCGAACAGCGCTGGGACGAGCGCTCGGTTCACGTCAGCGGCCGTAGGTCTCCAACAGCCGCAGCCACACCTCGCTGACAGTCGGGTAGGCCGGAACCGCGTGCCACAGCCGGTCCAGCGGGACCTCGCCGACGATGGCGATCGTTGCGGCATGGATGAGCTCCGCGACGTCCGGGCCGGCGAGGGTGAAGCCGATGATTACCTTTCGGTCCTCGTCGACGACCATGCGGGCGTGTCCCTTGTAGCCATCGCCGTGCAGGGAAGCTCCGGCGACTGCCCCGAGGTCGTAGTCCACGACCCGGACCCGTAGCCCAGTTGCCTCGGCCGCAGTCGCGGTCAGCCCGACCGACGCAATCTCCGGGTCGGTGAAGACCACCTGCGGCACCGCACGTTCGTCGGCCGTCGCCACGTGCCGGCCCCACCTGCCGTCCTCGACCTTCTCGCCCTTCGCCCGGGCCACGATCACGTCGCCCACCGCCCGCGCCTGGTATTTGCCCTGATGGGTCAACAGCACCCGCCGGTTCACATCGCCGGCGGCGTACAGCCACTCCCCGCCGCCGACGACGCGCAAGGTGTCGTCGACCGCCAGCCAGGCACCCGGCACCAGCCCAACCCGGTCGAGGCCGATGTCCTGGGTGTTCGGTGTACGACCGACCGCCACCAGCACCTCGTCAGCTTCGATCCGCTCGGCGGAGGCGGTGCCGATGTGGACGACTCCGCTGGCGTCACGCTTGACCGAGACGGCCTCCGCACCGGGGCGTACCGACACACCTGCCTCGCGCAATGATTCGGTGACCAGTTCACCGGCGAACGGCTCGGCCGAGGGCAGCAGGCCATCGCGGGCCAGCACCGTCACCGACGACCCCAGAGAGGCGAACGCGGTCGCCATCTCGGCCGCCACCACGCCACCACCGATGATCGCGAGCCGACGGGGAACCGAACTGGCCGAAGCCGCCTCGCGGCTGGACCACGGCACCGCCTCCCGCAGCCCCGGGATATCCGGCAACAGAGCGCTGCTTCCGGTAGCGACGACCACCGCGTGCCGCGCGGTCAGCCTCGTCGTGACGCCGTCGACGCCGGTCACCTCGACGACCCGGGCGGAACTGATCCGCCCCTGACCGCGGTGCAGCGCGATGCCAGCCGACTCCAACCACGAAACCTGCCCGTCGTCCTGCCAGTGCGACGCGAAGGAGTCCCGCCGGCCCAGCACCGCAGCCGCGTCCAGGTCGCCCGTCACTGCCTCACGCGCGCCCGGCAGCTGGCGAGCCGCCCGCAACGCGGACGCGCTGCGCAGCAACGCCTTGGTCGGCATACAAGCCCAGTATGAGCACTCACCACCGACCAACTCCCGCTCGACAATGGCGGCGGTCAGCCCACCTCGCACGACCCGGTCGGCAACGTTCTCCCCAACCGGACCGGCACCGATCACGACGACGTCGTACTCGATGGTGGTCATGTCAGTTGCCCTTCGCGGCGCGGCCGAGGCGGATGGCGGCGATGAGGAAGAAGATGGCACCAGGAATGGCGTAGCCAGCCGCGTTGGTCAGCGACGGGTTGTCCGCGGAGGCTCCGGCGATGAAGGACCCACCAGCCAGAACCGAGATGCCGCCACTGATGATCATCGGCCACTGCCCGCCCATCTTCCGACGGGTGACACCGACGATCAACTGGACCAGACCGGCGACGATCGCCCAGGCGCCCCACACCCGCAGGACAGCGGGAACACCGGACGCCCCGGCGACACCCACTCCGACCGCGGTGATCAGGCTCACCGCGACGTTGACATAGAGCAGGGTCGGCGAGCCGGTGGTCCGCGACGAACGAAGGTCGTAGATGGCGGCGCCCACGTCGAACAACGGGTAGAGCACGAACAGCGCCACCGCGAGCGGACCGATCTCCTTGGCGGTGGCGATCGTCACGCCAGCCCAGACGATGGCGAACGCGAAGCGGACGAAGTACAGCCGCCGCAGCGCGGAAGCGGTCTGGGAAATACCGGGGGAAGCAGCAATGGTGGTCACGGGTGACCCTTTCAGCGGAGGGGTTAGAGAGACCGATCGTTCTGTCTTGTCCAGCATGACAGGCGCAACCTGCATCGTCAAGACCGAACGTTCTATCCGCTATGATGGCGATATGACGCCCACCGCACCCGGTGCCCGGCCCTCCGAGGCGCGCCACCGGCTCCTCACCGCGGCAACCAGGATCTTCTACTCGGAGGGCATCCATTCCGTCGGCGTAGATCGGATCATCGCCGAGGCGAAGGTGACCCGGGCCACCTTCTACCGGCACTTCCCCAGCAAGGACGATCTCATCCTCGCCTACCTGCGTGAAGTCCATGAGATGGATCGCGGCGCGGTCGACACGGTCATCACCACCACCTCACGGCCGGTCGCCCCACTCCTGGCCATTGCCAACTCCATCGCGGAGAGCATCCAGTCCCCGGGGTTCCGAGGATGCGCGTTTCTGAACGCTGCGGCGGAGTATCCCGACACGGAACATCCCGTGCGTCAGGAGATCATCGCCCACCGGCAATGGTTCCTGGACACGCTCACCACGCTGATGGCGCAGGTCCAGGAGGAGACGGCAGAGTCCGCCGCGCGTCACTTCGTCATGCTCCGCGACGGCGCCATGGCAGCCGGATGCCTCTTCGACCCCGCGTTGGTGTCCGAGACCTTCCTCCGCGGCGTCGAAGGACTTCTCCGGATCACTGCCGAGCGCCAGCCGACCGAATCCGCGGGCTAGTCCGGCGTGGCCGCGTGCGGTCAGGCTTCCGCGTCGGGATCGCCGGATGTCGCCTGCCCGACCGGCGAGGACGGGACCTCCAGCGGCCGTCCCCGGCTGCGCAACGCGTCGAGGAGCGCGACCAGGGCCAACACGGCGGCCACCACACTCAGCCCGACCATCGGCGCCCACCGCGCCAACAGCGGCGTGAACAGCACCAGGACCACCAAGCCGATCACCCGGGACCAGGAAAGCCGACCGAAGATCTCATAGTCCAGCCGTATGCGAGCGACAAGAAACAACACCGGACCGCCCACCACGAACAGAAGCCAACTGGGCCGCGGCTGCCCGAACGGATCATCGATCACCAACTCGTAGCCGACCGCAGTAACGAGCACGCTGAGCACGATCAGCAAATGCGTCCGTTCCGACGCCGTACCCAACCGCCCAGGCATCGCCGCCCGAGCCAACGCATCGCTCAGCAGCAGACCCGCGCGGTAGAAGTAGATTCGCCAGAGCAGCGCGCTGGTGGCGAACGCGACAGCGAAGGCCGCTGCCCGCTCGGCGGAATAGTCCGCGCCGCTGAAAACCACGCCGATGATCAGAATCGACTCACCGAGGGCGATGAGAACCACCTGCTGGTAACGGTCGGCCAGGTGAGTCCCCGCGATCCGCCAGTGGGACACCTTCGAGACCCCGAGCCACGGCAGCGGCCAGCCCAGACCCCAGGCGAGATAGTCGACGGCGAGGGCGGCAGCCCACAACGGCAGACGCAGTCGGTCCGGACCCAACGCGCCGGCCAGCCACAGAGGCGCGCTCGCCGAAGCCCACACGGCAAGCCGGAACGGCACCAGCCGTCGTGGGTGGCCACGCAGCGCGGCGGCGATCACCAGCGGCCGCACCACCATCACCATCAGGTACGCCACAGCGAACGGCAACGCACGCTCCTCCATGGCGCGCGGCAGCGTCACCGCCATGATCAGGCCGGCGAACATGGTGCCGACCACGACGGCCTGGATGATCGGCTGCTCGGGTTCATACCGACTGGTGATCCAGCTGGTATGCGACCAAATCAACCACAGTGCCAAGAACAGCAACAGGGTACGACCAACCCCCCCGAGCAGCACCCAGCCCGTGTCATCACCCAAGTCGGCGAACCGCTGCGACACCCGGGTAAGCGCCACAACTAACGCCAAATCAAAGAAGAGCTCCAGGAACGTCGCCCGGCCCGAACTCGTGGCGGGACGCAGCAGCTCGGCACCCCGCCCCGCCGCCATAATCCGCCTCCGTCCGCCCCTTGCCGCACCAACGAGCCGCCCGCCAGAGGGTTGCGTCGGCCCCATCCCCGCAAGGACACCTGGTGGGCACCCGAAGCCACCTCATTGAAGCGACCGAAGACCCTCCACGTCCGCGATAACCACCTACTCGACCGCATTGGTAACTACGCCGCGTGTTCGAAACCACCGGCCAGCTCCAAACTGACGTAGCCGTGGAAGACGCTGCCCAACATTCGGACCGCATGAGCTTCCCGAGGGCTCGGGCTCGTGCTGGTCAGCGAACTCACCCGCCGCGGCTGAAGGTCGCCGCCGCCCGGCGCAGCGGCGGCGAGCTACAGGCCACCGCCGACGCATCGCAGGGACACCATCACACCCACTCCCGTACAACCGGAGTAGACGATCAGGACTCGCGCACGCGCTCGGCAATTGCGTTGGCCAGTTCCGCCGTCGTGCCGGTGCCGTGCAGGTCGGGGGTGAGCGGGGCTTCCCTCGGACCGTAGGCCAGGACGTCCTCGACGGCACCGAGCAGGTGCGCTGCCGCCTCGGGGTGACCGAGGTGCTCCAGCATCATCGAACCGCACCAGATCTGGCCGATCGGGTTGGCGATGCCCTTACCGGCGATGTCCGGCGCGGAGGTGGCAGCGGCCGGCCTGGTAAGCGACCACAGTCGGTATCCGTCGTGGCAGTAGGCGCTTCAGCGTCCGAGCGGCTGGGGTACGGAGCTCCTATCTGGTGGCGGGTAGGTGGATGACGAGGATGACGGTGTCGTCGTGAACGTGACCGGCGGTGAAGGTGCTGACGGCGTTGTCGACGGCGTCGACGAGCCGACCGGCGGAGGTCGCCTTGTTGTCAGCGAGGACTTCGTGCAGTCGCTCGACACCGAACAGGTCACGGCTGTCCGCGCGGCGGCCTTCGGTGACACCGTCGGTGTAAAGGACGAGGCTGTCGCCGGGGCGCAACACGGTGCGCTTGTCCCGTAGGACGGGGTGGTCGATGAGCCCGATGGCCACGCCGTGATGGCCGAAGGGTTCCACGCGGCCGTCGGCGCGGCGGATTAGGGCGGGGTCGTGGCCCGCGCAGCTGATCTGGGCGCTGATGCCCTCGGGGTGCAGGCGGAGGGTGGCATAGGCGGCGGTGAGGAAACGAGGATCCTTGGTTTGCCAGGCACGCAGTGTGGTGTTGAGGGTGGCGAGGTTGCGGCTCGGGGTGATGAAGCGACCCGCTGTCGCGCGCAGGGTGTAGCGGGCCAGTGCGGTGGTCTTGGCCGCTTGCGGACCCTTGCCGCACACGTCGCCCACGACGACGGCCCAGGTGTCGCGCGCCGATGGGAAGACGTCGTAGAAGTCACCGAGGACTTCGGCGGTGCCGCCGGCGCCGCGCCGGTAGCGGACGGCGATCTCGACGCCGGGCACCTGTGGCAGGTGTGGGGGCAGCAGACTTTCCTGCAGCGTGTCGGCCAGTTGTTGCGCCTGGTCGGCGGCGGCCCGCGCGTCGGCTGTCGCTTCGTTGGCCCGGGTCGTCGCGGCCTGCGCGTGGATGGCCGCCGTCTCCGCGTCCTCGACGGCCTCTCGCAGTGCGATCTCGCCGGCTGCCGCCAGCGCGAGCGTCTTGAGGACCTCGATGTCGTGGGGAGTCCAGTGCCGTGTCGAGGTGTCGACGGCGCAGAACGTGCCCAGCACGTGACCGTCCGGGGAGCGCACCGGGAAGCCCGCCCACGCGGCGACTCCCATCAGCTCGATGGAAGGGTTGTCCGCAGTCCGCGGATCCGCGCGGGCGTCGTCGACGATCAGTTCGGCGTCGGCCTCGATGACGTATCGGCAGAACGACTGCTGCACTGTGTTCTGCCGGTCGGCGAGGTCGGTGCTGCTGACGCCGATGCAGCTCTTCCAGAAAGATCGGGTCTCGTCGACCAATGTCACGAACGCGAATGGGGTGCCCAGCAGCGTGGCCGCCAGACCCGTCAGCCGGTCGAACGCCACTTCCGGCCGGGTGTCCAGCAGCCCGGTGCGGTACACGGCGGAGATGCGGGCCGGATCGAGGACACGGGGACGGTCCTGCGTCGACTGGGTCACCGGCCCGCCTGGTTCACCACTGCGGACTGCGTGACCAACGGTGCGGACAACGGACGGTCGCAGCGCTGTCGTGAGCGGGCATCATCGACGTGCGGGTCCTCCCCGGGTGGGCTGAGCCGGTCCAGCAGGGCCCACAGCTCGGCCAACAACGCCTGATGGTCGACGACGTGAGTGGGAGCGATCACTGCCGCCGGCCGGCCGTGCTTGGTCAGCACCGTGACCTCGCCCAGAAGGTCTGCTCGGGCAACGAGTTCCGAAAAGCTGGCCTTCGCCTCACGCAGCGGCACGTGCGGCACCCACGCCACGTCGGCATGATCAGCTTCCGGCATGGGGTCATTGTGACCACACCGCCGCCGCTGGTGGAAGCGGCCGATCGGCTCTGCCGGCGAGTGATCTGTCACCGGTGTCGTCGGGAGTTGCCTGACCTGGCCCGGGAGGACAGCGAGCGACTGAGCTGTGACACCTCAACCTTTCGGCTAGGCTTCTGGTGCACTTTCGTCTAGCCTCTGCTCAGACGGTTGGCGCCGCACAGGCGGAGCGCGGCCGGTGCGATGCGGAGGAACCAGCATGACCATCACCACTGACCGGCCCGCGCCGACGAGCACCCGCACCGAGGACGCCTCGACCGCCACGACGTTGCTCCTCGCGATGGCGGCGATGCCCGCCGGTCACCCGTCACGGGCCGCGTTGCGGGACCGCGCGATCGAGGCGTGGCTGCCGCTGGCCAATCACCTCGCCCGACGCTACACGGGGCGTGGCGAGCCCACCGGGGACCTGACGCAGACCGCGGCGATGGGCCTGATCAAGGCGGTGGACAAGTTCGACCCGTCACGTGGGGTGGACTTCGCCGGCTACGCGATCCCCACCATCGTCGGGGAACTCAAGCGCCACTTCCGGGACCGCACCTGGGACATCCGCGTGCCCCGCCGTCTGCAGGAAATGCGCCTGGCCATTTCCGACGCCAACAACGCATTGCTGCAAACGCTGGGCCGTTCGCCGACGGTCGCCGACATCGCCGCGCACCTCAAGCTCACCGAGGAAGAAGTCCTCGAAGGCCTCGAAGGCGCCCGCGCGTACAACGCTGTGTCGCTGTCCACCCCTGTTGGCGACGGCGAACGCGGCACCGAACTGGGCGAGATGTTGGGCGGCGAAGACGCCGAGTTCGCCCACGCAGAGCTGCGTGTGGCCCTCGGCCCCGCGTTGGCCACGCTCGACGAGCGGGAGCAGAAGATCCTCACCCTGCGCTTCTACGGCAACAAGACCCAGAGCGAGATCGCCGACCAGGTCGGCGTCTCGCAGATGCACGTCTCGCGGCTGCTGGCCCGCGCGCTCGTCAAGCTACGCGCGCACCTGGCCGACGTCGCCTACTGATCGACCTACTGCGAAGTCCAGCCGTACGTTCGCGGCAGGAGGCACGCAGCCCGTCACGAGGCCAGTCCCCAGGGCCGGGTTTGCTCCTACTGACAGCACCCGGACTACACAGGCGCGTGGTCGACACGGCCAGCCACGAGGACGATTGATCAATCATCGTGGCTGGCCGCCTAGGGTCGTAGGCTCGTGCACGTGAACACTGCCGCCGATGCCACCGGCACCCGGTCCGCCGCACTGCGCATCCTGCTGGTCGAGGACGACCCGGCCGACGTCGCACTGATCGAAAACGCTGTCGCGGTGTGTGGTCTGCCCACCGAGCTGCACCAGGTCGGCGACGGCGAGGAAGCCATGGCATTCCTGAACCGCAGCGGCGCCCACACAAACGCGCCACGCCCCGATCTGGTCATCCTCGACTTGAACATGCCTCGGATGAACGGGCGCGAGGTCCTGTCGGCGGTCAAGTCCGACGACCAGCTGAAGGCGATTCCCATCGTGGTGTTCACGACCTCAGGCGGCGACGCGGATGTTCTGGCCAGCTACTCCGCCCACGCCAACGCGTACGTCACCAAGCCCGTCGACCTTCCTACCTTCGAGCGCGTCATCAGCGACATCCACCGCTTCTACGGCAACATCGCCTCGCTTCCTCCCGCACCGCCGGACCTCGGCTAGGTCACGGGCTGGCAATGCTGCGGGCGATTCCAGCCTTCCCGCAGTCAGCACCCGCTGGCTCTGGTGATCGATGAGCGCGATCAGATGGTCCAGCGCGGTTGATTGCCTCAGGTGGATTGTTGTGCAGAAGGTGCGAAAGTTGAAGGAAACGCCGAATCCCGACAGATGTTGCGGATCGCCTCTACATAGGCTCTGAGCAGGGAATTCTTCCCTGCACCGCCGTCGGAAACGGCGTCGGATTCCGCCGAGGAGTCCGTCGGTGCACCTGATCAAGGAAGTGCCTCTCATGCACCGTACGCTTCGCCGAGGACTGCTCGTAGCCGCCATGATGACGGTCGCCAGCATCGGGATCACCGCGACGCCAGTCACCGCCGCCCGACCAAGCCACAGCACAGCCACGAGCCTCCCGGCGCACGGCCTGCCCTCGTTGGGCACTGGGACCTGCACCCTGCTGTGGGACCTGCTCAACGCCGGAGGCCGCAACGGGCTCGTCGCCATCGGTCTCACCGACGGCCAGCAGCTGATCAAGTTCGCCGCCAACCGCCCCGCGCTGGCCTGCACCATCGGCCCGGTCGACCTGCCCGGCAGCGAAGCGCTCATCGGCATCGACTTTCGCGTCCAGGACGGCCAGCTCTACGGCGTCGGCAACACCGGCGGCGTCTACGCGCTGAACACGCGCACCGCGGCGGCCACACAGGTCAGCCAACTGACCGTCGCACTGAACGGCACGTCGTTCGGCGTCGACTTCAACCCCGCCGCCGACCGACTCCGGATCATCAGCGACACCGGCCAGAACCTGCGCCACAACATCAACCCCGGCGGCACGACAGTTGTCGACGGCTCTCTCACCTACCCGCCCAGCACCGCCGCCGCCGGTGTCACCGGTGCGGCGTACACCAACAACGACCTCAACCCCGCCACCGCCACCACCCTGTTCGACATCGACACCACCCTCGACCAGGTTGCCCTGCAATCCCCCGCCAACTCCGGGCAACTGGCCGCCACCGGCGCACTGGGGGTCAACGCGACCCTCCACGCAGGCTTCGACATCCACAGCCAACTGAGTGGAGACCGCGCCGTGGGGAACAACGCCTACGCCGTACTCAACGGCATCGCCGGCTCCCGGCTCTATCGGGTCGACCTGCTCACCGGCGCGGCTCAGACGACAGGCGTGTTCAACGGGCACGTGGTCCTCGATCTCGCCCTGCTCCTACGGCAGTAGCCAGGCCGGGTGGGCATTCACCGACCCTACTTCGTCGGGTTGACCACGCCGGAGCTGTCCGTGTCCAACTCGCCGAACCAGCGACGATCGCGGCGGAACACCTCGCGGACAGTGAGCCCGGCGGCAGCGGCCACCCCGGTGACCGCCGTGGTGTCGAGCCGGGCCCACCGAAACGGTGGCCCGAGGCGCGAACTACCGCAGGCGGCCTGGATGGCCAGTTGGGCCTGACCCCGCCACAATCCGGGACCCGGTGGTTCGAGTTCGACGAGCACGGTACCGCCGGGGCGCAGCAGGTCGTGGCACCGGCCGAGGAGGGTGACGGGGTCACCGCCGATGCCGATGTTTCCGTCTATCAGGAGCACATGCGCCCATCGCCCTTCTGCGGGCAGTGGGGCGAAGACGTCTCTCTGGAGGGCGATCGCGCCTCGGGCTCGGGTCAGGCGGACCGCGTGCGCGGAGATGTCGACTCCGACCGCTGTCAGTCCGGCCCGGGTGAGTGCCAGTGTGAGCCGGCCTGGACCGCAGCCCAGGTCGAGGGTCGGGCCGGTGCACCGGGCGACGAGTGCGACCACCGCCGGTTCGGCTGGACCGTGCCACCGGCGTACCGGTAGGCGGCTGCGCCACCCGTTGTCGCCGTGTACCAGCCAGTGGTCGTCGGTGCGGTGCCGTAACGCGCTGCCGAATGCCTCGGTCGGTCTGGCCCGTAGGCGACGGCTCATCCTGGGAACCCGGGTGTCAGGCTGCGCTGGACCGCCGCGACCTGGCGCGCGAAGCGGCTGCAGGTGGCGTGCCGCGCCGGATGGGCGGCGTCTTCGCCCCCGGACTGCCCGGGCATGACTGCCGCGGCCCGCCCAGGACGACCGTTGGCAATCACGTCGATCGACCATGCTGACGCATCACGGGAAGTCGACGCGGCCACCGCCAGCGCGTCGGGCCACTCGTCGACGTCGCGAAGGAGGGGTAGGGAATCGACGCGCAAGCCCCGCACGCGCAGGGCCTCGATGGTGTGGTGTCCGGTCAGCGCGGTGGACATCGGCACGGCCGTCAGCACGGCGGCGTGCCGGGGGTTGTGCAGACCCAGGGCCCACCACCCGCCGTCGATGGCGGGGCCGAGCACCGCGTCGCTCACTGTGAGGCGGTGGACGGCCTCGTCGAGGTGCGCCGGCGTCAGCTGTGGCGTGTCCATGCCGATCTGGAGCACCGGTCGACCGGGGTAGGCGTCAGCCACGTCGGCGTGGGCGTTGGCGAGACGGTTGCCGAGATCGGCGCCGCGCTGCGGGAGGACCTGCCAGCCGGCGATCGCGGCGGTCAGCTCGGCGGCTTCCTCGCCGTCGGCCAGCCGACCGTGCAGGGCGAGGACGGGTGTCACGCCGGGTGTGGCGCGTACGGTGTCCAGACTGTCCAGCAGTGCTGCGGCGGCGATCCGGGCCGCCTGACGGTGGCTGGCCGGTGGGCAGAGACGGGTCTTCACCGCCCCGGGCACAGGTGCCTTCGCCATCACCAGCAGGACGGTCACCGCGACCGCTCCACAGTACGCAGGACCCCGGCGAAATCGCGGGTCGCGCGGAGCGTGCCGCGTACCGAGCCGGAGACCTTCGACCGGGTGCCGGCGGCGCGGTGCGAGTACCGCACGTCGAGTTCCCGGATCCGCCAGCCCGCGGCGGCGGCGCGGATGAGTAGTTCCAACGGGTATCCGAAGGCGCGGTCGGTGACTCCGAGGCCGAGCAGCGCGTCGCGGCGGGCCACCCGAATCGGGCTGAGGTCGCGCAGCGGTATGCCCCGGTGCCGCAGCAGCGCCGCGACAAGCGCGGTGCCGGCTCGGGCATGCCACGGCCAGACGCCGGCGGCGACGGGCCGACGACGACCGACCACCAGATCGGCCGACCCGCTGGCCACCGGCGCGACAAGAGCCGGGAGTTCGGTGGGATCGAAGGAGCCGTCGGCGTCGAGCACACAAACAAGTGCGGTCTCGGCCGCCTCCAGCCCGCTGTGTACGGCCGCGCCGTAGCCGCGGCGCGCTTCGTGGACGACCCGGGCGCCGTGCCGGGCCGCGACCTCCGCTGAGCCGTCCCGGGAGCCGTTGTCCACCACGATCGCCCGGTAGCCGGGTGGCAGGGCGGTCAGGACGCCGGGTAGTGCCGCGGCTTCGTCGAGGCACGGCAGTACCACGTCGATCAGTGATGGCATACCGGAAACGCTAGGACGCCAAGCCGCCCGAGATAGGCGAAATCGGACCATCAGCATCCTCGCCAGCGTCACTCCCCCACCGAACGGTGATGTCCTGCCCGTTCCCGCGGCACCGGGCCGGCGATGGCCGTACCGTCCGGTCGTCATGAAAGTGCTCGCGCCGCTGCGGCGGGGACCGGAACTGCCCGCCCGGCGCGTCGACGCCGACCTGGTGGTGCTCGGCGTCGAGGTCGCGTTGGTCGCCGCCGCGGTGGCGGTGGGGCTGCTGCTCAACGCGCGCGGTGTCGGTCTGCACGCCGACGCCGCGCCGCTGTACGCCAGCTGGCGTCCGCACCTGGGCTGGGGCACTCCGGCCGCGCTTCTGGTCGCCGCCGGGGTGCTCGGCTGGGGCGTCCGGTGGTCCCGCATCGCCAGGTGGGGACAGCTGCTGGTCGCGGGCTACCTTGCGGCGGTCGCATGGACGATGTCGTTGGCGCTGGTGGACGGCTGGTCGGCCGGTTTCACCCGACGACTCACCCCGCAGGCTGAATACCTGCACGAGGTGCCCCGGGTCACCGACGTCACGGCCATGCTGGCCGGCTTCAGCGCACGGATTCTCGACTTCCAGCCGGACTCGTGGTCCACCCACACCGCCGGCCATCCACCGGGGGCTCTGCTGGTCTTCGTCGGGTTGGACCGGATCGGCCTCGGCGGTCCCACCGCCGCCGCCCTGGCATGCGTGCTGGTGGGAGCGACGGTGACCGTGTCGGTGCCGGTGACGCTGCGGGCGCTCGGCGCGGAGGAAGCAGCCCGTGACGTGCTGCCGTTCCTGGTACTGCTGCCCGGCGCGATCTGGGTGGGAGTCTCAGCCGATGGCATCTTCACCGGGGTGGTGGCGGCGGGGCTGGCCCTGCTGGCAGTGCGTGGTCTGGTCGCCGCCGCGGTCGGGGGCCTGCTGCTCGGCTTCGCCCTCTACCTGTCGTACGGCTTCGTACTTGTCGGCGTCCTGGTCCTGGCAGTGGTGGCGCTGCGCCTGCGGGACCGGTGGCCGGTACTGCTCGCGGCACTGGCCGGGGCCGGCACGGTGGTGGCCACGTTCACGCTGGCCGGCTTCTGGTGGCTGGACGGCTACCACCTGGTGGTGCAGCGGTACCACCAGGGCTGGGCGGCGGATCGCCCGTACGGCTACTGGGTGTGGGCGAACATCGCGGCGCTTCTGCTCTGTGTGGGCCCAGTGCTCGGGACCGCGCTGCGCCGGACCGCGCTCGCGGCGGCCGCTCCTGCGTGGACCGTTGCGATTCGATGGCGCGGGCCGGACCGAGCCGGGATGATCGCCCTGCGGGAAGCCGGGCCCACGGTGCTGCTGCCACTGGCCGCCGTGCTGGCGGTCGGCGCGGCTGACCTGTCCGGGCTGAGCAAGGCGGAGGTGGAACGGATCTGGCTACCGTTCGTGGTCTGGCTGCTGGTGGCCGCCGCCCACCTGCCACCGCCCGCCCAACGGTTCTGGCTGGCCGGGCAGGTGGTCACCGCCCTCGCGGTCAGCCACCTGCTGTGGACGGTCTCCTGATCCGCAGGGCGGCGGTCTCAGACGGTGAGGGCGGCTGGTTCCCGGAGCGGATCGGTGGCGAAGGCGGCTACGCCCTCGGAGAACCCGACCCGGGCGGTGTAGCCGAGCAGCTTCGCCGCCCGCCGGGGGTCGGCGACCACGTGTCGGACGTCGGCCGCCCGGCCGCCACCGGCGATCAGCGGCGCCGGCCCGGCCATCGCCTCGGCGAGACCGACGGCCAGCTCACCCACGGTGTGCGGCTCACCGGAGCAGATGTTGACCGGCACGAGGCCCCGCGGTGGCAAAGCGGTCAACGCCAGCAGGTTGGCCCGGGCGACGTCGGTGACGTGGACGAAGTCGCGGCGCTGCCGGCCGTCCTCCAGCACAGTTGGCGGCAGACCCGCCGCCAACGCGGACCGGAAAATCGAGGCCACACCCGCGTACGGGGTGTCCCGGGGCATCCGGGGACCGTAGACGTTGTGGTAGCGCAGTGCCCAGACGCTCCCGCCGGTCTGCCGCGCCCACGCGGCGGCGAGGTGTTCCTGGGCAAGCTTGGTGGCCGCGTACGTGCTTCTCGGCTCGAGTAGCGCGTCCTCGGGCACCAGAGCGGGCGAGAGGGTGCCCGCGCAGTCTGGGCAGGTTGGCTCGTACCGGCCGGCGGCCAGGTCGGCGGCGCTGCGAGCGGCGGGCCGCACGGTGCCGTGCGTCGCGCAGACGTACCGGCCTTCGCCGTAGACAACCATCGAGCTGGCCAGCACCAGCCGGGTCACACCGGCCCGGTGCATCGCGGCAAGCAGCACCGCGGTGGCGTAGTCGTTGTGGCGGACGTAGTCGGGTGCGTCGGACGGATTCAGCCCGTGCCCCACCATCGCCGCCTGGTGACACACCGCGTCCACGCCGGCCAGAAGCTGGTCCAGCAGAGCGGCGTGCCGCACGTCACCGACCACCGGGTCGTGCCGGCGGGACCACTCGGGGAGTTCCCCGCCGTGTGCCTGAGGCAGCAGCGCGTCGAGCGCCACCAGGTCGTGGCCCTCGGCGACGAGCAGGTCGGCGATCTGCGATCCGATGAAACCGGCCGCGCCGGTGAGCAGTACCCGCATCCCGGTGACCGTAGACCGCACTCGGCCGCGGCGAGGTCACTTCACCCGCCTTGCCAGGCGATCGGTATCGCCGGAATGCACCAGATCCGGCACCTGTGGCGTCTAGCGTCCCGGGGTATGGGTGTGACGGACCGGCCGACGGGTTTCCCGCAGCGGTGGTGGCGTGCCCTCGAACGGCACCCTCCACCAGTCCCCGGCCTGGCCGGGGATCGCTGGCGCAGCCCGCTGCGCGGTCCGTGGCTCACCGCCGTTTACGGTGTTGTGCTCCTCGTCGGGCTGCCGCTGGTGATCATCACCGGGCTGCTCGACTACGCCGCCTACGGTCCGCAGTTCGATCAGGCCCTCCCGCGCGAGGTGGGCTGGTTACGGCTACCGCCGTTCGACTGGCCGACTCGGCCGACCTGGCTGTTCCGGGTCACCCAAGGGCTGCACGTGACGCTCGGCATCATCCTGATCCCCGTGGTGCTGGCGAAGCTGTGGTCGGTGATCCCGAAGCTCTTCAGCTGGCCACCGGCCCGCTCCCTGGCCCAGGTGCTCGAGCGGTTGTCCCTGCTGCTGCTGGTCGGCGGCATCCTGTTCGAGATCGCGACCGGCCTGCTCAACATCCAGTACGCGTACCTGTTCGGCTTCGACTTCTACACCGCGCACTACTTCGGAGCCTGGGTCTTCATCGCGGCGTTCGTGGCACACGTGACGCTGAAGCTGCCCCGGATGGTCAGCGCACTCCGATCCCGGCCGGCCCTGCGGGACCGCAACCCACCCGGGCAGAGCGAGCCGCTGCGGGCCGAGCTGCGTACCCCGCTGGCCGTTACCCGACCCGAGCCACCCGATCCGGACGACCTGGTGGCAACCGCACCCGGCGCGCCGACGATGAGCCGACGCGGCGCGATCGCCCTGGTCGGTGGCCTGTCCCTGCTGCTCGGCGCCCTCACGATCGGGCAGACCCTTGACGGTGGCTGGCGTCGCACCGCGCTGCTGCTGCCCCGCGGACGTCAGCCCGGCACCGGACCGAACGGCTTCCCCATCAACCGCACCGCCGTCGCGGCAGGCATCCAACCGGACGAGACCGGGCAACGCTGGCGGTTGACCGTGCGGGGCGGCGATCGCCTCGTCACCCTCGACCGCCCCCGCCTGCTCGCCATGGGCCAGCACACCGCCCGCCTGCCGATCGCCTGTGTGGAGGGGTGGTCGACGCGACAAACCTGGTCAGGCGTACGACTGCGTGACCTCGCCGCCCTGGTCGGTGTGGGCGATCCGGCGTCGGCGCAGGTGCGATCACTGGAGAAGGCCGGGTTGTTCAACCAGGCGATCCTCCAGGCCAACCAGGTCCTCGACGCCGACTCCCTGCTCGCGCTGCGGGTCAACGGTGTCGACCTCTCGGCCGACCACGGCTTTCCCGCCCGGGTGATCGTCCCCGCCCTGCCCGGCGTGCACTGCACGAAATGGGTCACCGAGATCACCTTCCGGACCGGCGCCGATGGGTAGGCATCTCCCCCGACTCCGAGCGGCCTACGGATCGTCCCCACAGCACCTGGTCGTCATGATCGCCTGTTTCACCCTCGCCGGTTGGGTCGCGCTCCGCATCGCCGACGAGGCCACGGCTGGCCGGATGCTGCTCTGGTTCGTCGGGGCGGCCATCGCCCACGACCTCGTCCTCTTTCCGATCTACGCGACGGCCGACCGGTTGCTCCGCGGCGCGCTCGGGCGCTCCGGCAACCGGGGGATGGATGGCCCCGCCGCACACCACCCGATGCCGGGCCGGCCCTCGACGCTGAACCACATCCGGGTACCGGCACTCGCCACCGGGCTGCTGTTCCTGGTGTATCTCCCCGGCATCCTTCGGCAGGGCCGGGAAACCTATCTCGCGGCCACCGGTCAGAACCAGCATCCGTACCTGGCCCGATGGCTGGCCATCACCGCCACGCTGTTCCTGGTCAGCGGCGTCTGGTACGTGATACGGCAGATCCGCTGGCGACGGATCGCCGGATCGACACGTTGAACGGGTGATGTCCCGGCGCTGTCTCCAGAAAGGCACGAGCATTGACCAGGTACACGGAACCGCCCCGGGCCGACGTGGGGGTGATCGGTGGCAGTGGCCTCTATCAACTGGTGGCCGGTGGCACGGCGGTCGAAGTCTCCACCCCGTACGGCCGCCCCTCCGACGCGGTCACCGTCGGCCAGGTCGATGGCCGGACGGTGGCGTTCCTGCCGCGGCACGGCGCCGACCACCGGTTCCCCCCGCACCGCATCAACTATCGGGCCAACCTCTGGGCACTGCGCGCGCTCGGGGTGCGCCAGATCCTCGCACCCTGCGCCGTCGGATCACTCACCACGGCACTGGCCCCCGGGACGCTCGTCCTCCCCGACCAGATGGTCGACCGGACCAGCGGACGAGCCAGCACCTACTACGACGACGGTGCGGTCCACACGTCGTTCGCCGACCCGTACTGCCCGAACGGGCGCGCGACCGTCGCCGCCGCCGCCCGCGAAATCGGGGTCGAACCCGTCGTGGGCGCCACGATGGTGGTCGTGGAAGGACCGCGCTTCTCCACGCGGGCGGAGTCCCAGTGGTACGCCCGCCAGGGCTGGCAGCTGATCAACATGACCGGGCACCCAGAAGCGACCCTCGCCCGTGAACTGGAGCTGTGCTACACCCCCATCGCCCTGGTCACCGACCTCGACGCCGGAGTCGACGCGGCCGACGCGGTCAGCCACGCAGAGGTGCTCCGCATCTTCGCCGTGAACGTCGAGCGACTACGCGAGGTGCTCTACCAGGCGGTTCCGGCGCTGCCCGAGCCGTCCAACTGCGCCTGTGCGCGGGGCCACCAGGACGTGCCGCTCCCGATCACACTGCCCTGACACGGCACCACCGGCGATGCGCGACCAGGATCCAGACAGCGTCGCGGGCTACCTCCGGCTCAACAACATGATCATCGTGTGCGACCACGACGCCTGGACCATCGAAACTGACACGGCGGTCTTCCCGCTCACCGCCCCGACGAGCGTCCTGCCCCGCACAGCAAAAATCCCCGCCCAACGGGACGGGGATCCCTACCGCAATGATATGGGTACGCGCGCAAGCGTTACGGTCCGTAAGGAGTTTCTCGACGCCGCAAATCGACCCCATACCGATTGCGAGGAGGCACGGCACATGCGGCCACACAAACACTCACCCTCACACAACAGCGGGGCTGAAAAGGGGGGCGTCCTCGGCCACAAAGAAGGATGAGGACGGCCTAGACCACGAGGCTTAGAGCTGCGCTGACGGCGGAGTTTGCGGATCGGCACGAACACTGCCCATTGTCGGACCCGTCGCGGTTCGACGGTGACATTCAGCGCCGAGTGCGACCGAGAACACTCAGCTTAATCGTCACCCCTGCCCGATTCACCCGAAAAGCTCTCGGATGACCCCCATTGCTCGTGGCGAGATCGCTTCGTCGGGGTAAAAGTCGTTGCATAGACGTATAGCGTCGTCCACCGTCGTTACCTTGGCCAGCGCCGCCAGGGCGCGAAGGTCGTCCACGTCGCGGGTTCGCGCCGCGAGCGCTTTCATCGCGAAGATGTGCTCCGGAGAGGCGGCCATCACGCGCAGGCCAGGGTGGTCGAAGACTCGTCGCTTGCCAGGGTCGTCCTTGCCGGATACATACACGCTGGCCTGCTCGTTGAGCCACCCCGGCAGTAGGCCCAGTTCGTCGGCCACTGCACGCGCCTCATCGAGGACGACTCCGTGCGTGGACCAACATCGCGTCGACGTCCCTGGTCACCCGTTTCGCGTCGTAGGCGAGCGCCATCGCGGCACCACCCACGATGAAGATGTCAGCGACGACTCCGCGGCGGACAAGCCGGTCGCCCAGGTGAGCGAACGCGCGTTCGAGTTCCGCGCGCCCCATGAGGACGCCGTCTGATCCGCTCACGCCGCAGCCAGGTCGTGAACGGACAGGTACACACCGTGCTTCCGGAATGCAGCCGGGGCCCATGCCAGGGCGTCGGCCCGGTGGATGGCCAGTTCGGCCGGGAACCATGCCCGGCGCAGCACACGTGCGTCGCCCCATACGGGCGGGGCAAGATCCGCCTGAGCCAGCAGGTGCTCCGCGAGCGCGGCAAGCAGCGCGTCCCACCGCGGGTCTCCGATTAGCCCGGGCTCATCTCGTAACAGGTCGACCCTGGTTTCGGCGCGTTCCCAGCGGTACTCCTCCAGAAACTCCCATACGAGCTTCCAGCGAGTCTGGTCGGTGTCCGCGGATGCCAGATGGGTGGCCAACCTGGCCAGACTCATCGGTTCATAGCTGGTACCCATCGGGCAAGCCTCACCTTCGAGCCGACGGCTTCATCCGTTGCAGACTATCGCGGCGCCGCCCACGAAGACCGCAGAGGTGAGGCGGCGACGGGTGCCCGATTTTGAGCCGCACCCCTGCTCGGACCGTTCACTCATGCTGCACGCACGGCATCACCCTTGTGATCTTGATTGTAGGCAGCGCAGCCTGTGACGTCGCCTGTCAACTAACCTCTGACCTGACCGACGCCGAGTGGGAGATCATCGAGCCGATGCTGCCGTCCCCGCAGTGGACGGGCAGACCAGAAGGACGCCTCGAATGCGCTGATCCCTTCGACCGTTTCCGTCGCGCGCTCGGTGATGTCCCGCAGCTGCAGGTTACAGTCGGCGTCCTCCCGCAGCAGATCCCGCAACGGCGAAAGCGCGACGGACGGGTCCCGGGCAACGAACGCCACCGCGGTGCCGATCCGAGATTTGGCCGTTGTCCGCGAGAACCGACCGATGAACTGGATCCTCGGACTGAGGCTCTTCTTGACGTCGTGCAGCGCGGCATCTTCAGCGCCGGCAGGTCGAAGCCCTCGCCGAGCACGTCCACGCAGACGACGATCCGGCATGTGCGGTCGTCGAGTGCCGCCATAACGTGCCTGCGGCGCTTCTCAGGCAGTCGGTCGTGCAGCACTTGCGGGCCAAGCTCGGGCGCCTTCGCCTCGTAGATCGAGACCAGCTCCTCGGCGCGGCGAACACTCGCGCCCCGTGCCATAAGGAGGTGGTCGTACCCTTCGGCGAGATCGCGGCGGAGGCGGTCGACCGCGAGGTCAGCGACGAGGTGGTCGGCGCCGCCGAGACTGAGCACCGCCCGGTAGTCGATCTGCGTGAAATACCTGTCCCGTTGCGCCTCCCGCAGGGGGAACCGGAAGATGATGCGTCCCGGCAGCTTCTTGCCATCCTCGCGGAACGGTGTCGCCGTGAACAGCAGGACGGGACGATCCCCGAATGCCTGGATGATTCCCGCCCAGCTCAGTGCCGGAGCATGGTGTGCCTCATCGACCATCAGGTGACTGAACTGGGCAAGCAGCGCGTCGCGAGCCTCTGGAGTGCATGCCCCAAGCACCTGCGGGGTCGCGATCACCACGTTGCACGCGGAGGCGAACGCCACCGCGTTGTCGGCCGAGTGGAAGCCGTGCTCAATGCGCCCGACAGCCGGCCGCATCGCCTTCGGGTCGACGATCCTGCACTCGTGCAGGATCCCCAACGTCTCAAAGGCCACGCTGCCGAAGACGCGCACCGAGAGCCCCACGTCGAGGCTCGGCAGCGCCACGACTGTCAGGGCGGCGAGCACGACGGCGCGCTTCGTGCGCACGAGTCGGCACCTCCACTGCTGCGGTCTCGCAGTCGAGGTGGTGCCAGAAAGCCGGCCCGCGGAGCCCGGGATCCCGCCGATCCCCTGCGCGGATTCGACCCGAGCGACCCGTTGGCAATAGACGAACGCGCATCGACCATCGCCGAACGCATCGACGGCCGGCACGATCTGGCGGATCCCATCAAGAATCACGAGTGCAATCCTGTGACAGGAACTCGCATCGGAGCATCGACAGCTGTCGCATGAACGACTGCTCGCCGACGCCGGCCTGGGTTAACTTCCCGCGCCGCCGAGGGGCAGCTCAGTCAGTCGTGTCACAGCAGGCCCGCGCCGCAGCCGTAGCCGCATTTCCGCGCGACCGACCACGTCGACCAGCCGTCACGGCGGGTTCGCAGTGCGACGTCACGAACCACTGCTGAGGGCCGCCGCGTCAGAGGTGGCCTGCCGAATGCTGTTGCCATCAAGGGGGAGTTGGACGCGATGACCGACGTCATGAGGCCCCGGCAGGTGACGCCGGTCATGCCACGCCGGCGCGACCCTGCCGGAGACCCGGTCGTGGCCACCCACGAGCAACGCCAGATGTGGTCGTTGAGCCGCCTCGACCCCGATCCGGCCAGCTACCTGGTGCCGCTGGCGTACCGCCTCGTCGGGCCGCTGGACGTGGCCGCATTGGTCGCGGCGCTCGATGCGCTGGTGGCCCGCCACGCCGCGCTGCGCACCACCCTGGCGGTCGACGACCCGGCCGGGGTGCCAGCGGAGGTCGACGACGCGGTGCCGAGCCTCGTCCAGGTAATCCACCAGCCGCACCCCGGGCTGTTGCGGGTGCACGACCTGAGCGGGCTGCCCGGGTGGCAACGCGACCAGGAGACGCAGGCCCGGATGCACGCGGAGACGCGCATCCCGCTCGATCTGGAACGCGGGCCGGTGCTACGCGCCAGCCTGCTGCGCCGCGCGCCGCAGGAACACGTACTCCTGCTGACGTTCCACCACGTCGCCGTCGACGAATGGTCGCTCGGCATCCTGCACGACGAGTGGGAACGCCTCTACGCCGCACACCGCACCGGACGGCCGGCGGACCTCGACCCGGTCGCCGTCGACCCGCGCGACCACGCCGCGTGGCAACACGACTGGCTACACGGGGCTGAGGCAGCGGCGCAACGCGACCATTGGCACCGGCAGCTCGCCGGCGCGCCAGCCACCCTGGAACTGCCCACCCGGAGCCCTCGGCCCGAGGTGCCGTCCGGCGCGGGGGCCACCCTGTCGCTCCCGCTGGACCTTCCCACCGACGGGATGCTGGCGCTGTGCCGACACGTCGGCGCCTCCCCGTACATGGTCATGCTCGCCGCGTTGCACGTCCTGTTGGCCCGCTGGACGGGGCAACACGACATCGTCATCGGCACGCCGGTGGCGAACCGGCGAAGGGTCCAGGCGCAGCGGCTCGTCGGGCTGCTGCTCAACACCGTGGCCGTCCGGGCCCGACTGGACGACGACCCCTCGTTCGAGACGCTGCTCGCCCGGGTGCGCACCGCCGCCGTCGAGGCCCTGGACAACGGTGAGCTTCCCTTCGGGACACTGCTGGAGTCGCTGCGTCCGGCCCGTCGACCCGGCTACGCCCCGTTGTTCCAGGTGATGTTCGTGTACGGCCGCGAGGCCACACCGCCCAACCTCGACGGCCTTGAGGTCACCCCGATCGACCTGCCCGCCACCACCGCCAAGTTCGACCTGACCGTCTCGGTACGGGAGAACGCCGACGGTGTGCGGACCGTGCTGGAGTACTGCACCGACCTGTTCGACGCCGACACCATGACGCGCCTCGCCGGACACTTCCAGACGCTGCTGCGCTCGCTGCTGGCCGACCCGGGCGCACCGGTCGGCTCGGCCGCGATGCTCACTCCCGACGAGTACCGACAACTCGTCCTGGAGGCGAACGCGACCGCCACCCCCACCGAACCCGACGATCTGGTCCATGTGCTGATCGAACGGCAGGCGCACCGGAACCCCGACGGCACAGCGGTGACCGACGGGGACATCGCGCTGAGCTACCACGAGCTGCACGCGGCAGCCGAGGCGCTGGCGGAGACGCTGCGCGGGCGCGGTGTGGGCATCGGCAGCCTGGTCGGTGTGCTGCTGCCGCGTTCTGTCCCATTCGCGGTGGCGGTGCTCGCCGCGCTGCGGGCCGGTGCTGCCTACGTACCCATGGACGTGGCGAACCCGCCCGCCCGGCTGCGGTATCTGATCGACGACGCGGCCACCCCGGTCGTCCTCACCTGCGCGGAGCTGGCGCATCTGGTGCCCGACGGCCGGGCGATGCTGGTGCCCGACCACACCACGCCACTCCCGCAGGCCCAACCCGCCCGGGACGCCGACGGCGCAGCGCACGCCGGTCCTCGGCGACGACCGCGACGACGGCCGATGCCCTCGGCGGACGACCTCGCGTACGTCATCCACACCTCCGGGTCCACCGGTCGCCCCAAGGGGGTCATGGTTACCCATCGGGGTGTCAGCAACTACGTGCGCTGGGCCGCCCAGGCATACCGGCTGCGGTCCGGGGACACCGTCCCGTTGCACTCTTCGGTCGGGTTCGACCTGACCGTTACGAGCCTGCTGGTCCCGCTCGTCAGCGGGGCCACCGTGCTGATGCTCGGCGAACATCTCGGCCCGGAGGCGCTCGGCGAGGCGCTGCGCCGCCAGCGGCCGGCGTTCGGCCTGGTCAAGATCACCCCGGCCCAGCTCGACCTCGTCAACCATCAACTCGGCCCCGCCGAGATGGCCGACCGCACCCGATGTTTCGTCATCGGCGGCGAGAATCTGCGCGCCGACCAGGTCGCGCCGTGGCGGACGCACGCCCCCGACACCGCGCTAATCAACGAGTACGGGCCAACGGAGACCGTGGTCGGTTGCGCGGCGTACGAGGTCGACCCGGCCACACCGGGCGACGGGTCCGTCCCCATCGGCCGGCCGATCGCGAACACCGAGCTGTACGTGCTGGACACCTGGCGAAACGTGGTCCCGGTGGGCGTGATCGGCGAGCTGTACGTCGGCGGCGCCGGCGTGGCGCGCGGCTACCTGCGCCAGCCCACGATGACGGCGGAACGGTTTATCCCGCACCCGTTCTCGTCCCTCCCCGGCGCGCGGCTTTACCACACCGGCGACCTGGTGCGCCTGCGCCCCGACGGGAACCTCGAATACCTGGGCCGCACCGACCACCAGGTCAAGCTACGCGGTTACCGGGTCGAGTGTGGCGAGATCGAGGCAGCCATCCGACGGTGCCGGCCGGACAGCGACGTGACGGTGCAGCTGCGCCGGGACGACCCCGACGACCCGCAACTCGTCGCGTACGTGACCGGCGGAGCCGGCGGGAACGGCCGGGCGGGGACCGACGCCGCGGAGCTGCGGACGGCGCTCGCCGTCGAACTGCCGTCCTACCTGGTGCCGGCCACCTTCGTCTTCCTCGACGCGCTGCCGCTGACCCGCAACGGCAAGGTGGACGCCGCGGCACTGCCCGCCGCCGGGCCGGACCTGCCACGGCAGCGCACCGCCGTTGAACCCGTGCGACCGGCGACCGGACAGCCGACAGCCGCCTCCGGTGCACCAGCGCCGTGGGACGCCGCCCGGATCGGCCTCGAGCGGCTGGTCGGGGACGTGTGGCGGGACGTGCTCGGCGTCGCGCAGGTCGGGACGCGGGACAACTTCTTCGACCTCGGCGGCCACTCGATGCGCCTGCTGGCCGTTCTGAAACGACTACGCGAACGGCTCGGTGACGTCGTCACCGTCACCGATCTGTTCCGGAACCCCACTGTCGAGTCCCTGGCGACGTTCCTGACCACCGCCACCGCCGGCACGAGCGCGCCAGCCGCCCCCGCCGCGCTGACCCGCGTCGCCCGGCCAGTGGCCGCTGTCACCTCGCAGCCCAGCGGTCTGGTCGCCGTCGTCGGCATGGCCTGCCGCTTCCCCGGAGCGCAGAGCATCGACGAGTACTGGCACAACATCCGCACCGGCGTGGAATCGGTACGGGAGTTCACCGTCGAGGAGATGCTGGCCGACGGGGCGGACCCGAGCCGGCTCGACGATCCCGCGTACGTCCGGGCCGGCACCTGGCTGCCCGGGATCGACGAGTTCGACGCGGCCTTCTTCGGCTTCACGCCTCGGGAGGCGCAGACCCTCGACCCGCAGCACCGGATGCTGCTGGAATGCGCCTGGCACGCGCTGGAGCACGCCGGCTACGACCCGGCCGGTCACGCCGGTCGGATCGGCCTGTTCGCCGGATCGGGTCGCAGCACGTACCTGCTCGACAACCTGGCCAGCCATCCGGAGCTGATGCACACCATCGGCGAGCACCAGCTGTCCATCGCCAACGACAAGGACTTCCTCCTCAGCCGGGTCGCCTACAAACTCGACCTGACCGGCCCCGCCGTCACCGTGGCCACGGCCTGCTCGACCTCACTGGTCGCCGTGCACCTCGGCCGGCAGAGCCTGCTGACCGGCGAGTCCGACCTGGTGCTGGCCGGCGGAGTCAGCCTCTTCCCGGCGCAGCGGCGCGGCTACCTCTACCACGACGGCGGGGTGTACTCCCCCGACGGACACTGCCGCCCGTTCAGCGCCGACGCGCGCGGCAGTATCGCCTCCAGCGGAGTCGGCATCGTCGCGCTCAAGCGGCTGGAGGACGCGGTCGCGGACAACGACACCGTTTACGCCGTGATCCGCGGTTCCGCGATAAACAACGACGGCGCCCGCCGCACCGGCTACACCGCGCCGGGCGTCGACGGTCAGGTCGCGGTGATCAGCAGCGCCCTGGCGTCGGCCGGCGTGGACCCCCGCTCGGTGAGCTATGTGGAGGCGCACGGCACGGGCACCAGCCTCGGCGACCCCATCGAGGTGACCGCCCTGACCGAGGCGTTCCGACGGGGCACCGACGAGCAGGGCTTCTGCGCCCTCGGCTCCGCCAAGGCCAACATCGGGCACGCCGACGCCGCGGCCGGGGTGGCCGGCCTCCTCAAGACGATCATGGCGTTGTACAGCCGTACGCTGCCGCCGACCATCAACGTGAGCCGCCCGAACCCGGCGATCGACTTCGAAAGCAGCCCGTTCTACCTGAACGACGCCGCCCGGCCGTGGCCCGGTGACGGTCCACGGCGGGCGGGGGTCAGCTCGTTCGGCATGGGTGGCACGAACGCCCACGTCGTGCTGGAGGAGCCGCCGAGCACGCCCGCCGCGCCACCGGGCACGCCGGACGCCGGGGGGCACCTGCTGGTCGTGTCGGCGCGCACCGCCGATTCGTTGGAGCGGCAGACGCACCGGCTCCGCGACTGGCTCGGCGCGCACCCCGAGGTCGACCTCTCCGACGTGGCGGCCAACCTGGGCCGGCGTCAGCCGATGACCCACCGGCGGTTCCTCGTCGCGGCGGACCACGCCGACGCGCTGGCCGCCCTCGACGCGCCGCAGCGGCAGTTCACCGGTGCTCACCCGGGCGGCCGGCGGGCGCTGGTGTTCGCCTTCCCGGGGCACGGTGCCCAGCACGCGTCGATGGGCGCCGGCCTGTACCGCGCGGAGCCAACCTACCGGGCGGTGGTGGACGAGTGCTCCGAACTGCTTCGCGACGACCTGGGCCTCGACCTGCGTACGCTGCTGTGCCCGACGCCCGACGACCACCAGGAGGCGGAGCGGCTGCTCACGCGGCCCCGGCTGATCCAGGCCGCGCTGTTCGTCACCGAGTACGCCCTCGCCCGGTCGCTGCTCGCCCGCGGGGTGTCCCCGGACCTGATGGTGGGACACAGTCTCGGCGAGTACGTCGCGGGGTGCCTCGCCGGCGTCTTCTCCCTGGCCGACGCGCTGCGGTTGGTGAGCGCCCGCGGTGAGTTGGTCGAACGGACCCCGGTCGGGGCGATGCTCGCGGTGAGCCTGCCCGAGACCGCCGTCGCCGAGTTGCTGGTGGACGGTCTGTCGCTGGCCGCCGTCAACGCACCCGAACTGTGCGTGCTGTCCGGCACTCCGGAGACGATCGATGAGCTACGCCGGCGGCTGACCGCCGACGGGGTCGAGTGCCGGCCGCTGCGGGTCACCCGGGGCTACCACTCCGCCCTGCTCGATCCGGTGCTCGACGAGTTCGCCGACCACGCACGCCGGGTGACCTACCACGAGCCGCAACGCCCGTACCTGACCAACCTCACCGGCGGCCCGGTCGCCCCGGGGCAGGTCACCGACCCCGCCTACTGGGTGCGACACATGCGGGAGCCGGTCCGGTTCGCCGATTCGGCCGCGCTCCTCGCCGAGCAGGACGTCGTCCTCGCGGAGCTGGGCCCCGGGCACGCTCTCGGTGGCCTCGCCCGGTTGGCCGGAGTGCGACCCGGTCAGGTGGTGGGGGCGATGCGGCATCCGCGCAGCGACGCCGACGACCTCACCACGATGCTCGACGCCGTGGGCCGGCTGTGGCTGTCCGGCGGGCCGGTCGACTGGCAAACGTTCCACGGTGGCCCCCGCCACCGCCTGGCCCTGCCCGGCTACCCCTTCGAGCGGCACCGCCACTGGGTCGACCTCGCGCCACGGGCCGACACGGCGGAGCCCGCACCCGTCCCGCCGGCCGCGTCCTCGACCGCCCCGGACGCACCCGGCCACGTCGCCGCCGGCAACCGGCCGGCCGTCAGCACGGCCTACCTCACCCCGAGCACACCCGGCCAGGAATGCGTGGCAGAAATCTGGAGCGAGCTGCTCGGAATCCGGCCGATCGGGGCGCTCGACAACTTCTTCGAGCTGGGCGGTCACTCACTGCTGGCCACCCAGTTCGTCGTGCGGCTGCGGGCCCGGCTCGGCGTCGCGCTACCACTGGAGGCGGTCTTCGCGACACCGACCGTCGCTGGGATCGCGGACACGCTGCCGGCCACCGGCACCGCACCCGCCACCGCCGCCGCGCCTCAGCCCACCGCCGCGCCGACCGCGCCGGCCATCCCCCGCGCCGACGCCGACGCCGGACCGGCGCCGCTCTCCTCCGGGCAGCACCGGCTGTGGTTCCTCGACCAGGCGTACGAGCAGAACGCCTACACCGTCGGTACGGCCCTGCTGCTGGACGGCGCACTCGACGTCGACGCGTTACGCCGGGCACTCGCGGAGCTGACCCGGCGGCACGAGTCCCTACGTACCGTCTTCCCGCTCGGAGGAGACGGCGACCCCGTGCAGCATGTGCTGCCGCCCGGCCCGGTCGACCTGCCGATCGTGTCCGCGCCGACCGGCGCGGACGACACGTCCCCGGTCGGCCGCAGCATCGTGGAGCCGACGGTCGCCGACGCGGTGCCGCCGTGGGCACACGTCGCCCTGGCCGCCGACGTCGGCCGCCCGTTCGACCTGGCCCGCGGGCCGCTGTTCCGGGCCCTGCTGCTGCGCATCGCCGACGACCGGCATGTGCTGTCGCTGACCATGCACCACAACGTCTCCGACGGCTGGTCCCTCGGCATCATCGCCGGTGAGGTGGCCACCCTCTACGGCGCCGCCCTGGACGGTCGCCCCGCCCCGCTGCCCGACCTGGCCGTCCAGTACGGCGACTACGCGCGCTGGCAGCGCAGCCGGCTGGCGGACGCCGACAGCGACGACATCCGGTACTGGCGCGAGCAGCTCGACGGGGTGGCGAGCGTCCTGGAGGTGCCCACCGACCGCCCCCGACCTCCGGTGCAGACCTTCCACGGTGCGGTCCACGCCCGGGTCCTGCCGCCGAGGACCGCAGCCGAACTACGCCGGTTCAGCCAGGCCCGGGGTGCCACCCTGGCCATGACGGTGCTGTCCGCCCTGAAGGCGCTGCTGTGGCGCTACACCGGCCAGCGGGACATCTGCGTCGGCACGCCGGTAGCCGGGCGGGTCCGCGCCGAACTTGAACCGGTTGTCGGCTTCTTCGTCAACATGCTGCCGATGCGGACCTCGATCGACGGCGAGTGGACCTTCGAGGAACTGCTCCGGCAGGTTCGGCGCACCGCGCTAGGCGCGTACGACCACCAGGAGGTGCCGTTCGAGCGGCTGGTGGACCTCGTGGACGCGCCCCGCGACCTCAGCCGGAACCCGTTGTTCCAGGTGATGTTCAACCTGCTGAACCTTCCCGAGCAGCGGGAGCTGGAGACGGCCGGGTTGCGGATTGTCCAGTTCGCCGTCGAGCCGGGCATCGCCCAGCAGGACCTCGCCCTGTACGCGTACGAGGTGGCCGAGGGGCTGCGGTTCCGGTTGGAGTACAACACCGACCTGTTCGACGCGGCCACCGCCGAGCGGATGATGGACCACCTGGAGACGCTGCTCGCCGCCGCTGTCAGCGACCCGAGCGTCCGGCTGGCGGACCTGGCCGTCCTCACGCCCGCCGAGCTGACCCGGGTCAGCGAGTGGAACGACACGGCAGCCCCGCTCGGCTGGGCCACGCCCGGTCACGACGGGGGAACGCCGACCCTGGTCGAGCTGATCGCACACCAGGTCGCCACGAACCCCGACCGGCCCGCCGTGACGTTCGGGGCGACCACGCTCAGCTACGCCCAGCTCAACGCCCAGGCCAACCGGCTCGCGCACCGGCTGCGCCGGGCCGGCGTCGGCCCCGACGGCACGGTCGCCGTCTGCCTCAACCGCTCCGAGCGACTGCCGGGCACGCTGCTCGGCGTGCTCAAGGCGGGCGGCGCGTACGTCCCGGTGGACCCCGACTATCCGATCGAGCGGCAGCGGTACGTACTGACGCACAGCGGTGCCGGCGTCCTGATCACCGAGCCGGGCCTCGCCGATCGCTTCGCCGGCTACGCCGGCGAGGTCCTGCTCACCGACGCGACGCCGAAAGACGGGCCGGAGACGGAGCCCGAGCCGCTGGCCGGGCCGGAGCATCTGGCGTACGTCATCTACACGTCCGGGTCGACGGGCCACCCCAAGGGGGTCCGGGTGACACACGGAGCCGTCGTCAACACCCTGGCCGCCATGCGCGAACGGCCGGGTCTCACCAGCGACGGCACAATGCTCGCGATGGCCAGCTTCGCCTTCGACATGTCCGTACCGGAGCTGTTCCTGCCCCTCGTGGTCGGAGCGCGGATGCTGTTGGTGGGCCGCGACGTCGGCTACGACGCGCCGCGACTGTCGGCGCTGCTCGCCGCGGAGGGGGTCACCCTGGCTCAGGGCACGCCGGCGACCTGGCGGCTGCTGATCGAATCGGGCTGGGCCGGACTGCCCGGCCTGACGGCCGTGTGTGGCGGCGAGGCGGTGTCCGCGTCGCTGGCCCGGCAGCTCGCCGACCGGGTCGGCGCGTTGTGGAACCTCTACGGCCCGACCGAGGCCGCCGTCTGGTCCACGATGGAGCGGCTCGATCCCGACGTCACGCGCCTGACCATCGGTCGCCCGATCGGCAACATGCGCGCCTACGTGCTCGATCCGCAGCTCTCCCCCGCCCCCGTGGGCGTACTGGGTGAGCTGTACCTCGGCGGCGCCGGACTGGCCCGCGACTACCTCGGCGACTCCGACCTCACCGCGCAGCGGTTCGTCCCGGACCCGTTCGCTGACGGCCGGCTGTACCGCACCGGCGACCTGGGCCGGTGGCTGGCCGACGGCCGCATCGAGTTCGTCGGCCGCAGCGACTCGCAGGTGAAGGTGCGCGGATTCCGCATCGAGCTGGGTGAGATCGAGGCGGTGCTGCGCCGCCACCCGGCGGTCCGCGACAGCGCCGTGGTGGTCCGCGAGGACGACGGCGAGAAGAGTGTCGTGGCCTACCTGACGCTCGCCACCAGGGCGGCCGCCGACGTGGACGAACCGAACGGCCCGGCGGCATCGGACCCCGTACCCGACTTCGACGCCGACCCGACACCCTGGCGGGCGTTCGCCCGCACCTACCTGCCCGACTACATGATCCCGTCCGCGTTCGTGGTGCTCGACCGGATGCCACTGAGCGCCAACCGCAAGGTCGACCGGGCCGCCCTGCCGGCACCGGTGCGCGGCGGCGCCGGAGTCGGCGCGGCACCGCCCGACACACCGCTGCGCAAGGCTCTCGCGCAGCGGTGGGCGACGGTGCTCGGGTACGACACCGTCGGCATCGACGACGACTTCTTCGACCTCGGCGGCGACTCCTTCAAGGCCATCAAGGCGTTGGCCGGCAACGACCCGGCGATCAGTGTCCTCGACCTGTTCCGCCACCCGACGATCCGGGCGTTGACCGAACACCTGGACGCGACCGGAGGTGCGGCCGGACGACTGCTGCACGAGCTGACCCCGGCGGGACCGGCGACGCCGACGCGGCTGACGCTGCTCTGCGTACCGTTCGGCGGTGGTAGCGCGATCACCTTCCAGCCCCTCGCCGACACCCTCCCGGCGGGCGTACGGCTGTACGCGCTGGAACGGCCCGGGCACGACCTGAACCGCCCGGACGAACCCCTACTCGGCATGGACGAGGTGGTGGACCGCTGCGTTACCGAGGTCGTCGACCAGATCACCGGTCCGGTGGCGGTCTACGGGCACTGCGTGGGCGGCGCCGAGGCGGTGGAGCTGGGTCGCCGGCTGGAGGCGGCCGGCGTCGAACTGACCGGCGTGGTCGTCGGTGCCCACTTCCCCGCCCCGCGACTGCCCGGCCGGCTGTTCGGCTGGTTGCGCCAGTGGTTCCCGATGGAGCGCTGGTGGTCGAAGCGGCGGAATCTGGAGGCGCTGCGCGCGATGGGCTTCTTCACCGAGGTCTTCGACGAGCACGAGAAGGACTTCGTGATGCGGGTGGTGCTGGCCGACGCCGCGAAGGCCGAGGACTACTACACCGTCGTCTACGCCGAGGGTCTGCCCCAGAAGCTGTCCGCCCCAATCGTCAGCATCGTCGGCAGCGGCGACCGCGCCACCGAGTTGTACCAGGAGCGGTACCTGGAGTGGGAGTTCTTCTCCGACCGGGTGTCGCTGGAGGTCATCGAGGGCGCCGGGCACTACTTCGCCAAACACCAACCCGCCGATGTGGCACGCATCATCCAGGCGGCCTGCGAACCGTCGGTCACTGCGCCGGTCGACGACGCACCCCCGCCGGCCGACACCGCCGAACCGGCGGCGGCAGAGTCGGCACCCGGTCGCACCCCACCCGCCGCACGCCGTGCGATGCCCAGCCTGACCGTGTTCTACCTGATCGCCTTGGGTCAGCTCGTCTCGCTCATCGGCAGCGGACTGACCGGTTTCGGCATGGGTCTGTGGGTGTACCAGCAGACTGGGTCGGTCTCGTTGTTCGCCACGGCCACCGTCCTGGCGCTGCTGCCCGCCGTGGTGCTGTCCCCCGTCGCGGGTGCGCTGGCGGACCGGTGGGACCGACGCCTGATCATGATCGTCGCAGACTGCCTGGCCGCCACCGGCACAGTGAGCCTCGCCCTGCTGCTGTGGCTCGGCCAGCTTCAGCTCTGGCATGTGTTCACCGCCATCACCGTCACCGCGGTGGCGACCGCCTTCCAGCTACCCGCCTACCTGGCGGCCGTCACACAACTGGTGCCCAAGCGGTACTACGGGCGCGCCAACGGAATCGTCTCGCTCGGCACGGCGACGAGCACCGTGCTGGCGCCGCTGCTCGGCGGCGCGCTGGTAATCGCGGTCGGGCTGCGCGGAATCGTCGTCATCGACCTGCTCACCTTCGCCGTCGCGGTGACCGTGACCCTGTCGGTCCGCTTCCCCGACACCCTGTTCCTACGGCGCGAAGAGTCGTTCCGGCGGGCGGTCCTGGGCGGTTGGCGGTTCATCGTCCGCCGGCACGGCCTGGTGGCCCTGGTCGTGCTGACCGCGTCGCTGAACTACTTCTTCGCCATGGTCGAGGTCCTGGTCACCCCGCTGACCCTGTCGTTCGGCGACCCGGCGGCGCTCGGCCGGGTGCTGGCCGCCAGCGGCGTCGGGATGCTCGTCGGCTCGGTCCTCATGGGGGTGTGGGGCGGCACGGCTCGGCGGACCACCGGCATCCTGGCCAGCGTCGTGCTCCTCGGCGCGTCGCTGCTCACCGTCGGCCTGCACCCGAGCCCGCTGTTCCCGGCCCTCGGCCTGTTCGGCATGGGCCTGGCCACGGCCCTGGTGAACACGCACTGGCTGGCCATCGTGCAGGCCAAGGTCGGGCTGGAGCTACAGGGCCGGGTGCTGTCGATGGGGCAGATGCTGTCCTGGCTGATGGTGCCGGCCGGTTTCCTCTCCGCCGGGCCGCTCGCCGAGCACGTCTTCGCCCCGCTGGTGTCGCCCGACGGCCTACTCGCCGCTGTCGTCGGCACCGGGCCGGGCCGCGGCATGGCCCTCGCGGCGATCGTCGCCGGGCTCTGCTCGCTCGCCCTGGCCGCCGTCGGCATCGCCTACCGACCGATCCGTGACGTCGAAAAGGAGCTACCCGACAACGATCCCGGCACCATCGTCGTCGCCGACAAGGACCGCCTGCAGGCCGAGGCCGACCGCCGGCTCGCGGTGCACCGCCGTACCGGGGCGGACCCGACCCCGCCGGTCCGGGTGGGCGGCCACGGTGGTCGGAGATGAGCGCCCCCGCCCGACCTGCCGGCCCGACCCGCCGAACCGGCACCCGACGCGCCACCGGCGGCCCGGCCGAGGTCGACTGTCTGCACCGGATGGTGGCCGCGCAGGCGGCCCGGACGCCGGACGCGGAGGCGGTACGGCACGCCGACCGCACCTGGTCCTACCGCGACCTCGACGAGGCGGCGAACCGGCTGGCCCGGATGTTGATCGCGCGGGGCGTGACCCGGGAGGAACGCGTCGGCGTGTGCCTGCCGCGAACGCCCGAGCTGGTGGTCGCCCTGCTCGCCGTGCTCAAGGCCGGCGCCTGTTACGTCCCGCTCGACCCGGCCTACCCGCCGGCCCGGGTGGCCTTCATGACGGTCGACTCCGGGGCGCGGCTGGTGCTGACCCGCGCCGACCTCGCCGGTCGATTCCCCGACCTGGCCGTCCCGATCGACCGACTGGACCTCCCCGGCGACGGCACCGAACCGGCGGTCCCGACGACACCAGCCAACCTGGCGTACGTCATCTACACGTCCGGCTCCACCGGGCGGCCCAAGGGCGTGGCCATCGAACACCGCTCGGCGTCATTGCTCATGCACTGGACCCGGCAGACCTTCGACGACGCCGAACTGGGCGGCCTACTCGCCGCCACCTCGGTCTGCTTCGACCTGTCCGTCTTCGAGATCTTCGGCCCGCTCTGCTGGGGCGGCCGGGTGCTGCTCGTCGACGACGTGCTGACCCTCGCCGCCCCCGGCGCTGATCGGCTGCCCGTCACCCTGGTCAACACCGTGCCCTCCGCGTTCGGGGAACTCCTCACCGCCGGCGCGCTGCCGGAGAGCGTGCGGACCGTCTGCCTCGCCGGCGAGCCGCTCACCGCCGCGCTGGCCGCCCGGGTGTGGGCGCGTCCGCACGTACGCCGGCTCTGCAACCTCTACGGCCCGTCCGAGGACACCACCTACTCCACCTGGGCGGAGGTGCCGCCGGACAGTGGAGACCCGCCGATCGGCCGGCCCCTGCCGCAGACCCGGGCCTACGTTCTCGACCCCGACGGGCGGCCGGTCCCGCCGGGCGATCCGGGCGAACTGCACCTGGCCGGGGCGGGGTTGGCCCGGGGATATCTCGACCGGCCCACGGAGAGCCAGACCCGGTTCCTGCCCGACCCGTTCCGCCCCGGCGAGCGGATGTACCGCACCGGCGACCGGGTCCGACTGCGCCCGGACGGGCAACTGGCATACCTGGGTCGGCTCGACGACCAGGTGAAGCTGCGGGGCTACCGGATCGAGCTGGGTGAGGTCTCCGCCCGCCTCGCGGCCCTGCCCGGCGTACGCGAGGCTACCGCCGCCCTCCGACAAGGCCCGAGCGGAGACTCACTGCTGGTCGGCTACCTGGTCGGCGAGCGGCGCGACGACGTCCGGGCCAGGCTGGCCGAGGTGCTGCCCGCGCCGCTGGTCCCCGCGACCGTGGTCTGGCTGGATCGGCTGCCGACCCTGCCCAACGGCAAGGTGGACCGGTCGGCGCTGCCCGCCCCCACCCTGGGCGACGACGCCTCGCACGACGCCCGGCCGCTCGACGGGACTGTCGGCGTGGTGGCGGCGGTGTGGAGCGAGATGCTCGGTGTGCCGGTCACCGCCACCGACAGTGACTTCCTCACCCTCGGTGGAGACTCCCTGCTCGCGGTCCGCTGCGCCACACGGCTGGCCGCCGCGACCGGGCGACCGGTCCGACCGGCCGACCTCTTCGCGCACCCGACCGTCGCCGCGATGGCGACCCACCTCGACGGGCTGCCCGCCGACCCGACGCCGGTCGGAGAACCGGTCGGCCGGGCGCCGTCCGGCCCCGCCCCGCTGTCGGCCGCGCAGTCCCGGCTGTGGTTCCTGCACCACCTCGACCCGGCGGACACGTCCTACCTGCTGGCCTTCGCGGTGCGGTTCGACGCGCCGCTGGACCCCGACCGGCTGGCCCGGGCGCTGAGTCGGGTGGTCGACCGGCACCCAGCCCTGCACACGGTGTTCCCGTCCGGGCCGGACGGACCGGTGCAGCGCGTCCACCGCAGCGCCGGGCCGCAGCCGGTCGTCACGCCGCCCGAACCGGGCACACCACTCGACGAGCGGCTCACCCGGCTCACCGTCGAGGCCACCCGGGCCCCCATGGACCTGACCACCGGACCGCTGCTCCGCGCCCACCTGGTGCCGGACGAGAACGGCCGCGCCGTGGCGATGCTGCTGGTCGTACACCACATCATCTGCGACGACTGGTCGTTCGGCCTGATCGTGCGGGAGTTGGCCCGGGCGTACGACGTCGAGGGGCACGGCGCAGCGGCGGCGCCGGAAGCGCCGGTGGCCGGCCCGGCGTTGTTCGCCCTGGCCCAGCGCGACTGGCTGGCCGGGCCGGCAGGGCGGCGGGCGCTCGACGACCAACTCGACGAACTGCGCGGCGCACCCGACCTGCTCGACCTGCCCGCCGTCGCACCGGGCCGGTTCGACCGAACTTCGACGGAGCCCGGACCGGCACTACCACCACCAGTCGTGCGGTCGGGTGCCGCGTTGCGGGCCACCGTGGACGGCGCCACCGCCGACACGGTTCGCGAGCTGGCCCGGGCCGAGCGGGTCAGCCTGCACATGGTCGGGCTGGCTGCCTTCGCGACCCTGCTTGGCGTGGCCACCGGCCGGCACGACCTGCTGATCGGTGTGGCCTTCGCCGGCCGGACCAGCGTCGCCGCCGAACAGAGCGTCGGCTGCCACGTCAACACCGTGCCGCTGCGGCTGCGTCCCGCGCCCGAGCGCTGCTTCGCCGACCTGCTGGCCGAGGCCCGCCGGGTCACCCTGTTCGCCGCGGCCCACCAGGACGTGCCCTTCGACCTACTGGTGGAACGGCTGCGGCCCACCCGCCGGCCGCATCGCACCCCGCTGGTGCAGGTCGCCTTCGGCGTGCAGAACGCCCCACCAGCCCGGCACCGAGGTGCGGCCGGCGTCGAGTTCACCGGCGTGGAGCTGACCCCGGACACCGCGCGGCTCGACCTGACCCTGTGGCTCGATGAGCGGCGGGACGGGCTGGCGGCGCTGTGGACGTACCGCACCGATCTGTTCGACCACGACGGGGTGGTCGCGTGGCATCGCCGGTTCACGGCGCTGCTGCGTACCGCCGCCGCCGACCCCCGGCGCAGTCTGGCCGACTGCGTCGACATCCTGGGAGCGAGACATGACTGAGCAGACCCGGGTCGCGCGGAGCATTCCCCGTCGCGGCCGTGAACGGAACCTGGTGGACGTCCGCCCGGACTGGCCCGGCGGCCCGCTGCCGGCGCTGGTCCGGGCCACCATGCCCGACGTGGATCTGGCCGGTTGGCTGGCCGGGCACCGCGACGAGGTCGACGAGTTGGCCCGCCGGCACGGTGCGGTGCTGTTCCGCGGCTTCGCCGTGGCTGGCGCCGACGATTTCCGCACCGTGATGGCCGCGCTCTCCGACGAGGTCCTCACCTACGGCGAACGGTCCTCACCGCGCAGCCAGGTCACCGAGGGCGTGTACACCTCCACCGAGCACCCCGCCGACCAGCCGATCGTGCTGCACAACGAGCAGTCGTACACGGTGAACTGGCCATTGCGGATCGTGTTCCACTGCGAGGTGGCGCCGGGCGCGGGTGGGCGTACCCCGCTCGCGGACAGCCGCCGGGTGCTCGCCCGGCTGCGCCCGGAGACCGTCGCCGAGTTCGAGCGGCGCGGGGTGCTCTACCGGCGCAACTACCTGCCCGGCATCAGCCTGACCTGGCAGACCGCGTTCCAGACCGATCGGCGCGAGGACGTCGAGGCGTACTGCGCCGGCGCGCTGATCGACGTGGAGTGGGTCAGTGACCGGCAGCTGCGCACCCGGCAGGTCCGCCCGGCGGTGCGCCGCCACCCCGTCACCGGCGAGCGGACCTGGTTCAACCACGCGCTGTTCTTCCACGTCACCTCCCTGCCCGACGACGTCAGCGTCGGCCTGCGGGCCGCCCTCGACGACGAGAACCTGCCCTACCAGACCGCGTACGGCGACGGCACGCCCATCGGCGACGAGGTGCTGGCCGAGCTGCGGGCCGCGTATGCCGCCGAGACCCGCTGCTTCGACTGGCAGCGCGGCGACGTGCTGCTGGTGGAGAACATGCTGGCCGCGCATGCCCGGGATCCGTTCACCCCGCCCCGACGGATCCTCACCGCGATGTCCGACCCGGTTGCCTCGCCCGAGCTGACCGAGGCGGCCCGCTCATGCCCGGTGCCGACCGGGGACCAGGCATGAGCGGGCCAGCGCCGCGTCGGCGCGGCAGCGCGGCGGTCAGCTCGCCGGTGTCCCGGCGGGTGCTCGTGGACGAGCGGTTCGTGCTGCTCGTCGAGGCCGCCGTACCCGACCTCGACCTGGCCGGCTGGCTCGCCGGCAGGCGTGCGGAGCTGTTGGCGGATCTGGACCGCTACGGGGCGGTGTTCTTCCGGGGCTTCGAGGTGCGTACACCCGACGACTTCAGCCAGGCCGCCCGGGCAATCAGCCCGGACCTGCTCGGGTACCTGGAACGGGCCGCGCCCCGGCACGAGGTCGCCGACCGGGTGTTCACCTCCACCGAGTTCAACGCCGAGCAGTGGATTCCCCTGCACCACGAGATGTCCTACTCACACAACTGGCCCAGCTACCTCTACTTCTGGTGCGCGCAGCCGGCCACCGGCAGTGGCGGGGCCACCCCGTTGACCAGTGAGCGGGTCATCACCCCGTTGATCCCCGCCGACGTGCGGGAACTCTTCCTCCGCTCCGGGGTCTGCTACGTGCGTAACTACGGCCCGCACCTTGACCTGCCCTGGCAGGAGGCGTTCCAGACCAGCAACCGGGCCGAGGTGGAGGCGTACTGCGCCGCCTCGGCGACCGAGTTCACCTGGCTTGGCTCCGACGGCCTGCGCACCAGGGCCCGCCGGCAGGCGGTCGCCACGCATCCGCGCACCGGGGAGACGGTGTGGTTCAACCACGCCCACCTGTTCCACATGTCGAACATGCCAGTGGAGGTGTCCGGCGCGCTGCTGCGCGAGTACGGCCCGGACGGGCTGCCCCGCAACGCGTATCTCGGCGACGGCCAGCCGATCCCCGACGAGGTTGTCACCGGGCTGCGCGACCTGTATCGGGAACACGCGGTGTCGGTTCCCTGGCAGCGCGGCGACGTGCTGGTGGTGGACAACTTCCTGGCGACTCACGGTCGCGAGCCCTTCAGCGGCGACCGGCAGATCTTGGTCGCTATGTCCGACCTCTACATCAACCGGAGCATCCTGTGAACGGCTACCGTCTGTCCCCCATCCAGCGGCTCGCCTGGTCCGGGAAGCAGGATCTGGTCCGGGCGCGGGTGCGGCTCGACCGCGCGCTGGACCGCGCCCGGCTGCAGACCGCTGTGGACGCGGTGGTGGCCCGGCACGAGGCCCTGCGCCTGACCCTGGTGCACCACCCGGGTCTGCGGGTGCCGATGCAGGACGTCGACGACAGCCGCAGCGTCACCCTCGGCGCGCAGGGCGAGCTGTCGGTGACACTCACCGACGAAGCCCTGGAGCTGGCCGCCACACCGCTGATCGCGGACCCGGCCAGCCTGCGCCTGGTCCTCGCCGACCTTGCCCGGGTGTACGCCGGCGAGGCGCTGCCTCCGGATCCGGAGGCGCTGCAGTTCCTCGACGTGGCCGAGTGGCAGCTCGAAGAGCGCGAGCGGTCCCCGGCCGCTGCCCTGCCGACCGCGCCGGCGGTGCGGCTGGTCACCCCACACGGCGACGACCCGACGGCAGTGGTTTCCGCGAGCATCTCCGGCACGGAACTGGCCGACGTGGCGCGGGCCGCCAGCGTCGAGCCGGAAACCGTGCTGCTGGCCGCGTGGGCGCTCGCGGTGTCCCGTCGCGCCGAGGGGCCGGCGGGTGTCGACGAGGTAGACCTGGTGCTGGCCCGGTGGAGCGACGGGCGCCACGCCGCCGGCACGGCCGAGGTGGTGGGCCCACTGGGCGGCTACGGTCCGCTCCGGTTGGCCCTGCCGTTGCCCGTCGCACCCGCCGAGCTGCTGGCCCTCGTCCGAGCTGCCGAGACCACCGCCGACGACGCGTTCCATCTAGTCGACCCGGTCGACGAGCGCTCCGGGGCGGTTGCCGGCTTCGCGGCGCCACCCGCCGTCGCACCGACCGCGGTGGCAGGGCTGGATGGCGTCGCCGTGGAGGTCGGCGTCCCACCGACGGCTGGTCCAAGCCTGACGGCGGTGACCGACGGCGACCGGATCACCCTGAGCGTGATCGGCGGTCAGTGGCTGCTCGATGCGCTGCTGGCGACCCTGCGGACCCTGCCAGCCGCGCTCAGCACCGCCGCCGCGCCGGCCGTGCTCGGCGATGCCGAGGCGCGTTGGTTGGCCGAGGCGGCAGGGACGCCGTCGCAGGCGTCGGCGCGTACCCTCGTGGACCTGATCGACGCGGGCCTCGCCGGCATGGACCAGGAGGCCGTGGCGGTCGTTGCCGCGGATGGCGCTTATACGGTCGGTGAGCTGCGGGAGCGGGCGGGGCGGGTGGCCGGGGCGCTGGCCGCGCGCGGCCAGTCCGGCACCCCGGTCGGGGTGCTGGCCGCTCGGTCGCGGGACACCGTCGTCGCGTTCCTCGGCGTGCTGCGAGCCGGGGCGATCTTCGTTCCGCTGGACCCGGACGCCCCGCTCCAGCGGCTCGTCGCCCAGGCGTTCGCGGTCGGCGCGCAGGACGTCGTGGGCGACGGCGCCGCGGCGACCGTGACGATCGACGACCTCGTCGCGGCCGGCGACGGCCCACCAGCCACGGTGCCGATCCCGACGGACCCGGCGTACGTGATCTTCACGTCGGGCTCCACCGGCGCACCCCGTCCGGTGCAGGTGTCGCACGGTGCCGCCGCGCACCTGGCCGATGCCCTGGAACGGGCCGTGTACGGGGACAGCCGCCCCGGCCTGCGGGTGGCGGTGAACGCCCCGCTGACCTTCGACGCCTCGGTGAAGCAGCTCGTGCAGCTCGGCCACGGCCGCAGCCTCTACCTGGTGCCCGAACAGGCTCGCCGGGACGGTGCGGCGCTGGCCGCCACGCTGGCCGACCACGACGTCGACGTGCTCGACCTGACCCCCTCCCAGCTGCGCGTCCTGCTCGCCGGGGCGGGCGACACCAGACTGCCCGGCCTCCTGCTGCTCGGTGGGGAGGCGATCGCGCCCGACCTGTGGGAGACCCTCGCCGCGCTGCCCGACGTCCGGGCGGTCAACCTGTACGGCCCGACGGAGTGCACAGTGGATACCAGCGCCGCGCCGGTGCGCGCCGGGGACGCCCCGACCATCGGCCGGCCGCTGCCCGGCGTCGCGGTATGGGTGCTCGACGAGCACCTGCGGCCGGTGCCGCCCGGCGTGGCCGGGGAACTCTGCGTCAGCGGGCCACAGCTCGCCGACGGGTACCGGGGCGATCCGGAGGCCACCGCGCGGCGATTCGTGTCGGTGATGCTGCCGTCCGGCCGCCGCGAGCGGGTGTACCGCACCGGCGACCGGGTCCGCTTCGACGCCGACCGGCGACTGCGCTACCTGGGCCGGCTGGACGACCAGGTGAAGATCCACGGGTTCCGGGTGGAGCCCGGTGAGGTGGCCGGAGTCCTGCGCGCGCACCCCGAGGTGGCCGACGCCGCCGTGGTCGCCCGCGACGACGACGGACACGGCGACCGGCTCGTCGCCTACGTCCGGCCGGGTGACCGACCGGCCGCCGTTGACGTTGACCGGATCGCCGGGGTCAACCCGCACGAGACCCGCTACCTGTACGACGAGATCTTCGTCCAGCAGGTCTACCTGCGCGACGGGATCGAGCTGCGACCCGGGGCCACGGTCCTCGACGTGGGCGCGAACATCGGCATGTTCTCGCTGTTCGTGCACGCGGTCTGCCCGGACGCCACGATCCACGCGTTCGAGCCGGTGCCGTCGGTGGCCGACCTGCTGCGGCGCAACGTCGCCGAGTTCGGCGTGCCCGCCACCGTGCACGCGATCGGGCTGTCCCGGACAGCCGGGGAGGTGTCCTTCACCTACTACCCGGGCTACTCGATGATGTCCGGCCACGCCGCCTACGCCGACCCGGATGCCGAGGTGGCGGTGATCAAACGGTTCCTCGCCAACGAGCGGGACGCTGGCGCGGACGCCCGCGACGTACTGCTCGACCGGGTTGACGAGCTGCTCGCCGAACGCTTCGCCGGTCGGGGGCTCACCGTGCCGGTGCGACCACTGTCGGACGTTCTCGACGAGCTTGCCCCGGAACGGATCGACCTGCTCAAGATCGACGTACAGCGCGCCGAGGCGGACGTGCTCGCCGGGCTGGAGGATCGACACTGGTCGCTGGTCGCACAGGTCGCCATGGAGGTGCACGACGCGCCCGGCACCGGCACCGGAGGCCGACTGGCCGAGCTGACCGCGCTCTTGCGGGCCCGCGGCTTCGACGTGGTGGCCCGGCAGGACGACCTGCTGGTCGGCACCGACCGGCACACCCTGCACGCCGTGCGTCCCGAGTACGCCGCCGATCCGCGTCCGGCCGTGGTAGTCCCGGCCGCAGCGACGGCCGGACCGCTCGACGAGCGACTCGCCGCCTGGCTGGTCGACCGGCTGCCGGCCCACCTGGTCCCGGCCGCGGTGGTGCTCCTCAACGATCTGCCGTTGACCCGCAACGGCAAACTCGACCGGGCGGCGTTGCCCGCGCCCCGCTTCGACCGGCCCGACGGCGGCACGGCGGTGGCACCGGCCAACCGGGCCGAGGAGATCCTGGTCGAGGCGTGGCGTGAGATCCTCGGGGTTTCGGCCGTCGGCGTGACCGACACCTTCTTCGCGCTCGGCGGCGACTCCATCCGCAGCATCCAGATGCAGGTCGCGGCCAACAAGCGGGGATTGTCCTTCCGGCTCAGCGACATCTTCACGTACCAGACGATCCGCGAGCTGGTCGCGCACGGCGAGATCACCCTCACCGGGGCGGACATCGGCCCGGCCGCCGCGACGACGGCGGAGCCGGCCGGACGCTTCGCGATGGTGGCGGACGCCGATCGGGAGCTGCTGCCTGGCGGGCTCGCCGACGCTTACCCGATGACTACCCTTCAGCAGGGCATGGTCTACCACTGTGAGCTCACCGGCGATCCGGCGATGTACCACAACGTCACCGCGCACCTGATCGCCGCGCCGCTGGACGCGCCCGCGCTACGGCGCGCGCTGGCTGGCCTCGTGGCCGCCCATCCGGTGCTGCGAACCGGGTTCGCGCTGGGCGCGTACTCCGAACCGTTGCAGCTCGTGCACGAAGACGTGCCGGTCGAGGTGCCGGTGACGGATCTGATCGGCGCCGACCCGCAGACCCGCCGGGCCCGGATCGACGAAATCGTGGCGGCAGAACGGGTCCGACCCTTCGACCTGACCCGCCCGCCACTGCTGCGGCTGCACGCCATTAGGGAGGACGCCGACACGTTCACCCTGATGGTCGCCGAATTCCACGCCATCCTCGACGGCTGGAGCCTGCACCTGCTCCGCACCGACCTGCTCGCCGCGTACGACCGGGAGCGGGCCGGCACCGCCCGCCCGGCCCGTACCGGGCTGCCGTTCCGGGAGTACGTGGCCGCCGAGCGGAGCGCCCGGGAGGATGAGGCCACCCGCCGGTTCTGGCTGGACGGCCCGGGCGCGGTGTCGCCGCTGCTGCTCGGCGGGGCAGGCCCACGGACCACCACCACCCAACAGGTGCCGCTGCGGGAGGGCACCACCGAGTTGGTCACCGAAGCGGCCCGGACCGCCGGCGTTCCCGTCAAGTCCTGGCTGCTCGCCATCCACCTGCGGATGCTCGGCGAGCTCACCGGTCGCAACGACGTGGTCAGTGGACTGGTGGTCGGCGGCCGGCCGGAGGGCGAGGGCAGCGACGCCACCCTCGGTCTGTTCCTCAACACCCTGCCGGTCAGCGTGGATCTGGGCACCCGTTCGCCAGCCGAGCTGGCGGCCGACGTGTGGCGAGTCGAGCGGACCATGATGGGGCACCACCGCTTTCCGCTCGCCGAGATCGTCCGTCTCGGCGGGGCGGGACCCCGCTTCGACCACTTCTTCAACTGGACCCACTTCGCCAACGGAGCCACCGGTGGCGCCTCCCGCATCGTGGACAGTCGGGGTGTCACCGTGGACGTGGCGTTCAGCCTCGCGGTCGACGCCGAGCTGGACCCGGACACTGGCCGGCTGGCTCTCACCGTTCAGTACGACCACCGCACCATCGGCGGAGACCAGGTGGACGCCTTCGCCGACGGCTTCCGCCGGCTGCTGGCGGCCGACCCGGACGCGCCGCTGCCCGCTGTGCCCGGCGCAGGGCAGACGGCCGGCGACGACGCACGGGCACGGTGGGCGGCCCGGGTGGCGGCGGCCTGGCAGGAGGTGCTCGGCGCAGCGCCGGATCATCCGGGTACCGGCTGGTCGGCCGCCGGCGGGGACTCGCTGCGCGCGTTGCGACTGGTCACCGTGCTGCGGCAGCGCCATGGCAGCGACCTCACGCTGCCCGAGTTCGTGACGCTGGACAGCTACGACAACCTGGTAGACCGGGTGGCCCGTTCGTGACCGGATTCGGCACGGTCGCCGTGCACGGCGACGATGGGCTGGTCACCGGTGGAGCTGTGGCACCGCCGATCGTGCAGAGCGTGACGTTCAGCGCCGATTCCGACGAGCAGTTCACCGCGATCGCCACCGAGCCGCAGGGCAGTGCCTTCTACACGCGGTACGGCAACCCGAACCACGCCCAGGTGGCCACCGTCGTCGCCGAGTTGGAAGGTGCGGAGACGGGCCTGGTCACCGCCTCCGGCATGGGCGCGATCAGCACTGTCGCGCTGGCCCTGCTCTCCGCCGGCGACCACGTCGTGGTGCAGCGCAGCACGTACGGCGGCACCACCTCCCTCGCCACCGGGCTGCTGTCACGGTTCGGGGTGTCGTACACCCAGGTGGACCAGACCGACACTGCGGCGTTCGAACGGGCGATCCGGCCGCGGACCCGCCTCGTCCTGGTGGAGACACCGAGCAATCCGCTGCTGGAGCTGACCGACCTGACGGCGGTGGTGGAACTCGGCCACACGGCTGGTGCGCTGGTGGTGGTCGACAACACCTTCGCCACGCCCATCAATCAGCGTCCGATCATCGCAGGGGCGGACCTGGTGTGGCACAGCGGCACCAAATACCTCGGCGGCCACTCGGACGTGTCCGCGGGGGTGGTCGTCGGCTCCGCCGAGCTGATCGAGCGGGTGTGGCAGACGGCCATCGTCACCGGCAGCACCCTCGGTCCGGTGGACGCCTGGCTGCTGCTGCGCGGCATTCGTACGCTGCCGCTGCGGGTGGAGAGGCACAACGCCAACGCGCTGGCCCTGGCCCGCGCCCTGCAAGGCCATCCGGCGGTGGCCCGGGTCCGTTACCCAGGGTTGCCGTCGCACCCGCAACACGCGCTGGCGGGCCGGCAGATGACCGGCTTCGGTGGAGTCCTCAGCGTCGACCTGGCGGCGGGACGCGCGGGTGCCGCCGCGCTGCTGGAGGGACTGCGGTTGGCCAAACGAGCGGCTAGCCTGGGCAGCGTCAGCACGCTGGTGGTGCACCCCCGGTCGATGTGGGCGGGCATCGTGGACGCCGAGCAGTTGGCCGTCGCCGGCATCGGCGACGGGTTGGTACGCGTCTCCACCGGCATCGAGGACACCGCCGATCTGGTCGACGACTTTCTCGCGGCGGCGGACAATGCGACCGGCGGCTGATCCCTGGCGCGCGGCCGTCGGCGAGGGTGCACGTCGCGGACGCGCAGCAGGCCGCTGAGCTCCGCCGCGCGCCGACAACCGCCACCGTAGGGTCGCCCATTCGACCGACGCGGATCATCACCACTCGGGCATGTCACTGAGACATGAATATATCTCAGTGACATACACTTTCACCGAATAGCGACTCCCGCCGACCCGCAGGCCAACCCATACCCGCACACGCGGGACTTGCTGCGGCTCCCCCACTCACTTACTGCTGCTGCAGTACCCGAGGTTCGCTCAGAAGGCCGGCTACACCGCGGATGTGGTAGGTGCTCATGAAGTCGTAGACGTCCAGCGCCGTGCCGAACTCGTCCTCGATCTGCGCAAGGACCTCGACCGCAACAATCGAGTCGCCGCCGAGGTCCAGAAAGTCGTCGTGCACGCCGATCCACTTGAGGTTCATGGTGCTGGCCCAGATCGACAGGAGCCGCTCTTCGACGCCGTCGACCGGACCTTCGAACAGGGTGCATGTGCCGGCAACGACGGCGGACCGGACGTATTCGGTGTCGAGCGTGTTGCCGGCAAGCGGCATGGCGTCGACGAGCAGCACCCCGTCCAATCCACAGCCCGCACCGAGCCGGTCCCACACGTAGCCACGAAGCTCCGGCCCGCTTACGTACTGGGAAAACTCGACCACGCCGATCGTGACGTCCCGATCGTCGTGGCGGATCGTCGTCGCCCGGGCATCACGCACGGCCGGATGCCCCAGCAGGGTGGATGCGAACTCTGCCAAGCCAACCATCAATCCGCTCCTTCAGTAACGGCGGCAATCCGAGCCGTCGGCGCGGATTGACAACAGTCGCCAATGTGCCACCAAAGCTTGAGTGATCGCAGAGAAAAATCGGCAGAAGTTCCGGAAGTGGTTGACTGCCGTTGCTTCTTACCGCCTATCCTTGCCCCGCGCCGGCCAAGCGGACCACAATTCTCCCGAGGGCGGCGGACCTGCGACTGTTCGCTATCCGACGCCATATTGTCACCGGCCAGGGGGTAATGGACGATGAACGAGATCAGCTATGCACAGTCGTCGCTCGCTGAAGAGGACAGGCCAAGCACCACTACGGAGCGGGCCATCGCCGAGGTGTGGGCCGAGGTACTGAATCTCGACGAGGTCGGGCGACACGACAACTTCTTCGACATCGGCGGCCATTCGGTGCTCGCGACGCAGGCCGTGGCCAGGTTGTGCATCGCTCTGGACCGGCAGCTGCCGGAGCGGGCCCTGTTCGACTGGCCGACCGTCGCGACTCTGGCCTCGGCCCTGCCCGGCTACCCCGTCGTCGAACAGATTGCGCCCATCAGGCGCCGGTGAGCGACAGGTCCGGTGAGCTCCGGGACCGAAGCAGCGCTGCCTCATCCCGCGGGTCGGACAAACCGATCAAGCCGGAACCACACGACATGCCGGATCCTCACGACATCGAGCGACCAAACTATCGTTCAGAATTTACCGGGGTTTCGTCCGTCACCGGTCATCAGTAAGACGATCTGCAACCGGTCAAACCGCCCCCGACGAATTGAGGTTACTCGCGGTATCCCTGCTCCGCGGCCCCGCTCGAGTGCGCCCGGTTGCCGACCGAAGAACTTCCGGAACAAAAGTGATTGATGATCGTCGTTCCGTGATACCGTATGCTGGCCGACATGGTGCGAGTCGAGTTCCGGGTTCTCGGAACATTGGAAGCCGTGGTCGATGGTTCCCCCGTGCCGATAACCTCCCCGCGGCAACGTATAGTGCTGGCCAATTTGCTGATGGCCGCCAACCATGTCGTGACCGTGGAAAAGCTGATCGGCGCAGTTTGGGACGATTCCCCGCCGACCAGCGCGCGTGGTCAGATCCAGATCTGCATCTCCGCGTTGCGCCGGGCCCTCGGCAGTCCGGAGATCATCGACACCAGCCCACTCGGGTACTCCATCCGGGTGGACCGTCAGCAACTCGACTACCTCATGTTCGACGACGCTCTCGCCCGGGGCCGGTCCGCCGCAGCCAAAGGTCGGCTGGACGAGGCGCTGACGCACCTGGACCGCGCGATCGACATCTGGTCCGGACCGGCGTTGGGCGGAGTGCCCGGCCGGGCCGCCGAAGTCGTCTCCCACCGTCTGGAGGAGCGGCGGATCATGGCGCTGGAGGACCGCGCCGAGATCCGTCTGGGCCTGGGCGGTCATCGGGAACTGGTCGAGGAACTGGTCGCGTTGACCACGGAGTACCCCCTGCGGGAACGCCTCTGGGGGTTCCGGATGCTCGCGCTGTATCGGTCAGGACGGCAGGCAGAAGCGCTGGCAACGTACCGTACGGCCCGCACCAACCTGGTGGGCGAACTCGGCATCGAGCCGAGCCAGTACCTGCGCAAGCTGGAACGCGCGATCCTCAGCCAGGACAGCAGCATCAGCGGCGAAGTGGACGACAAGCGAACCGAGACCGCCACGAGCGTGCACCGTCCGCAGGAGTTGCCCGCAGATCTGCCGGACTTCGTCGGCCATGCGGCGCTTATCGAAACCCTGACCGCCACGCTGACCAGCGAGGACACCAAACAGGTGCCGATCGCGGTCATCACCGGCGCGCCGGGCTGTGGAAAGACCTCGCTGGCCCTGCACGTCGCGCATCTGTTGCGCGCCAAGTTCGTCAACGGCAGTCTGTACGCCTGCCTCTACGGGAGCACCACGCAGCCACGCTCGACCGAAGCGGTACTCAGCGATCTCCTGCACGGACTCGGCGTCGCCCCGGCGGCGATCCCGGTCGCACCCGGCCAGCGGATCAACCTACTACGGAGCCAGCTCGCGACGCGGCGGCTGTTGATCGTGCTGGACGATGTGGGCAACGAGGACCAGATCGCCGACCTGCTCCCCGGCGTGCCAGGCCCGGCGGTGCTGATTACCAGTCGCCGCCGGCTCGCCGGCATTCCGGGCGCCCGAGCCGTCGACGTCGACATGATGTCGGCCGACGAAAGCCTTACCCTGCTCGGCCAGATCTGCGGAGGGCAGCGGGTCGCCGCGGCGCCTGAGGCCGCGGCGGCGCTGACCGAGATGTGTGGTGGCCTGCCCCTGGCCGTGCGGATCGCCGGGGTGCGACTGGCTGCGCACCCGCACTGGGCCGTCGGCACCCTGCTGGATCGACTGCGTGACGAACGGTCTCGGCTGGACGAACTGTCCCACGGTGACGTCGCGGTCCGCTCGCTGCTCGCTGACGTCTACGAGTCCCTCACCGTGCCGGCGCAGACTTTGTTCTGGCTGCTCAGCGCATTGGAGCTACACGAGTTCAGCGCGTGGACCGCGGCGGCTCTGCTGGACTGCGATTCGAGGCAGGCCACGGCGCTCCTCGACGAGCTCGTAGACGTCCGGCTGCTGGAAGCCCACCTTTCCGCGCTCACCAAGCAACCCCGCTACCGATTCCACGAGCTCGTGCGGGTGTTTGCGAGCGAGCACCGGCTGACGCAGGACGACCGGGAGACCTGCATAGTGGCGGTCAACCGATCGCTCGGTGCCCTGCTCGCCTTCGCCGAGGAGGCTCATCATCGAATCTACGGGGGGCGGTTCGCGGTTCTGCACGGCACGGCACCCCGATGGGCCGGCGCACATGCCGAATTCGACCGCTTCCTCGGCGATCCCACCGCCTGGTTCGACGAAGAGCGCATCACGCTGGAGGTGGCGATCCGCCAGGCGGCGGAGCTGGGGCTGGACGAACTGTGCTGGGAGTTGGCCACCGTATCGGTCGCCCTGTATGAAAGGCGCGGCCTGTTCGCCGAATGGCGTACAACCCACAACACCGCGCTGGAGGCCACCAGCAGGGCCGGCAATCGCCGGGGCGAGGCCGCCGTGTTGGCATCACTCGGCTCGCTGGGCGTAGCCCAACACGCCGAGGACGATGGCGAGAACCTGCTGCACGCGATGAGCTTGTTCGATGCGGTCGGCGATCAGACCGGGGTGGCATTGACGCTGCGCAACCTTGCGCACCTGGACCGGATCCAGGGTCGACCCGACATGGCGGTGCTGCGTTACGGGCAGGCGCTGGAGAAGTTCCGGGCAGTCGGCGACCTGGGCGCACAAGCTCATGTACTGAGTGGACTCGCGCGTAGCCACCTGGATCTCGGAGCCCCGGAGCGGGCCGAGATCCTGGCGAAAGAGTCGATGGCGCTGGGTGAACAGCTGGGAAACCGTCGCCTTCAGGCCCAGGCGTTGTACCGGCTCGGTGAGGTGTTTGCCGATTCAAAGCAGTCGCTGGCTGCGAAGGCTGTCTTCCAGTCGGCACTGGATCTGGCTCGGGCGCAGGATGACCGTATCGGCCAGTCCTACGCCCTGATCGGCCTCGGCGGGGCCACGTTGGAGCAGAACGAGTTCACCGCCGCCGAGATTCACTTCAGCGAGGCTGTCGAGATCTGCCGGATGACGCAGGAGCGGAATGTTCATGCACACGCCCTGTTCGGTCTCGGCCGGGTGTACCTGAGCCGGGGTGAGTTCGATACCGCGGAACACTTCTTCGTGCAGGCCGCGAACGCGTTCGCCATGCAGGAGAACAACCCGTGGCACTCACGTTCCATCGACGAGCTGGGCGCGCTGCGCCGGGCCGCCGGCCGGCTGACGACGCAGAGCAACAAGAACGAGCCTGCCGGCGAGGTGAAGACCTGACCGCGATCAGCCCCGCTGGCCGGCCAGCCGCCAACGTTCGAGCTTTCCGGCGGCCGAGCGCGGCACCTGATCGACGAATGTGACCCGCGTCGGCACCTTGTAGTTGACCAGACCAGCCCGGCAGTGCGCCATCAGCTCACCGGTACTGACCGAGGCTCCCGGCCTGCACACGACGTAGGCGCCGACCGTAGAGCCCAGCACCTGGTCCTCGGCCGCCACCACCACGGCGTCCAGCACCGCGGGGTGTTCCAGCAACTGCGCCTCGACCTCGTTGGGGTAGACCTTCTCACCGCCCACGTTGATCACGTCGTGCCGACGGGGGGCGAGGAACAGATAGCCCTCCGCGTCGAGCCATCCGAAGTCGCCGACGCTGGCGAAACCGTCGGCCGTCGTTTCGAGCAGCTGGCTGCCCAGGTAGGCATCTCCTCTGGAGACCCGACCGGCGCGCATGAACACCTTGCCGATCTGTCCCGGGCCGAGCCGGTTCCCGGCGTCGTCCCTGATGCTGATCTTCGTGAAGAATCCTCGGCCCACCGTGCCCGGCCGCTGCTGCCATTCGTCCCCCCGCACCAGGGTGCCGCCAATGTTCTCGGTCGAGCTGTACACCTCGTACAGGTGTTGCGGCCCGACCAGCTCGATCCACCGCTTCTTGGTGAACGAGTCACACGACGCAGCCGTGTGCATCACCGTACGCACGCTGGCGAAGGACGCCGGGTCGGGCTGGAGGAGCATGAGGATCGTGCGCATGTGTGCCGGGGTCAGCTGGATCCATTCCACGGCGTAGCGCTCGACCAGCTCCACCGTCCAGGCCGGCAGGAAGTATGGCGGCAGAATTGTGGTGTTGCCGTCGAGGAGCCCGTCCAGCAGCGTGGTGAACGGGGCCGCGTGGTGCAGCGGGCCGAGAATCAGTTGCCGCTGACCGGCCCGCCAGCCGGCGCGACGGCGCAGGGGCAACGGCACCTGGTGCGGATCGTAGCCGAGTGGTCCGGGCCGAATCGCGATCTTCGGCCGGCCGGAACTGCCGCCGGTGGGCAGCAGGTAGGCGATCCGGCTGGCCATCGCCGCCGGCGACCGCGCCGGTCGTCCCGGGTCGGCGTCGGCTTCGGCTTCGGCTTCGGCTTCGGCGTCGATGAGTTGGGGCCGCCCGTACGTCTGACCGATGAAGTTGAGGAGCTTTTCCCGCTCGGGTACGGGTGAGGCCGGGTTCAGCGGCAGCAGTGGCAGGTCCGCGGAGAGGACGGCCACGATGTCGACCACCGACTGGATCGTGTTGTTCGCCTCGATCGCGACCACGCCCGGACCGGTCTTCAAAGCGGCGGCGTCCACCAGTGCGTCCGCCCGCCGGCCGCTCCGCTCGGCCAGCTCCCGCCACGTCAGTACCTGCTCGACGAAGTTCTCGTCGAAGCCGACGAGGGCAGGCCGATCGGCTGACATCTCCGCGATATCGGTGATCCGCTGACGGATCGATACGCTCATTCGAGCCTCCCACAATCGAGTGCGTCGTCATCCACCCGGCGGTCGGCGACCTGCCGGACGGGCCGGCCGAGTGGACGAAACGCAGACCCACCCGGCAGACCTTGCCGGCGCACACATGATGGACGCAGATCGATGATGGCCCGGCAGGGCCGGCGCACGCAGAGAACAACCGGCAGAACAGCGCACACGGCCCGGCCCCGAGTCGCTACCGGTCCTTCTCTACTGCGCGGCGTGGAGCGCTCAATAGCCTGGCGCACATGGTCTCACCAGGGCACACCGACAGTGCCGCGCCGAGCACCCGGACGACGCGGACCCACCAGGCAACCGGAACCCGCGCGCCCCGGCGTCGGGGGCGATCGGTGAGCCTGGTCCCGCTGCCACCGGTGACCGTGCGGTTCCACGGAACGCGATCGGCCGAGGGGCCCCTCAACATCGGCCAGTACAACATTCTGCAGTGGCTGCGTCGTGAGTCGGAGCAGTTCTTCGCGGCCGTCGCGGGGGAACTCGACGTTCCGGCCTCGACCGTGGTCGATGACGTCGCCCGGGCACTCGCGGTCCTGATCGAGCGGCACGAAGGACTACGTACGACCTACGTGGACGGCGTCGAACCGCAGCAGTTCGTACACGCCACCGGCGAGCTTGTCGTAGAGGTCTACGCGATCGAGGCCGCTGACCCACAACTCGTCGACCGGGCGAGCCTGGCCAGGGACCTCACCCGGCGGTTGCGCGCCGCGGGGGCGTACCGCATCGGCGAACTGCCGGTCCGGGTCGCCGTCGCGGTGTCATCCGGTGCGGCGTCCACCAGCTCCGCCGGGGTGGTGCAGGCCGCGGTGATCGGCTGCTCGCATCTCGCGGTCGACTATCAGGCCATGGAGATCATCAAGCGGGAGTTCGCGGACCTGATCCGTGACCGCGATGCACGACCGGCCGGCGGACCACCAATCCAGCCGTTGGACCTGGCCGCCCTGGAACGTTCGCCCAAGGCCCTGCGGCACGAGGAATCGGTGCTGAGCTACTGGAAAGACCGGTTCTCCCGCATGCCGCAGTGCCTGTACCCGGTCCCGCGGGTCGCCGCCGGCACCGGGTCGGTCTCCGTCGAGATGACCTCCACCGCAGCCGGGATGGCGTTGCGAGCGGTGACGGCGCGCACCAGGACGAGTCGCGCCAGCGTCGTGCTGGCGGCGATCGGCGCGGTGCTCTCGCACCGGACCGGCGTACAGGAACTCGTGCTCCCCACCCTGTCGGCCAATCGTTTCGAGCCGCACCTTCGGCAGCACGTCGGCAGCCTCGCGCAGCTCGCGTCGATCACGCTCACGATCAGTGACACCACCTTCGACCGGCTGGTCCGGCAGGCGTGGGCTGCTGTGGTCGACGCGAGCCGGCACGGCCGTTACGACGTGGACCGGCAGAGTGCCATCGCACGCCGCACCGAGCACGAGCGCGGCGTCGTATTCGATTGCGAACCGTTGTTCAACAACCTTGTCATCGAGTCTGGTCGGGCGGCAGGACGGGCCACGGCACCGGTACCCACGCCGGATGAACTGGTCGCCGCGCGACGCACGACGCAGCTGCGGCGGCAGCCGATGCCCGCCGGCACCACGCTGATCCGCTTCGATCTCTACGGCACCGACGGGCAGTTGCGTCTCGGCTGTTGGAGCAGCGACACCAGCCGCATCCCCGACGACGAGGTCGAATCGCTGCTCCTGGCGGTCGAGAACCTGTTGATCGCGGCCGGGTCCGCTGACCTCGGCGCCCGAGGGATCCGCGACTCGATCCCGCTCAGCCCGGTACAGCGGGGCCCCGGCTGGCTGCTCGTGGACGGCTGCTGGATCGAGGTGGCCGAGGTGCAACGGTTGCTCGACGACAGCCTGCCGTCGACCGGTGCCAGGATCTTCGCGGAGGTGGACGGCCTGCCGTTGGTCGCTCATCTGGCGCGGACCGAGGCCATCCGCACCACCGAACAGGCCCACGCCGCTTGCCTGGCAGCGGTGAAGGCGTATCCGACGGCGATGACACCACGGCGCTACGTCATCTGCGAACGCGTCCCGGACAACCCCGACGACCCGGCCGCCTGGCTCGACGTGTGCCGCCAGGGATCCGGCCGAGACGTCGGAGCCGGCGACCCGGGGCCCTGCTGATCCGACCCGACCACCAGATGCAACGAAGGGAGCCGATGGTGACCACGAGCAACATCACGCCCGTACGCCTCATACCCGCGGTGTCAAGCGATGAGTCGACACTGCCCGCTGTGCTTACCGCGCCCAGCGGTGGCGCACCGGCCGAGAGTCAGATCGCCGGGATCCGGGAATCGGTCCGTCGACAGCTGCACACCCACGGCGCGGTCCTGCTGCGTGGCTTCGACATCGGCGGCGTCAGCGGGTTCGAACGGGTCGTCCGGGCGGTGTCCGGTGCGCCGCTGTCCTACGCCGAGCGGTCGTCACCGCGTAGCACCATCGAGGGCCAGGTCTACACCTCGACGGACTACCCACCGACCGAGGAGATCTTCCTGCACAACGAGAACTCGTACCAGGCGACCTGGCCGTTGACGCTGTTCTTCTACTGCATCACCCCGCCCGACACGCAGGGTGCCACGCCGCTGGCCGACACGCGCCGGATCCTACGGTCGATCGATCCGAGTGTGCTGGAGGAATTCACCCGGCGCGGCTGGACGGTGGTGCGCAACTTCACCGAGGGCTTCGGGGTGCCGTGGCAGCAGGCGTTCAACACCACCGACCGGGCGGAGGTCGCGCGCTACTGCGCGCGTAGCGGTGTGGAGGTCCAGTGGGTCGGGCGCAACGGCCTGCGTACGACGGCCCGCCGCCGGGCGGTCCACCAGCACCCGGTGACCGGCGAGACCGTCTGGTTCAACCACCTCACGTTCTTCCATGTGACCACGCTGCCCGAGGAGGACTGCGAGGGGCTGCGGGAGATGTTCGACGAGGCGGACCTGCCCACCAACACGTACTACGGCGACGGCGGGCGAATCCCCGACGAGGTCGTGGCGCACCTGCGCGACTGTTACCGAGCCGCCCAGCGCCGCTTCGACTGGGAGCGCGACGACGTACTGATCGTCGACAACATGCTTGCGGCTCACGCCCGTGAGCCGTTCACCGGGCCACGCAAGATAGCCGTGGCGATGGCCGAACCACTTCCGGCTTCGTGAGGAAGGTGGCACCTGACCGACGGAGGGACACCGCTGCGGCGGCCCTCCGTCGGCCTGCCCGGGAGAGGCTGATCAGCCCCACGGCGTGTCGCCGGCAACAGCGACCACCGTCGTGGCCGACGAGACGATCAGGCGCGGACCGGAAACCATTGAAACTAGCAACTCAGTACCCCTTGTCTGCTTCGGTTCTTGTGCCGGCTGCCGCCGACAGGAACGAAGCTATGGCCGGCCGTTTTCGGCTCCCCATCACGACGCTTTCCTCGCCGGCCGCTGCCTACCCGATCGGCGATAGCGGTGTGGAGGCGCCCGGGACGACGGTTGAGCAAGAATTGCCTACTCTCCGTCAACGAAGGCGACCCTCCTCATGGCCTCATGGTTGGACCAGCGGACCGCTCCGCATGTCGACACCGCAACGCTGATCTGCATACCCAGCGCCGGTAACGGTGACTTCCAGTTCGACCGATGGCCCGACACCGTCGGCCCATGGCGCGTTGTCCGCCCGCCGGTCGTGGACGACCTGGGCGGCGAAGCACCGGGAACGCGGTCTGCGGCCCAGCCCTCTTCAGGGTTGCCGGAGCGGGCCGCGGAGCTGGTGGCGGACCTCAAGCGCCGGGGGGTCGAGAAGTTCGCGTTGTTCGGCCACGAGGGTGCCGCGCTGCTCGGCTACCAGGTCGCGGTCGAGCTGGACCAGCGGGGAGCGCCGGCACCGCTGCGCCTGTTCATCTCGGGCTGTCCCGCACCCCAGTACCTCAGCCGCTATGCCGGCGAGGCGCACACCGAACCGACCGACGACGAACTGACCGAGCGGGTGCTGGCGACCGCAGTGGCCATGGGCACCATCCCGCTGCCGTCGATCGTCGCGGCCGGCGCACGGGCGCTCCGGGCCGAACTGGCCGCGTTGCGGGCCTATCAAGTGCCCCACCCGGCGCCGCTGCGCTGTCCGCTGACCGCGATTCGGTGGCTGGACCAGGGCATCGAGGCGAAGGTGGTGGCCGGCTGGTCGGCGTACGGGGACACCGATCTGGTGCAGTTGCCCGGATCCGGATTGAGCTATGCGACCGAGCCGGCCGATCTGTTGCGGGTCATCGGTGACCGGATGCCGGTCGCTGACCGCCGTCGGCCAGCCGAGTGGTGACGACGGCACGGTCGCCTCGCCCGCGCAGCTGCACGCCGGTGTGCACCCACGGGACGAACTCAGATCAACCCGGCCGCTACACCACAGGCCACGGCGTGGGCGCGGTTGCGAACCTGCAACCGCGCCATCATGTCGTAGATGACGTTCTTCACCGTGTGGTTGGAACACAGCAACGACCGGGCGATCATCGCGTTGTCCTGGCCCTCGGCCATCAACGCAAGCACCCTCGTCTGACGGGGCGTCAGCGGCGACCGGCCGGCCGTCCAGGACGTGGTGGCCTGGTTCGGCGTACCGGTGCCACCGAGCACCCCCACCAGCACCTCGTGCGGCAGCCGGACCTCCCCGTCCCGGGCGGCCTGCACCGCAGCGGCCAGTCGGCCCGGAGTGACGTCGGCGAAGCGGAGCATAACCAGAGTCCCCGAACGCAGTACGCGTACCACGTCCATCGGTGAGAATCGGTCGGCGACCAGCAGCGTCCGCTGCGCCGTGGACCGCGGCCGCGCCGGACACGCCGTCAGCGCCTCATGCGCCGTGTCGACCGCCGTGACGATGACGGTGTCCGGTGATTCGTACGGGTCGGGCACGGGTGTGACGCCGGCACGCCGCAGCGCGGCCAGCACCTCGGCCCGGATGGTCGCGTTCGAGGCCACCACATGTGCGGTCAATGCCATCATGATCTTCTCCTGTTCGCCGTTCACAACATCCCGGCCCGCAGGGCGAAGGCCACCGCGTGGGCCCGGTTGCGCAGCCGGAATCGTCGCGTGATGTCATGCACGACACTGGTCACCGTTCGCGTCGAGTAGCACAGCTCCTTGGCGATCTCACCGGTCTCCCGGCCCTCGGCGATCAGCCGCAGTACCGCGCGCTCGCGGTCGCTGATGTTCGACGCCAGGGTGCCGGCCGGAACCGCCGGCGCGGCAAGCAACCGGTCGAGCATGTCCGGCGAGACCGTGCAGTCCCCCTCACCGGCGGCCAGCACGGCGCGGGTGAGTCGCTCCGCAGTCGCCTCCCGGCGCCGAAGCAGGCCGCGCGCACCCGCCGCGATGGCTCGCAGCGCGTCAGCCGGCTCCACCTCGGGCACGACGAGCACCACCTCGGGCCGGTCTGCGCCGGTGCGGACGGCCCGCACCGAATCCAGCGCGTCCTGGCCCAGATGGTCGACCACCAGGACCGTGACCGCCGCCTTCTCCCGCGTCGTCACCACCGCGATGTCCGGGCACCCGAGCATCGCGCTCGTCACGCCCGCCTCCAGCACCGGGTCGGTCGCCATGACGTTGACCCACATCGGTTCGCCCATCACGCCTCCTTCGTCGTCACGCCGGGGCCTGGCGTGGCGTCGGAATTTCCTGGCCGGATGGTTCCGCGACGAACTAACAGGTCGCTGTCGACTCGCTGTCGACTCGCTGTCGGCCGCCGGCGCGGCCTGATAGCGGAGCATCGACTCGCCATCGTCGCGTCAGCGCCGGTCGTCCTGCCCGTAAGGCGACGGGCCGGCTGCGCCGGCGGCCGACCCGGTGGCGGCAGCCTTCCCGTATGTCTGCCGACTCTTCTCTGCAGGCGATCCGTGTCTCCGTGACACATTGACATCCGTTGTAGATCCGTGCCGAGAACGTCGATTGCGACAGTTACGGAAGGAGCGGTTGATGGAGGCCGTCAGCCCATCGCCAGCTCTCCTACCTGGACGGACGCGAATCGGAAGAGCAAGGATCGGTACCGAAAAGTCGCCGAATCAGCAGGATGTGGGTGAACCAGTGATTAGTTCTGACGTCAGTGACATCGCCGCAGACCTTGCGGCGAACGCCACTCTTCTGGAGATCGCCGAGAATCTGGGACTTTCGCCGCTACTCGATCGCGGGACGCCGTTCACGCTGGCCGAGGCAACGACCGCGACCGGCGTTCCCGAAGCTCGCGCTCTCCTCTTCCTGCGCGCCATGTCCGCCGCCGGGCTGCTGGAGCGCGACGCCGAGACCGGGCCGTTCATGCCCTGCGCGGAGCTCGCGGACCGGCGGTACGAGGCGGGCTATCTCTCCTGGTCGCTCAACGCGAACCGGCCGTACATCGATCACGCGGAGCGGTTTCTGCGTGAGCCGGACGCGGCCGGCCGCCAGCACCAGCGCGACGGCAGACGGGTGGCGGTGTCGTCCCGCTGGATCGGCTCGCGCGGTTTCTATCCCGGAGTGCTGTCCGAGATCATCAGCCGCAAGCCCCGACACATCGTCGATCTCGGCTCCGGCGCGGGCGCGCTGCTGATCCGGCTGCTGACCGAGCTGCCCACCAGCACCGGCGTGGCCTTGGACCTCAGCCCGGGAGCGTGCGAGGAGGCCGAACGCGCCGGTCGCCACGCCCAGGTGGACGACCGGCTCAGGGTGGTCAACCGGTCCGTCGAGACGCTCGTCGACGACCCCGCTCCACTCGACGGCGCGGACATCATCCATGCCGGCTTCGTCATGCATGATGTCGCTCAGCATCCCGAGGTCTTCGCAAGCGTCCTGCGGGCCTGCCGCGAGCACCTCGCCGACGGCGGCTGCCTGGTGGTCACCGACGCGGTGCCGTACGTGGACACGCCGGGCGAGCGCGCCTTCAGCGCCCTCTTCAGTTACCTGCACGAGACCTCGATGGGCGTACGGCTGCCGACCGAGGACCGGTGGTGCGAACTCTTCCGGCAGGCCGGTTTCTCCGAGGTGGCCACCACCACCCTGGGAATGCCCGGCAGCCGCCTCTTCGTGGCCACGCGATGAGCCGGAACGGCGGAGCAGCGACGCTGGCGGAGCACGACGCCGAGCGCATGGCCATGGCCCTGTACGAGGCACGGAGCAACCGCGTGCCGATCGCTCCGTTCACCGACGCCTGCCCCACGCTCGACGCGGCCGGCGGATACGCCGTCCAGCGCCGGCTGACCGAACTGCTGATCGCCGACGGCGAACGGGTGATCGGCTACAAGGCCGGGCTTACCTCCGCCTCCATGCAGGAGATGTTCGGGGTCCACGCCCCGGACTACGGCCCGGTGTTCGCCTCGACCGTCCGCGCGGACGGTGCGTGCTTCGCTCGCGGCGAGTTCATCTCGCCGAAGGTGGAAGCCGAGATCGTCTTTCGGCTGGCGAGGCCGTTGACCGGTCCTGGCGTCACCGTGGAGCAGGCCCACGCGGCGATCGGAGAGGTCATCGCCGGTCTCGAGATCGTCGACTCCCGGATCACGGATTGGCGCATCCGGCTGGGCGACACGATCGCCGACCTCGCCTCGAACGGCGCGGCCGTGCTGGGACGCTCGATCCCGGCCAGCGCGGAGCTGGACTACCGGCTCGTGCGAATGGCCTTCCGTCGCAACGGGGAGTTGGTCGCGGCCGGTCAGGGCGCCGACGCCCTGGGCAACCCGGTGGCGGTGGTGGCGCTGCTGGCGAACCTGCTGGGCGAAAGTGGCGTCACGTTGGAGGCCGACCAGTTGATCATGACCGGTGCCCTGCACGCCGCGGTCCCGTTGAGCCCCGGTGACACCTACACCGCCGAATTCGATCATCTGGGCTCGGTCACTCTGCACGTCACCAATACGTAGTCCGACGCGGGTAGAAAGGCGATCTCCTCGATGAATTCAGAACGACGGCTGTCAGCTGGGGTGCTCGGCGCCGGGCTCATCGGCGTCGACCTGGCGGTGAAAGTCGAGCGGTCCGCTGCACTAGACCTTCGCCTCGTCGCTGGCCGGACGGCCGACAGCCCGGGCCTCAAGCGGGTCGCTCGGCTGGGGCTGCCGGCCGCCAGCCGTGGTCTGTCGTCACTTGCCGACCTCGACGAACCGCTCGACGTGGTCTTCGACGCCACCAACGCCGGCTCGCACGCCGAGCACGCCGAGGTGCTGGCACCGCTCGGCACGCTGCTGATCGACCTCACACCCAGCCGGATCGGGCGCATGGTCGTCCCCACCGTCAACGGCGCGGAGGCCGCCGCTCACCGCGACCTGAACATGGTGAGTTGCGGTGGGCAGGCATCGGTGCCGATCGTACGAGCGATCGCCCGAGCCCACCGCATCGACTACGTGGAGGTGGTCGCGACCGCCGCGACACTCAGCGTCGGCCGCGGGACCAGGTTGAACCTCGATGAGTACGTGGAGACCACTCAGGACGCGCTCCGCGAGTTCACCGGCGTCGAGGACGTGAAGGCCATCCTCAACGTCAGCCCGGCTCGTCCTCCGGCGACCTTCAGAGTGGCCATGTCGCTGGTCGGCGAGGGCCTGACCCACGAGTCGGTGCACCCGCTCGTGGCGTCCGCCGCCGCCGAGGTCCGTGCCTTCGCCACCGGCTACACCGTGGCGAGTTGCATCGTGAACGACAACAAGGCGTTCATCGCCGTCGAGGTGACCTCCTCAGGCGACCAGATACCCGCCTACGCGGGCAACCTCGACATCATCAACTCGGCTGCGATCCGGGTCGCCGAGCGTTGTGCGGTGGAACGCCGACCGATCGAGGCCATGGAGGTCGTGTCATGAGCCAGCAAGCTGCGGAAAGTTCGCCGAGACAACCGATCCTGATCCACGACCCGACGCTGCGCGACGGGCACCACGCCGTCCGCCACCAGCTCGGGCGGGAGCAACTTCGGGCGTACGCTGCCGCCGCCGACGCCGCCCGGGTACCCGTCGTCGAGGTGGGACACGGCAACGGCCTGGGCGCCTCGTCCCTGCAAGCCGGCCGAGCCCTGCTCAGCGACGAGGCGATGCTGTCGGTGGTCCGGGACGCGTTGACCACCACCAAGCTCGGCGTCTTCATGCTGCCGGGCTGGGGCACGACCGAGAGCATCCGGCTGGCCGTCTCGTACGACGTCGACCTCGTCCGTATCGGCACCCACTGCACCGAGAGCGACCTGGCCGAACGGCACCTCGGGCTGCTGCGCGACGCGGACGTCGACGCACACGGCGTGCTGCTGATGAGCCATATGGCCAGTCCCGAGCGCCTGGCCGAGGAGTGCGCGCGGCTCGTCGAGTTCGGTGCGACCGGCGTCGGCATCCTCGATTCCTCCGGCCACTACCTGCCGCGAGACGTGAGCACGCGGATCGCGGCCATCCGGTCCGCCGTCAGCGTGCCGCTGATGTTTCACGGGCACAACAATCTCGGTATGGCGGTGGCGAACTCCATCGCCGCCGCCGAGGCGGGCGCCACCATCCTGGATGCCTGCGCCCGGGGGTTCGGCGCGGGGGCCGGCAACACCCAGCTGGAAGTTCTCGTGCCCGTGCTCGAACGGCTGGGCTATGACACCGGCATCGATCTCTATCGGCTGCTGGACGCGGCGGACATCGCCGAGCGGGAGCTGATGCCCGCGCCGCCCACCATCGACTCGATCGGCGTGGTGAGTGGTCTCGCCGGAGTGTTCTCCGGGTTCAGGAACCGGGTGCTGGACGTCGCCGCCCGCGAGGGCGTCGACCCGCGCGACGTCTTCTTCGAACTGGGCCGCCTACAGGCGGTGGCCGGGCAGGAGGACCTCATCGAAGACGTGGCGCTCGCGTTGCGTGCCGGGTCCACGGGTCAGCTTGAACGGACGGCAAGCCATGTTTGACCAACTCAAGGCCATCCTGGTCGAGGATCTGCAGATGCGGACCGAGGACGTCGTGGCCACGGCCGATCGCGTCGAGGTCGGCCTCGACTCCCTCGCCGTGGTCGAGCTGTCGGACCTGCTCAGCAAGCGGCTGGACATCCACGTCTCCGACTACGAACTGCTGGAACTCGCGACGGTTGGCGATATCGCCGAGCTGGTCGCGGAGCGCTGTCGTGCGTGAGGCCGCGGGGCCGACCGCCGGAAGGTCCCATGCCGCCAGCCGGGCCCTGTCGCGCAACGAGTCACCGCACGGCCCGTTGCCGGACATCGTCGCCGCGGTCGCCGCGAGCAGCCGGGACGTCAACCGCTATCCCGACCCTGCGTGTACCGACCTGACCGTGGCGCTCGCCCGGCGGCACGCTGTCGAACCGGACCGGGTGGCGGTCGGCGCCGGATCCTGTGCGTTGCTCCAGGCGGTGTTCCAGCTCGCCGGGCCGGGTGCGACGGCCGTCTACGCCTGGCGTTCCTTCGAGTACTACCCGATCCTCGCCGGCCATCTGGGGGTCCACTCGGAGCGGGTGCCACTCGCCGACGACGTGCACGACCTCGCCGCCATGGCCGATCGCATCACCGCCACGACCCGGCTGGTCGTCATCTGCAACCCCAACAACCCCACGGGTACGCTGCTCGGCCTGGACCGGCTGCGCGCGTTCCTCGATCGCGTCCCGCCGACCTGCCTGGTCGCCCTCGACGAGGCGTACTTCGAGTACGTCGACGAGCCGATGGGAACCGGCGGTCTCGCGTTGTGCGACAGGTATCCCAACCTGGTGGTCCTGCGCACGTTCTCGAAGGCGTACGGCCTGGCCGGGCTCCGGGTCGGCTATCTCATCGGCGCGGCGCGCATAGTGGCGTCGCTGCGCGAGGTGACGCTGCCCTTTGCGGTGAGCGCGCCGGCCCAGCACGCGGCGGTCGCCGCCCTCGCCCTTGAGGACGTGCTCCTGACGCGGGTCCGGCAGACGATCGCCGAGCGGACCCGGGTGCGGGCTGCCCTACTGGCCGACGGCTTCGCGGTCCCGGCCAGCCAGGCCAACTTCCTGTGGCTCGGGCTCGGCCAGAACGCGGGCCCGTTCGGCAGTTGGTGTGCCCGGGTCGGAATCGAGCTGCGGGTCTTCGCCGGGGAGGGCGTCCGGGTGTCGCTCGGTTCGCCCTCGGACAACGACGCGTTCCTCGCGGCAGTACACCAGTGGCGCATCCGCAACGCACCGGAACTACTCACGACTGGAGGGCTGAGATGATGCCCGAGAACACAGCCCTTCACCGGAAGGTGATCGTCGCGCCTGGAATGTGCAGCGGCGGGTCTCTGATCTTCGGGCGGATCGGCGACTGGACGTGGGAATCGGTGGCCGAGACCTGCCGCACCAACGTGCACGCCGCTCGTACCGCCGAAGGCCAACCGACCTACCTCTCGTTCTACTACTACCGGGTCCGGGGCGGGAAGGTCGTTCATCCGCACGGCCTGGCCTTCGGTGACGAGCTTGAGGTGACGTCGAGGGTCTTCCAGTTCGGCGGCGGCTCGGTTCTGACGTTGCACCGGCTCGCGCCGACCGGCTCCGGCCTCGGCGCCGCGTTCCTCGATCCGGCGGAGGTCTACGAGACGCCGGACCCGGAGTGCATGTACGCGGAGACGCTCAACCGGTGGATCGCGCGCGGCAATCCGGGCAGCAACCGGGTCCTCTCCGAAACCGTCCCCGACGGTTTCGACAACGCCGACCTGCCGCGACTCCCCAATCAGTTCTCACCGCGTACGCTCGTCGGCCGCGCCCGCGGTGCGGGCAGCTTCCTCACCCCGGCGCCGCCGGGATTCGCGGTCGCCGGGGGCGAGCTGTCCTTCGAGTACGCGCTGGACGCCGTACGGGACATCAACGGCGCCGGGCTGGTTTACTTCGCCTCGTACTTCTCGATCTTCGACACGGCGCTGATGCGTCTGTGGCGTGGGCTCGGCCGCACCGAGCGGCAGTTCCTCCAGCGGCGGGTGATCGATCAGAAGGTGGGCTTCTTCGGCAACGCCGACCTGGGCTCGCTCTTCACCGTCACCGCCCGGAGATGGCAGAACGTCACCGACCCGCTCTCCGAGATCGCCGACCTGGAACTGCGCGACTCCGCCAGCGGTCGGCTGCTGGCCGTCGCGGCGATCGAGACGGAGACCCCGTCGACGCTGGCCTGAGGACGGCGTCGACCCGACAGACTGCGAGCCCGGCCGGCACCCCACCGGCCACCCTGATGGGCGCGGTTGCGAACCTGCAACCGCGCCCTGCCCTTGAGCTGCGCCCGCGCGATCGTCGTCGGAGGACCAGGCACCAGGGCGCTTCCTCCGCGTCATCACACGGTGATGTCCGGGCCGAGGTCGGCCCGGACATCACATCCTTCACGTAGTCGGGTGAACCGTTCCGCGAGGAACCAACAGTGGTTCGCGGGCACTGGGCCGAGCGGGCTACCGAGCAGCTGCCGTCGCAGGCTCGGGCTGCGGGCTGGTCAGCGTCACCGGATCGAAGTGCCGCAGTGCCACCACCAGGTTGACCGCAGCGAGGGTGGACAGGGCCGCGAGGACGAGCAGGGTCGTCGTCACGCCGAAGCGGCCGATCGCCATCCCGCCGGCCAGGAAGCCCAGCGGGCCGGCAATGTTGCTGATGGTCATGACCGCCTGGATCACCTTCGCCCGGATGTCCGCCGCGAACCGGGTGGCCAGGATGCTGAAGAACGGAGCGTTGGACAACGGAAGCGCCGCACCGGACACCGCGAGCGCGGCGACGAGGACCGGCACCGGCACGTCGAACAGCAGCACCCACCAGGGCAGGACGAGCTGGAAGGCGGCCAGCCCGAAGACCATCGTCGGGGACAACCGGCTGCCGATCAGATAGCTGACGGCCGCCCCGGCAATCGCGCCGGCGCCGAAGCCGGAGAGCAGCAGCCCACCGACCCTGGCATCGCCGGCGAAGCGGGCGAACGCCAGCAGCGGCAGCGCGAGCATCAGGACCCGCATGAGGAAGCCGAAGCTGACGGTCGTGACCATCACCCGTCGCAGGAAGTCGTCCCGGAGCAATGCGCGTACCCCGGCCAGGATTCCCGAGTGCTCCGGGGTCTGCCGCTCCTGCAGTGCCGGCGTCGCCGGCTCCGTCCGCCGCGTGCGCGGGACGAACCACCACAACAGCAGACCCGACACCGCCGAGGTCACGGCGTCGAACAACAGCACCCTCTCCGCGCCGAACGCCGCGATCAGCACGCCCGCTATGGCCGGGCCGGTCAACGCGGCGATGTTGAAGCACCCTTCCAGCACGCTGTTCGTCCGCATCAGCGCCTTCGGGTCCGGACCGGCGAGTTCGGTGGCCAGGTCGCGTTGCGCGGCGAAGTAGGGCACTCCGAGTACGCCGATCACCGCGACGATTGTCAGGAGCAGGGGAAAGCTGAGCAGGCCCACCGCGGCCAGCGCAGGTATCGACGCGATGGCCACGAACTGCGCGAGGTCGATGACCACCATGGTTAGGCGTGCGCCGTACCGTTGGATGACCTCGCCGCCCGCGAATCCGAGCACCGCCATGGGGAGCACCGACACGGCGAAGACCAGACCCGCCCGCGGTGCCGAGCCGGTGCTCTCCAGCACCAGCCACGGCAGCGCGAGCGTCGTCATCTGGGTCCCGACGGCGGACCCGGCGCCGGCGGCATACACCGCCGCAAGGGCCCGTCTGGTGGTGCCCGGTGCGGGAGATGGCGCGGTCGACATACCGTTCACCGTCGGCCCGCCGGCTTGTCGATCAGCCCCGTCAGAATGCCGGCGAGGTCCGCCACGTATTCCTTCATGACCGAGAAGTGCTCACCCTTCGCCCGGTGTACCCCCAGCCCGGCGGTCCGCTCGCGCCACCGTTGGAGGTAGTCGTGGTAGCTCTGGCCGGAGCTGACGACCTCGTGCTCGCCCAGCGCCAGCTCGTCGCTGACGATCAGATGCAGGTGTCCGGCGTACGGGCGGTCCCGGTAGGACAGCACCATTTCCATCACCTCCTCCCACATCCGCGCGGCGGGCAGCCACATCGTTCCCGCGCCGCGCTCGGGGAGCGTGATCCCGTCGTTGCCGACGATGTCGTCCACGATGTGTTCGAGCAGCGCCAGCGTCTCCTGCCGGAGCACCGAGGTGTCCTCGTCCGGCGGCGCCGCGTCGAGCCGCTCCAGGTTCGTCACACACTGCTTGATCAGCCCGTACTCCGACCAGAGGTGCTCCTTCTGCCAGGCGTCCTGCCCCGGGTCGAGCAGGATGAAGGTGACCTCCTCGCCTTCGGCCATCAGTCGGCTGGCCATCTCGGCGCTCACCCCGCTGCCGCCACACCAGCTGAAGATCCGGTACGGCCCCCGCGGGACCGCCTCCCGCAACTCCGCGAGGTAGCGGGTCGCCATGTCCTCCGTGGACGGCACAGAGCCGGTCGACGGGTCGCGGCCCGGCCACTCGAAGGCGACCACCGGCAGATTCGGATCGAGGTGCTCGGCCAGCCGCCGGTACCAGTGCGCGCTGCCGCCGCCGGGGTGCACACACACCAGTGGCGGCTGGTCGCCGGTCCGGCGCAGCCAGAGCAACGCCGTGACCGGCTGCCGCTCGCCGTCGATCGACGCGGCGAGCGCCGCGAGCGTGCGGTGCTCGACGAAGGTTCGAACGGTCGTCTCGATGCCGTGCCGGTCCCGCAGCATCGCGATCGCCCGCAACGTCAGCAGCGAGTGCCCGCCGAGGTCGAAGAAGTCGTCGTCACGGCCGACCCGGGGCAGGTGAAAGACCTCGGTCCAAACCTCGGCGACGGCCACTTCCGTGGGCGTACGCGGCGCGCTGTATTCCCGTACCGACGTTCCCGCCGCCGGCCTGGGCAGCGCGGCCCGGTCGAGCTTGCCGTTGTCGTTCAGCGGGAGCCGGTCCAGGCGGACCCAGGCCGTCGGGACCAGGAAGCCGGGGACCCTGCCGCGCATCACGTCACCGAGCCGGGCGGGGTCGGCCGGGCCGTCCTCGTCGAGCACGACGTACCCGACGAGCTGCTTGATGCCGTCCACGCCCTGGTACGCCGCCGCCGCGGCGGCCCGCACCGTGGACAGCTCGGCGATCGCGGCCTCCACCTCGCCCAATTCGACGCGGTGCCCACGAATCTTCACCTGGTGGTCGCGCCGGCCGATGAAGTGGATCGTGCCGTCCGGATCCTGGCGGACCATGTCCCCGGTGCGGTAGAGCCGGTTTCCCGGCGCGTGTCCGGACGGGTCCGGTACGAAGCGTTCGGCGGTCAGGTCCGGGCGGCTCTGGTATCCGCGCGCGACGCCCGGACCCCCCAGCAGCAGCTCGCCCGGCACGCCGAACGGAACCGGGTCGAGATTCTCGTCGACGACGTGCACGTAGGTGTGATTGATCGGCTTCCCGATCGGAATGACGTCGGTGAGCGCCGGCAGTGGGATCCGTGGGTGGACGGTGGCGAACGTGGTGCTTTCGGTCGGGCCGTACCCGTTGCTGACCAGCACGCCGTGTTCCATCGCCCTACGCACCTGCAGCGGCGGCAGCACCTCGCCACCGACCACCACTTCCCGTATCCCGGCCAACGCCTGTGGCCGAACGTCCATCATGGTGCTGAAGAGGCCGGTGGGCAGGCACAGCACGGTCACCCCGTGCCGGCGCAGGAGCTCGTCGAGCTCGTCGGCGGTCGGCGTCTCCGGGGAGACGACCAGCCGCGCCCCGTTGCACAGCGCGCCCCAGACCTCGAACGTCGACGCGTCGAAGGCGAGCGTGCCGGCTTGCAGCATGACCTGGTCGGCGTCCAGCTTCGCGTAGTCCTGGCCGTGCACCAGTCGTACGACGCCGCGGTGCGGGACCAGCACGCCCTTCGGACGTCCGGTGGACCCCGACGTGTACGTGATGTAGGCGAGGTTCTCCGGTGACAGCGTCACCTGTGGCGCGGTGGTCGGCCGGCTGCCGTCCGACCACCAGTCGGAGTCCAGGTTCAGCGTGGTCAGCCCGGCACGCGCCGCGAAACGGTGGGCGTGGGTCGGTCCGCTCACCAGGAACTGGGCGCCGGAGTCATCGAGGAGATACTCCATGCGGCCGGCCGGATACTTGGGGTCGAGCGGCAGGTAGCAGCCCCCGGCCTTGAGGATGCCGAGCAGCGCGACCACCGCGTCGATCCCGCGGTCCATGCAGACCGCGACGGGCGTTTCCAGGCCGACGCCGTGCCCACGAAGCGCCAACGCCAACTGGTTGGCCCGGGCGTCGAGTTCGCCGTAGGTCAGGCGCGAATCGCCGCACTCGAGTGCGACGGCGTCCGGCCGGGCCTGCGCCTGGGTCGTGAACAGGTCGGTGACGCACGCCTCGGGCAGGGCGGACCAGTCCTGCTGCGGCTCGGCGAACCGGTGTGCCGGGGTCGAGCTGAGGTCGACCGGGTTCGCGCCGTCGTCGGCGATCATCGCGGTGAGCAGTTCGAGGAAGGTCTGACCCAGGGCGGCAAGCCGCTCCTGGGTCGCCCAGCCGGCCCGGCACTCCAGGCGCAGCTCGCCCGGAAAGGTCAACGTGACAAGGGTGAACTCGTTGGGGCTGTCGTCGACGACAGTGCCGAACACGTCCTGCTGTGCGTCGAGCACGTGGAAGTCGAGGTAGGAGAAGATGCTGCTGATCAGCGGCGTACCGGCGCCCCATGCGCGCTGCATCGCGGGGATCGGGTAGCGCCGATGCGGCCAGACGGCAAGCTCCTCGGCGAACACGGCGCGCACGAGGTCACGCCAACGGGGCGTACGCAGGTCCACCGCGAACGGCACCGTGTTGAGGTACATCCCCATCACCTCGTCGCCGCGCAGCAGTTCGGGCCGGCCGTTGACGACCAGACCACTGAAGAACCGCCGCTGGCCGGTGATGACGCCGATCATCGCGAGGTGCCCGGTGTGCAGCACGGCCTTGAGCGAGGTCTGCGTCCGCGCGGCCAGCTCCCGCAAACCCGGTTCGAGATGCCGCCAGGACAGCCGCAGCTCCGGCACCGCGCCGTGGCCGGCCGGGGCGGTGTCCGCCGGCAACGCGATCCGGTCGTACTCGCCGCTTCGGCTCCGCCAGAAACGTTCGTCCGGCCCGGCCGACAGCGATCGCCGTTCCAACCTGACGAAGTCGGCGTACCGCCCCGGGGGCGGGGGCTTCAGCGCGTCGGGGTCCGCGTCCCGGATCGCCCGGTAGGTGTCCCGCAGCTCCGCGATGAGGGAGTGGTGGCTCCAGCCGTCCAGGATGGCGTGACACTCGGTGTGGGTCAGCACCCACGTCCGCTCCCCGGTGCGGTGCACATGCCAGCGCAGTTGCGGCGCATGATCGATGGGCAGCATCGCCAGCTTCATCGTCTCCCGGTACCGCTCCAGGATGTCCTGCTGCTCAGCTTCCGGGAGCTCGCGCAGATCGTCGAAGCCCACCTCGACTCGCGCCTCGGCGTGGACGAGTTGCATCGGCTCGGTGTAGCCGGACACGTCGAACGTGGTGCGCAGGATCTCGTGCCGGTGGACCAGCCATTGCGCGGCCTGCTGCAACGCGGCCAGCGAGAACGGGCCGTCGTCGACGATGTCGAAGCTGGTGACGTTCTGGTATGCCGGGTGCGAGCCGTTGACCAGCATCTCGTACACCATGCCGGCCTGCACCTGACCCATCGGGTAGGCGTCCACCAGGCCGTCGGGGAGCCGGTCACGGTCGGCCGGGTCGAGTTGCTCGAACGGGCCGACCGGCGGCTCGTCCGCATCGGTCGCCGGCCGGTCGGCGAGCGTCGCCAGCTGCGCCGCGGTCTGGTGCGTGAAGATGTCCTGCACCGACAGGTTCAGCCCGCCCCGGCGCAGGGTACCGATCGCGCGGATGGCACGGATCGAGTCACCCCCGACGTCGAAGAACCGGTCGTGCACACCGATCCGTTCGATGCCCAGCGCCGCCGCGAGCGCCTCGGCGACGACGCCTTCGGCCTCGGTGCGGGGGGCGACGTACGCTCCGGGCGCCCAGGCGCGACCAGGTGTCGGGGCCGGCAGCGCGCGCCGGTCAGTCTTTCCGCTGGTGGTCAGGGGCAGCGCGGGCAGCAGCTGCCAGTGGCTCGGGATCATCGCCTCGGGCAGTCGACCGCGCAGGAACGACGCCACGTCGCTCACCTCGACGCCGGCGTCCGTGTCCCGGGCGACGAGGTAGCCGACGAGCTGGCCGTCGTGCACCGCGACGGCGACCGCGGACACTCCCGGATGCTCCGCCGCCACCGCCTCGATTTCGCCGAGCTCGACGCGGTGCCCACGGATCTTCACCTGGTCGTCGAGCCGGCCGAGGTAGTCAATCCGGCCGTCCGGCAGGTACCTCGCGAGGTCACCGGTGCGGTACAGCCGCCCTCCACCGCCGGACTCCTCGAACGGGTCGGGAACGAACCGCTGTGCCGTGAGCCCCGGGCCGCTGAGGTACCCGCGGGCCAACTGCAGGCCGCCCAGCAGCAGCTCACCCGGCACTCCGATCGGGACCGGTCGCAGGTTCTCGTCGACGATGTAGGTGCGCGTGTTGGCGATCGGCCGTCCGATGGTGACCGGCGTCTCGGGCAGGCACCGCACTGCGGTGACGTCGACGGCCGCTTCGGTCGGCCCGTAGAGGTTGTGCAGCTCGCAGCCGATCCGCTCGTGGACGGCGGCGACCAGGTCGGCGGGGAGCGCCTCGCCGCTACAGATCATTCGGCGCACCGACGGCAGCGGCCCGAACGACTCGGCCAGGAACACCCGCAGCATCGACGGTACGAAATGCAGGGTGGTGATCTGCTCGGTGGCGACCAGGTCGGCCAGGTAGTGCGGGTCGCGGTGGCCGTCGGGCCGGGCGATCACCAGCGTGGCCCCGGTGATCAGCGGCCAGAAGAACTCCCACACCGAGACGTCGAAGCTGTACGGGGTCTTCTGCAGCACCCGGTCGGAGTCGTCCAGCCGGTAGGCGTCCTGCATCCAGTGCAGCCGGTTGACGATCGCGCGGTGGGTGACCACGACGCCCTTGGGCCGGCCGGTCGAGCCGGACGTGTAGATCACGTACGCCGGGTGGTCCGGCCCGGCCGGGGTCGTGCTCGCCGGTGCCGATCCGCTGCCGGTGATGGCCGGTTCGCCGTCGGTGAGGACGATGGTGACACCGGCGTCGGCACACATGTAGTCCCGGCGCTCGGCCGGGTGGTCCGGGTCCAGCGGCAGGTACGCGCCGCCGGCCTTCTGGATCGCCAGCAGCGCCACCACCAGCTCGATACTGCGTCGGCGGCACACGCCGACGATCGACTCCGGCCCGACGCCCGCGTCGACCAGGTACCGCGCCAGTCGGTCGGTCCGCCGGTCCAGCTCGGCGTAGGAGACATCCTCGCCCTCGAAGCGGAGGGCGACGGCGTCCGGGGTCCGAGCCACCTGTCGCGCGAACAGCTCCGGCAGGGTGCCGGTCGGGTACGCCACCTCGGTCTCGTTCCACGTCCGCACCACCAGCTCCCGCTCCGCCGGTGGGGACTCGACCAGTTGGCTGATCGGTGTATCCGGTGTGGCCGCGATGCTGCCGACGAGAGTGGTGAAGTGGCTCGCGAACCGCTCGACGGTGTCCCTGTCGAACAGCGCGGTGGCGTAGTTCAGGAAGCCGGTGAGGGTGCCGTCGGGCTGGTCGACGACCACCAGGGTCAGGTCGAACTTGGCGTCGCTCTCGCCGACCGGCAGTTCCTCGGCGCGTAGTTCGCCGATGCGGCGGGCCGAGGAGTCCCCGTTGGCCCACAGGAACATGGTCGAGAACAGCGGGGTCCGGGACGCGTCGCGCACCGGGGCCAGCTCGTCCACCAGCCGTTCGAACGGGAGTTCCTGATGGGCGTAGGCGCCGAGCGCCATCTCCTTGACCCGCCGGAGCACCTCGCGGAAGGACGGGTCGCCGGACAGGTCGGTGCGCAGCACCAGCGTGTTGAGGAACAAGCCGATCAGGTCCTGCACCTCGGCCCGGTCGCGACAGGCCACCGGGGTGCCGATCGTGATGTCGTTGCTCCGGCCGAACCGGCCCAGCGTGATCGCGTACCCGGCCATCAGCACCATGAACGGCGTTGCGCCGGACTGGCGGGCGAGTTCGTGCAGGGCCCGGGCGTCGGGCGCGGACACCGCGAACGGGACCAGGTCGCAGGCGCTGTCCCGGACCTCTGGGCGAGGCCGGTCGAGCGGCAGTTCCACAGCGGTGGCGCCGGCCAGCGCCTGCCGCCAGTAGTCGAGCTGGCGATCCAGCTTGGCACCGGACATCGCATCGCGCTGCCATTCGGCGACGTCCGCGTACTGCACCGGTAGGGGCCCCAACGGGGACGGCCCGCCGGTCACCGCGGCGGTGTACAACCGGTCGAGCTCACGCCACAGCACCTGCTCGGACCAGCCGTCGAAGGCGATGTGGTGCAGGGTCACCACCAGCGCGTGCTCCTCGTCGGCCAGCCGCGCGAGGGTTCCGGTCAACACCGGGCCGGCCGCCAGGTCGACGGGTGCCCGGTCGTGGGTCATCCAGCCGGCGATCCGTTCGTCCTGCACGGCGGGGTCGAGGCCACGCAGGTCCACCTCGTGCAGCGTGGCCGGCTGCGGAGGGTCGATCACCTGGCCCGGTTCACCGTCGACCACCACGTAGCGGGTGCGCAGCACCTCGTGCCTGGCCACGACTGCGTCCAGCGCCGCCCGCAGCGCGCCGGGTTCCAGCGGCCCGAACAGGCGCAGGCCGGCGCTGGCCAGATACTCCGTACCGCCCGGCCGAACCTGGTCGAGAATCCACAGCCGGCGCTGCGCGAACGACAGCGCGAGCGGCGTCTCACGCGAGACCCGGGTGATCCCCCCATCCGGCGCGGCGGTCGCGGCACCTCCGAGCCTGCGCCGAAGCAACTCCGCGCGCAAACCGGCTCGATCGATTGTGTCAGTCACAGGGCACCATCCTGGGAAAGCAGTTCGCTCATCTGGGCGTCGGTCAACTCGTCGAGTTCCGCCGTGATCAGGTCGGTCACCACCACCGCCAGCTCGGCCACTGTGGTCACCTCGAACAGGCAGCGCAGCGGGACCTCCACGGCGAAGGCCGCCCGCAGCCGGGCCAGGACCCGGGTGGCCAGCAACGAGTGGCCACCGAGCCCGAAGAAGTCGTCATCGACGCCGACCCGGTCGACGCCGAGAACGTCCGACCAGATCCCGGCGATGGTCTCCTCCGCCGGGTTCCGCGGTGCCACGTACCCGCGGGTACCGTCGAGTTCGGACGGCGTCGGATCCGGCAGCGCCGCCCGGTCGACCTTCTTGCTCGGTGACAGCGGCAGGGCCGCGACGGTGACCCAGGCCGACGGGATCATGTACGAGGGCAGCGACTCTCGTATGTACGCCCGCAGCTCGTCGAGGTCGGGTCCGATGTCGTGAGGCCACTCCAGGTAGGCGACGAGCCGCTTGTCGCCGGGCCCGACGTCCCTCGCGACGACGGCAGCCGCGGACACCGCGGGGTGCCTGGCCAACACGGCTTCGATCTCGGCGAGTTCGATCCGGAAACCCCGAATCTTCACCTGGGTGTCAAGGCGGCCGAGGAAGTCGACAGCGCCGTCCGGCCGGAGCCGCACCAGGTCGCCGGTGCGGTAGAGGCGCGCTCCCGACTCGGTGGCGAACGGATCGGGCACGAACCGCTCCGCGGTCAACTCCGGCCGGTCGTGGTAGCCACGGGCCAGGCGCACGCCGCCGAGGTACAGCTCGCCGGGTACCCCCACCGGGAGCGGACGCAGCTCCGCGTCGAGCACGTACACCCGGGTGCCGGCGGCCGCGCGGCCGATGTGCAGGGTGGCCGTGCTGCGCTCGTCGGCGAGATCGCCCGACACAGAGTTGAACATGCAGGTGACGGTCGCCTCGGTCGGCCCGTAGGTGCAGAGGAACCGGCCGGGTAGGCCGGTCGCCGCCCAGCGTTGGGCGTCGTCGACGGTCACCACGTCCGAGCTGACGATGATGGTCTTCATCGCGGTGAGCCGGTCCACGCCGGACTCCATCACCTCCCGGTAGTACGCCGGGGTGATTTCCATGATCGTCACGCCGTACTGCGCCAGCTTGGCCGGCAGCTCGCTGGGCGTCCAGAAGACCGGATCGCTCACCACGATCGTGGCACCGGCGGCCACAGTGGCGCCGATCTGATCCATCGCGACGTCGAAGGTGAGTGCCGAGAGCAGCACGACCCGTTCGCCCGCGCGGATGCCGTACTGGTCGGCGACCACCCGGCAGTGGTGCGCGTACGCCCGATGCGAGATCATCACGCCCTTGGGGCGGCCGGTCGACCCGGACGTGTAGATGATGTACGCGAGGTTGTCCGGCACGGTGACCGATGCCGGGTCGGCCGTTGGCCGGCCGCTCGCCCGGTCCCCGTCGTCGACGACCAGCACCGGCCGGCCGTGCCCGGCGAACCGGTCGGCGAACGCGCCGGTGGTCACCACCAGGTGCGCTCCGGCGTCGGCGAGCATGTAGCGCAGCCGCTCCGGGGGATGTTCCGGGTCGAACGGCGCGTACACCCCGCCGGCCTTGAGCACCGCCAGCAGCACCACGACCGGTGCGATCCCGCGCTGAAGGCACGAGCCGACGATGACCTCCGGACCGACCCCCATCGCACGGAGCTGTAGCGCCAGCTCGTTGACCCGAGCGTTCAGCTCGGCGTAGCCGAGCCGCTCAGCGCCGAACACCACGGCGGTCGCCTCCGGAGTCCGGGCCGCCCACTGTGCGAACAGTTGCGGTACCGAGAGGTGCCGTTCGCCGGGCGGGTCGAGCAGGTCCAGCCGGTCCGCGTCGGGGTCCGCCCACTGGTGCACGATCGTGTGGCGTTCGTCGGCCGACAGCAGATCCAGCTCGCTGATCCGGGTCTGTGGGGTGGCGGTCACTCCACCCAGCAGGCGTAGGTACTGGCCGGCGAGACGTTCGATCGTCGAGCGGTCGAACAGCGCCGTGGCGTACTCGAACCAGCATTCTAGCCGGCCGTCCGGCTGCTCCATCACGGACAGGGTGAGGTCGAACTTGGCCACCGACAGGCCGCTGTCCAGGCCGGTCGCGGCGCAGCCGGCGAGGGTGGACGCCGCGTTACCGGCACCGGTGTGCTGTACCTCGAACATGATCTGGAACAGCGGGTTGCGGGACAGGTCGCGGTCCGGTTGCAGGGCGTCGACGAGGTGTTCGAACGGCACCTCCTGGTTGGCGAACGCCTCCAGAGCGCTCCGGCGGACCCGGTCGACCAGGTCGAGGAAGGTCGGGTTCCCGCCCAGGTCGGCCCGGACCACGAGGTTGTTGACGAAGAAGCCGACCAGGTCCTCGGTCTCCGGCCGCGTCCGACCGGCGACCGGGGTGCCGATCGCGATGTCGGTGCGGCCGGTGTGGCGGCTCAGCAGCACGTCGAACGCGGCCAGCAGCACCATGAACAGGGTTGCGCCGGTCTGGTTGCCCAGCTCGCGTACTGCTGCTCCGGTGGTCTGCGGAATACCGACGATCAGCATTTCGCCGCGCAGGTCACGCCCAGGCTGGCGGGGCCGGTCGGGGGTCAGCTCGACCGGCACGAGCCCGGCGAGCCGGTTGCGCCAGTGCTCGATCTGGTTGCCGATGGTGCCGTCGGCCTGCCGGTCGCGTTGCCAGACGGCGAAGTCGGCGTACTGCACCGGAAGCGGCTGCGTCGACCAGGGGGTATCGGCGAGCCCTGCCACGTACGCCTCGTTCAGCTCGCGCAGGAAGATGCCCAGCGACCAGTTGTCGAAGGCGATGTGGTGCAGGGTGATCGCGACCAGGTGTTCGTCGGCTGCCGTGTGCACGACGGTGACCCGCAGCGGACGCTCGTGGGTGAGGTCGAACGGCCGGGCGCTCACCGCTTCGATGATCGTCCTGGCGCGCTTCGCGGCCTCCACGGTGCCGGTCAGGTCCACCACGTCGAAGGGCACCGGGCCGGGGGGATCCACAAATTGCAGCGGGACACCGCTGTCCCCGACGTAGCGGGTGCGCAGCACCTCGTGCCGGGCGCTGACCTGCTCCACCGCGCGGCGCAGCGTCGCGGTGTCCAGCGTTCCGGTGAGGTGGTACACCATCGGGATCAGGTATTCCGCGCTGCCCGGTTCGAGCTGGTCCAGGAACCACAGTCGTTGCTGGCCGAACGAGGTCGGCAGGGTGCCGTCGCGGGGTACGGGCACGATCTGCGGCTCGCTGTCGGGTGCCGTGCCCGCGTCGATCGCCGCGGCGACCCGCTCCACGGTCCGTCCTTCGAACAGTGTGGCAACCGTCAGCTCCAGCCCGAACCTGCGGCGCAACCGGTGCGCGAGCCGGATCGCCAGCAGCGAATGCCCACCCAGCGCGAAGAAGTCGTCGCCGACGCCGACCCGCTCGACCCCGGTCAGCTCGCCCATGAGGGTGGCGACGGCCCGCTCGGTCTCCGTCCGTGGGGCGCCGTGACCGGCGGCTACGTCATCGGGCTCGACGTGATCCGGGTCGTCGTCCGGTGGGCGGCTGCCGGGGGGCGGCAGCGCCGACCTGTCGACCTTTCCGTTGGGCAGCGACGGCAGCGCGGCCAGCCCGATGATGCTGGCAGGAACCATCGCGGCGGGCAGCCGGGTGCCGAGGAATCCAGACAACTCGTCGGTCTCCACCATCGCCCCGGCGGTCGGCACCACGTAGCCCGCGAGTTCCAGGTCACCGGTGACGGACCGGTAGGAGGTGACCACGGCCGCCGCGACCGACGGATGCGCCCGGAGCGCGGCCTCCACCTCACCGGGTTCGACACGCACCCCCCGCACCTTGACCTGCGCGTCGAGGCGGCCGACGAACTCCAGGACCCCGTCGTCACGCCACCTGGCGAGGTCTCCGGTGCGGTACCACCGCTGGCCGGGCCGGGTGGCGGAGGGATTCGGGGTAAAGCGTTCGGCGGTGAGGTCGCCGCGCCCGGCGTAACCGCGGGCGAGGCCGACACCGCCGATATGCAACTCACCCGGCACGCCGATGGGCGCGAGCCGGCCGGCGGAGTCCACCACGTACAGGTCGACGCCGGGCAGCGCGGCACCGATCGGAGCCGTACCGTCGGTCTCACCACGCGCGTAGCGCCACGCGGTCACGTCGATCGAGGACTCGGTCGGTCCGTAGGTGTTGTACAGCTCCACCTCCCGCACGCCGAGCAGTCGCTCGCACAGTTCGGTCGGCAGCGGCTCGCCGGCCGAGCACACCAGCCGCAGCGCGTCGCAGGCGGCCAGCTCCGGCTCCTCGACCACGGTGCGCAGCACGGACGGGACGAGTTGCACCACGGTGATCCGGTACGCGGCGAGGGCACCGACCATCACTGCGGTGTCGCGGTGCGCGTCCAGCGGCGCCATCACCACAGAACCGCCGGACACCAGCGGCGCCAGGAACTCCCACATCGACGCGTCGAACCCGATGGTCGTCTTCTGGAGTACCCGGTCGGTACAGGTGAGCCCGAACCGGTCCACCGCCCACAGCACCCGGTTCCGGATCCCGCCGTGACTGATCACGACTCCCTTGGGGCGACCGGTGGAGCCGGACGTGTACATGACGTAGGCGGCGTTCGCGGCGTCGAGCGCCACCGGGGGCGGGGGCGTGGCGCGGGCGATGTCGTCCCACTGCTCGTCGAGCACCACCACCGGGGTCTGCTGCGGAATCCGCTGCCGCAGCGCCGTGTCGGTGAGCACCAGTTCGACGCCCGCATTTTCGATCATGAACTCGAGTCGCTCGTCGGGCAGGTCGGGTGCGAGCGGGACGTAGACCGCGCCGGCGGTGAGCGAGCCGAGCAGCGCGACCACGAGATCGGTACCGCGGTGCAGGGCGACGCCGACGGCGGTTTCCGCGCCGACTCCGCGAATGCGCAGGAAGCTGGCCAGGTTGTCCGTCCTGGACCTCAGCTCGGCGTAGGTCAGCTCGGTGTCACCACAGACCACGGCCACCGCGTCCGGTGTGGCCTCGGCCTGCGCCCGGAACAGGTCCGGCAGCAGCGCGTCGGTCGCTCCGCCCGGGGCGGGGTGCCAGCCGAGCAACTGCTGCTGTTGCGCGGCCGCCACTGTCGACACGTCGCGCAGCGGCGCCTCCGGCGCCGCCGCCAAGTTCTCCAGCAGCGCCACGTAGTTGTCGGCCATCCGCTGGATCCGGGCCCGGTCGAAGAGCGCGGTCGGATAGGTGATCCGGGCGACCCAGGATCCGTCCGGCTCCTCGGTCATCTGAAGCGACATGTCGAAGGTGGCACTGCGAACGGGGGTCGGCACCCAGTCGACCTCGATGCCGGGCAGACTCAGCGGCTCCCCCTGGCCGTTCAGGACCGCGAACCCGACCTGGAAGAGCGGGTTCCGGGACAGGCCGCGGTCCGGCGACAGTTCGGCGGCCAGGCGTTGCAGGGGTACGTCCTTGTGCTCGAAGGCGTCCAGGGCCGTCTCGCGGACCCGGCCGAGCAACTCGACGAAGGTGGGATCGCCGGACAGGTCGGTCCGCAGCACCACCGTCTGCGCGAGCGAGCCGATCACCGGCTCCAGCTCGACCCGGTTCCGCCCACTGGTCGACACCCCGACACCGAAGTCGAGCTGATCCGCGTAACGGCTGATCAGGAGCTGGTAGGCGGCCAGGAACACCATGAACGGGGTCGTCCGGGCGGCGCGTCCCACGGAGCTGATCCGGGCCGCCAACGGGGCCGGCACCGCGAACGCCACCACGTCGCCGGCCGGTTCCCAGGCGGCGGGGCGCTGCCGGTCCGTGGGCAGTTCCAGTGACGGCAGTCCAGCCAGTCGCTCACGCCAGTAGTCCAGGTGCCGGACGAACGCCGCGTCGTTCGCGTCCCATCGGCTCCGTTGCCAGTCGGCGAAGTCGGCGTACTGGAGCTCCAGTGGCTCCAGCGACGACTTCTCGCCGGCGGCATGGGCCGGGTAGAGCACGCCCAGTTCCCGGGCGAGGATGCCCAGCGACGGGCCGTCGAAGGCGATGTGATGCACCACCAGCATCAAGATCGCGTCAGTGGGGGCAAGCTGCACGAGGGTCAGCCGCCAGGGGGCTGACTCACGCAGGTCGATCGGCGTGGTCACCGCCACCTCGCCGATCTCCCGTACCCGTCGGTCCTGTTCAGCTGCCGGGTGCCCGGTGAGGTCCACCACCGTGAGGTCGGCCGCCGACGGCTCGTCGATGATCTGCACCGGCTGTCCGTCAACCGTCGAATAGCGGGTGCGCAGAATCTCGTGCCGGCCGGCGATGTCAGTGAGGGCGGCGGTCAGCGCCGCCCGGTCCAGCGGCCCGCGCAGCCGGAATCCCCAGTGCAACAGGTACTCCTGGGTGCCGGAGCGGACCTGGTCGAGAAACCACAGCTGCTCCTGCTCGAACGACAGTCGGAGCCGGTTGTTGGTTTCGAGGATGTCAGTCATGCGCACACCTGCTGCTTCGTCGGTAGGAAGTCATCCAATGTGGTGCCCAGGCTGCGGCCCGACGCCGCACGCCGGACCAGGTCGGCCACTGCCAGATCCAGGCAGCCGAGTCCGAACGGGGAGAACACCGTCACGGCTTCGTCACTTCTGACGTACCGCTCACCGGCCACCAGGACTTCGCCGAGCGAGGCGGCGATGAAGTCGTGGTGGCCGGCCTCCTGTTGGGCCAGGTCCAGCGAGGTCGCGGCCCGACACACGTGGTCCGCGTCGTCGACGATGTTCACGCTGGAACGGATCGAGTCGGTGGTGAGGTCACGCAGCGACAGATGCAGCACCAGCGTTCCCGGGCGGCAGTGCTCGGTACTCAGGTGCGGGGCGCTCGCCGTCGTAGCCAGACACACCAGCTTGTGGCGGGACATGGCGTCGGCCGCGTTCTCGGCCACGTCGATCTTCAACGCCGGCCAGACCGACCGCGCCTCGGCGGCGAAGGACTGCGCCCGTTCGGCGCTGAGGTCGTACAGGGTCACCGTGTCCAGCGTCGGCAGCACGGTGCACAGATACCTCAGCACCTCGAAGTTGATCGGACCGCAGCCGACGAGCGTCACCGCGGATTCCGGGCTGGACGAGGAGAGCGTGGACGCCGCCAGGGCGGCACTCGCGGCCGTACGCCCGGCCGAGATCGCCGACGCTTCGAGGATCGCCTCCGGCACGCCAGTGTGTACCGAGTTCAGGATCATCACGGCCGAGGCCCGGTGCATCCCCCGGTCGAGGTTGCCGGGGAAGGATGACACCCACTTCACCCCGCAGGTCGGCGTCTCACCTCCCAGGTAGGCCGGCAGCGCGATGATCCGCTCGCGCTCTCCGTCCGGGAAACGGAGGAAAACCGACTGCGGTACCCGGGTACGGCCCAACGCGTGCGACCGGTACGCCGCCTCCACTGCGGACACCACATCGCGCTCGCCCCCGTCGAGGACGGAACGGACCTCACCTGCTCCGAGAATCAACATGGTGCCACCTCCATGTCGGGCTTGGTCCACAGGTGCGACACGTCACCGAAGTAGGTCATGACCCAGTCGTCGTCGTAGATGGTGTCGAGGTACCGCTCACCGCGGTCGGGAAAGACCATCGCGCAGGTGGCCCCGGGTCGGATCTGGTCGCGCATCTGCTCCAGGCCCGCCACGACGGCACCCGACGAGCCACCGACGAGAATCGCCTCGCGGGCGGCCAGCCGGCGGCACGCCACAATTGCGTCGAGATCGTCGACTCGGACCACGATGTCGGCCAGATCGCTGCGGTACAGCTTCGGACGCACCGATGCGCCGTGGCCGGGAATCATCCGCCACCCCACCGCCGGGCCGAATATCGCACTGCCCAACGCGTCCACCGCCACGATCGTCACCGGCAGTTGGTGCGACCGGATGTATTCGGCGCACCCCCGCAGGGTGCCGCAGGAACTCGTGGCACAGAACAGGTAGTCGATGTCCGGCAGGGCGCGCACGATCTCTCGTACGGTCGTACGGTGTGCCTGCGGGTTGAGTGGGTTCGAATACTGGTCCGGGCAGTACGCGTGATCGATCGTAGCGACGAGTTCACGCACCCGACGGATACGGACGGGCAGGTACTCTCCGGTGGCCTGATCGACATCGGTGACCACCTCGACCTGCGCGCCCAGCGCCCGCATGATGGCGATGTTGTCCTTGTTGGTGCGCGGGTCCACCACACAGATGAAGCGAATTCCGTAGTACCCGCAGACCTGCGCGAGCCCGATCCCGAGATTGCCGGAACTGGACTCGATCACCACCGATCTTCCGGGTACGAGCCGCCCGTCGTGTATGCGTCCTCGCAGCATCTCCAGCGCTGAGCGGTCCTTGATACTGCCGCCCGGATTGTGGGACTCCAACTTAGCGAACGTCCTGAACGGACTCTCGGGGTCGAGCTTCACCAGCTCGACGATCGGTGTCGCTCCGATGGTCGCCAGCACTCCTGACCCAGGGGGGGTTTGTTCGGTCATAGAGCCGCTCCTCGAATTGCATCCGCCGCGATGCGCCTACTACGAGATTCCTCCGCACCATCGAGACAGCGCAGGGAAGAACATGCAGACTCACCGGTTGACGCCGGCAGCAGTTCTGCCGGAGGTTCTTCTGTCTTCGTACTGCTGCTGCCGGCCGCGCCGTTTCCACCCGAAACGATCACCACCGCACGGCCGGCAGATCCGCGCCGTAGCGCGCCGGCCAGCGCTACCGCACCGCTTGGTTCCGCGCTGACACCGGCTCGGCGAAGAACACCCAGCGCGTGGGTGATCGCCTCGTCGGTCACGCCGATCAGGTCGTCGACCCGGTGCCGAATGATCGGCCAGGGAACCGCACCGGGTCGTTGCCCGCGCAGGCCGTCGGCGATCGTCATGGACGGTGGCAGCTCGGTCGGCGCACCCCGGGCAACGGAAACGGCGTAGCGGCGTGCGGACATCGGTTCCACCCCGACGACCCGCAGAGACAGCGCCGACGCCGCCAGGCAGACGCCGGCCAGCAGGCCACCACCGCCGGTCGGTACGAAGATCGTCGTGACGCCCGGCACCTGTTCGAGCACCTCAAGCCCGACCGTGCCGGCCCCGGCCACCACCAGCTCGTCGTCGGAGGAAGGCACCAGGACCGCCCCGGTCGCCGCGGCGATGTCCGCGGCCCGGCGGTCGCGTTCGACCACGCCGCCGGTCACCTGGACCACGCTGGCGCCGAGTGCCCGGATCTTCCGGGTCTTGCCGTCACTGGCCCCGGCAGCCATCACGATCGTCACCCTGATGCCCAAGGCGGCACCGAGCATGGCGACGGCGATGCCGTGGTTACCGGAGGAACCCGCCACCACCTCGTAGGCGTACCGGGCAAGCATCGCGTTCGCCGCGCCCCTGATCTTGAACGAGCCGCCGCGCTGGCGGTGCTCGGCCTTGACCAGCACCCGCGAATCCAGCGGCAGCACCGGAGTGCGATCCACCAGGCCGGTGATCCGGTCGGCGGCCAGGCGCACGTCCGCGAGGGTCGGCCCGACACCTGTCGTCCTCATGACCCGTCCACGGTGACCGCCCTGCGGTCGGTCTTGCCGCTGACCGTCGTCGGTAGGCGGTCGATCCGGGCGAACCGTCGCGGGATCATGTAGTGGGGCAACGTCATCGCCAGGTGGGCACGCAGCGCTGCGTCCGTCACCTGCGCCGACGCCGCGGCGACGTGCGCGATGAGGAAGACCCGGCCGCCGGCATCGGTACCCGCGGTGACCACCGCGCCGGTGACGGCGGGATGGGCCAGCAGCGCGCCCTCGATCTCGGCCGGGTCGATCCGGTAGCCCCGGACCTTGATCTGCCGATCGATGCGGCCGAGATACACGAGGCCACCGTCGGGCAACCGACGCGCCAGGTCACCGGTGCGGTACATGCGCGCGCCGGGTGCGCCGTGTGGGTCCGGCAGGAACCGGTCCGCGGTCAACCCCGGCCGGCCGCTGTACCCGCGCGCGACACCACATCCACCGATCCACACCTCGCCGACACCGCCGTCCGGCACGGCGTGCAGCTCGTCGTCGAGCAGATGCACGCTCACACCGTCGATCGGTGTCCCGATCAGGTCGACCGTCGGGTCCGGGACCGGCGGCACGGCGAAGCGGGTCGAGGTCATCGTGGTCTCGGTCGGGCCGTACTGGTTGATCATCCGTCCGGGCACCCGGTCGCGGCCACCGGCGACGACGAACGGTCGCAGCGACTCACCGCTGGACACGGTCAACCGCAGGTCGGGCAGATCGCTGCGCCGCAGTGACGTCAGGAAGGTCGGGGTGGCCGACAGAATCGTGTTCACCCCCCACCTGCGGAGGGCCGCGACGAACTCACCGGCGCGCAACAGGGTGGAGCGCGGCACCAGGACCACCTGCCCGCCGGCGACGAGCGGGGCGAACGTGTCACGGATCGAGGCGTCGTACCCGAACGGCGCGAGTTGCAGCACCACGGTGTCCGGACCGAGTTGGTAGTCGTCGACGATGAACCGTAGGTAGTTGGTGACGCCGCGGTGCTCCAGCAGTACCGCGTTCGGCGGCCCGGACGAACCGGAGGTGTGACTGACGTAGGCCAGCGATCGGGGCGACAACGGTCGCAGGGGTGCCGGCGCGTCAGGCGCGTCGACGAACACGGTCGGGCCGTCGATGGCGAGGTCGTGCTGCCCGGCCCGGGCCGGTGTGGTGATCAGGAACCGGGCCTGGGCGGTGCGGACCATCGCCGCCAGTCGCTCATCGGGCAGTTCGGTGTTGAGGGTGAGGAAGGCGCCGCCGGCCCGAAGCACGGCCGCCATCGCGATGACGGCCTCCGGGCCCCGGTCAACCATGACCGCGCAGACCTGCTCCGGTCCGACGCCCCGGGCGACCAGCGCCCGGGCCAGCCGGTCGGTCCGGGCGGCAAAGTCCTCGTAGCACAGGGCGGTGTCCGGGGTGACGATCGCCGGCGCGTCGGGCCGGGTCGTGGCGTGTGTCAAGATGTCGTCGAGAAACGTGGTCACAGCCCCGCTCCGCCGCTCGGCCGGTCGACGGCGCACCACTCCAGGACCGCCCGGGCGCTGTGGTACTTGTTCTCGGCTTGGGCGAAGGCGATGCTGTCGGGCCCGTCGAGTACCGCCCCGGTCACCTCCTCGCCCCGATGTGCCGGCAGGTCGTGCATGAACACCGCGCCCGGGCAGGCCGCCATCAGAGCCTCATTGACCTGGAACGGGGCGAACTCGGAACGCCAGTCGGGCGTCGGCTTCGTCGAACCCGTGGTCTGCCAGCGGGTGGTGTAGACGACATCCACCGGTGGCAGGCCCGACAGGTCGTGCCGCTGTTCGACCCGCGCGCCGCTACGCCGGGCGGACACCGCCGCCTGGTCGAGGTACCGCCGCTCCACGCCGTACCCGGGCGGGGTACGCAGGTGCAGCTCGGCGCCGGGGTACCGGGACAGCGCGAGGGTCAGCGCCGAGGCGGTGTTGTTCCCCTCCCCCACATACAGCACCCGTACGCCCTCGACCCGACCGAAGTGCCGGACGATCGTGGTGAGGTCGGCGAGGGCCTGAGTCGGGTGTTCGACCGCACTCATCGCGTTGATCACCGACATGCGCTTCTGGGCGGCGTACGCCCGAAGCTCGGACTCCGGCCCGACGGTGCGGGCGACCAGGACGTCGAGCATGCCGGAGAGCACCGCGCCGGTGTCCTCCACCGACTCGCCGGTGGCCAGTTGCAGGTCGTTCGGGCCGTACGTGATCAGGCCGGCGCCGAGACGCAGCGCACCTGCGGAGAACGCGGTCCGGGTACGGGTGGAGGTCCTGCGGAACAGCACGCCGACGACCGCCCCGGACAGGGGCTGGTCGGCTCCCGCGGAACCACGCGAGTACTCGGCGCCGCGCTGGACGATCCAGCGCAGTTGGTCGTCGGAGAGGTCGTCGATGGAGATCAGATGGCGTCGCTCGGTCATGCCGAGCCCCCTTCAGGTGGCGATCGGCCGTGAGCCCAGAGCCTGCGCGAGGTGCGGACCGTCGAACAGGGACGGAGCCGCACGACGCGTCTGCGTGTTCGTCTCTATGGACGGCACGCGTAGGCCCGGCAACATCGGGCTCAGCTATTCGGATCACCCGACCATGCCGGAGGGGTCATGACTGACGACGGTGTCTACCGCGTCGTGCGCAACGACGAGGAGCAGTACTCGATCTGGTGGGCCGACCGGGAGCTGCCGCTGGGCTGGACCGCCGAAGGGACGTCCGGGTCGAAGCAGGAGTGCCTGGACCATATCGGGAAGGTGTGGTCGGACATGCGGCCGCGAAGCCTGCGGGAGCAGATGGCCCGGGCCTGAGGCCGAAGTCCGTACCGCACCACACTTCATGCCGCCCCGCCCCGCCGAACATGGCGTGCGGCGGGGCGGCAGCACAACGCCCCGTCGCCGAGGGCCCGCAGCTCAGGGCCGTGGACGCAGGCAGCTACATCGACGCGGCTCCGAAACCGTGATGGACGGGCAGCTCCAACTCCGAGGAGACATCATGATGGCCCCCACTATCGAGTCAGAGGTCCGTAGTTACTGCCGAAGCTGGCCGATCGTGTTCGACCACGGGCGTGGCAGCCGAATGTTCGCCGACGACGGCCGCGCCTACCTTGACTTCTTCGCCGGCGCGGGCGCCCTCAACTACGGCCACAACCATCCGATCCTCAAGCGAGCCCTGCTGGACTACCTGGAGCGGGACGGGGTCACCCACAGCCTCGACATGCTGACCGCCGCCAAGCAGGACTTCCTCGCCGAATTCGCATCGCGGGTACTCGCCCCCCGCAGCCTGGACTACCGCGTGCAGTTCACCGGACCCACCGGTACGAACAGCGTCGAGGCGGCACTCAAACTCGCCCGCAAAGTGACCGGACGCCACACCGTCGTCGCCTTCACCGGCGCCTTCCACGGCATGTCACTCGGCTCACTGGCCGTCACCGGAAACGCCACCTTGCGCGCAGGTGCCGGCGTCCCACTCGGAAACACCTGGCGCGTCCCGTACGACGGCTTCGCCGGTGGCCAGGTCTCCGGGCTCACCCTGCTCGACACCATGCTCGCCGACAGCAGCAGCGGAATGGACCTACCGGCCGCCGTCATCGTGGAGACCGTGCAGGGCGAAGGCGGCATCAACCCGGCCCGCGCGATCTGGCTCGCCGACCTCGCCGAGCTGTGCGCCCGCCGCAAAGTGTTGCTGATCGTCGACGACATCCAGATGGGCTGCGGTCGCACCGGCCCGTTCTTCAGCTTCGAGCACGCGGGAATCACTCCCGACATCGTCTGCCTTTCCAAGTCCATCAGCGGGTACGGCCTACCGATGTCCCTTACGCTCTTCCGCCCCGAACTCGACGTGTGGCAACCCGGCGAACACAACGGGACCTTTCGCGGCAACAACTTCGCCTTCGTCACCGCGGCGGCCGCGCTCAAGGAATTCTGGGTCGACAGCAAACTGGAGAAGCAGACAGCGGAACGGGACATCCTGCTTGAGGCGAGGCTGGCGGAACTCGCCGGTCGGCATCGGGCGCACGCAGTGACGTCACGCGGCCGGGGCCTGGTGTGGGGTCTGGCCTTCCGGGAACCGCAGCTGGCCCGACGGGTCGCCCAGGAGGCGTTCGTCCGTGGGCTGCTGGTGGAGATGTCCGGATCCACCGACGAGGTGGTGAAGTTGATGCCGCCCCTGACCCTGACGGATGAGGAACTGGCCGAGGGCCTCGACATCCTGGAGCAGTCGGTGACGGCAGCGGTCGACCGCTACAGACCTTGAAGGTAAGTGGTCCCGGTCGTAAATCCTTCGGGGGTCGACGTGCTCGCGTTGGCAGTGCAGGGCGTCGGCGGTGACCACGGTGTCGCGTCCGATCGCCGCGGTCAGCAGCGAGTGCCCACGACGTGCGCGCCATCAGCGGCCGGGGTGATCAGGATCGCGCCGGTCACGACGTCAACGTGCAGCGTGAGGCTCGCTGTCCAGCCGAAGGCCCGCAGCAGCGCACGAGCGGTGACCCGGCCGGCGACGTCGGGTCGGTCCACGTCGAACAGCACACCATCACTCGTGCGGGCGGCGGGCGCGGGCAGTGTCGGCAGCGGCGCCGGCTCCGGCGACGCGACCCGCAGTGGGGTGGGTACGAGCGCCTCGACGAGCTGCTCGTCGGGCCGGCGAGGGCGCGGCCTGCCGGTGCTCACCTACGCACCCACCAGCACGGATGCGGCCGTGTCAGTGGAAGGTGGCAGCGACTCCCGAAGGCTCGCTGTGCACACATGAGACAGGTGGACCCGATGATCCACACGAGGGGAGTTGACCTCGCGTGGATCTCCACGAGAAGTGTCCGACGGCAGGTTGTCGTGGATGCGGGCGGTGATCCGGACGCCGCCGAGGTCGGCGTCCGCGCAAATGACGGGGCCGGCCGGCCCTGCCCATGCGGAGCGGCTGGAGACCGTTCCCGGCCGCTCGACATCCGGCTGTCGGAGGTACGGCCTCAGCTTGGAACCACCGGCGGCGAGCCAGGTCGCCGGGCTCAGGTTGGCGGCTGGCGAGTCGCGCCTACGCGGAGACGGTTTCGTGGGGTTGGATTCAGGGCGTCGCCGTGTGTCTGGGAGCGCCACCGTGAATCCGTATGATCAGCTTGCTGGCCTTGACCTGCCGACCCTTCAAGTGTTGGAGGCGGCTCTGGCGCTGGGTGGCCTGGTCACCGAGGCGGAGGTGTCGGCGTTGGTCGGCGCCGACGCGACGCCGTACCTGCAGCGTGCCGCCGATGCAGGGCTCGTCGCGCGGCTGCGGGGCCGTCTCACGGTGAGCGGCGTACTGCGGGAGGTCTTCGATTGTCCGCTGGGTGTCGGCCCGGCCGCTGGTCAGCTCGCCGCCGTGTTGAGCGTCGATGATCTGAAGGTGGTGGCGAACAACCTGGGGCTGCCCACGAAGGGCCGCAAAGCGGACCTGCTGGAGGCAGTGGCGGAGTTCTTCCTCGACACGGACAACGTGCACGCTCTGGTCAAGCGGATGCCGGCCGCGACGCGGACGGTGTTGGAGGAGGCTGACCGCGACGGTGGACGGATCCGTCGCCATGGCGGAAGCGGCATCGCACATCGGAGTCGGTACACGAGCCGCTATCGGCAGGTGCATCCGCTGGACTGGGCCGAGGAGCACGGGCTGGTCTACCGGGTGACCTGGGAGGACTATCAGCTGGCGGGTCAGGTTGCGCTCGCTGTGCGAGGAGCGGACTACCGGGCGCCATTCCAGCCGCAGGAACCACCGGTCACCTGGCGTACGCCGAATCCCCCGGCAGTGCGCCGTGATGCCCAGGCCCAGGGCATCGCCGTGGTCGGGCTGCTGTCGGCGCTGCTGGACGGGGCTGGACGTGAGCCGCTGGTCACGGTCAAGGCCGGCGGAGTGGGCGTGCGCGAGCTGACCCGGACGGCGAAGACGCTGGAAGTGACGGTTCCGACCGTGCGGCTGCTGCTAGCGGTCGCCCAGGGGGCCAGGCTGGCCGACCTCGACGATCGCGTGGTCCCGACGACCGCGTACGACCGCTGGCTCAAGCTCGGTCTGGACCGACGGCTCGCGGTGATGCTGAAGGCGTGGCGCGAGCTGGACTATCTGCCGTCGTCGCAGACTGGGCCGTGGGTTCCGGAGCACCGCCACAGCTGGTCTGCGCAAGCCCGGATCGTCGCACTGCGGGCGTTGGGCGACCGGGCGACGACGAACCTCGAGCAGGCCGCCCAGTGGATGTGGTGGCAGCAGCCGCTGGCCTTCGGCGGCACCACGGCCGTGAGGGGCCTGCTGGACGAGGCCGCAACCCTGGGGATCCTCGGCGCGGGCGCTGTCAGCCCTGCCGGGCAGGCGCTGCTGGCCGACGCGGACATCGCCGAGGCAGTCGGCGATCTGGGTGAGGTCGCCTGTACCGCCCGGCTGCAGGCCGACCTGACCGCGGTCGTGGCGGGAACACCGAGCCCGGATCTAGCTGAACTCCTCGGTGCGACCGCCGTCGTCGAGTCCCGCGGCACGGCCACGACCTGGCGCTTCAGCCCCGCGGCGGTACGCGGCGCGTACGACGCAGGCTGGACCGAGCAGCGCTTGTCCAAGGCCCTGACGAAGATCGCCGAAGGCGGACTGCCGCAACCACTGGTCTACCTGCTCGCAGACGTCGCCCGCCAACACGGGTCAGTACGGGTCGCGCCCGTGGCCAGCACCCTGGTCAGCGACGACACCGCCCTGCTGGCCCAGATCTGCGCCGACAAGCGGCTGGACAAGCTCAACCTGCGTCTACTCGCCCCCACCGTGCTGGCCAGCCAAGCCACCACCGCCGACACGATGGCCACCCTGCGCAAAGCCGGCTACGCGCCACGCCAGCAGAACGCCGACGGCCGCGACGTCATCGAGAAGACCCGCCGCCACCGCGCCTGACGGGCTGGAGAGCACCATGCTGGTCGTACGCCCGACCAAGCGTGCTGTTCAACCCCGACCGGTAGGCCACCGCTGCTCGGCGTCGCCGCGGTCGGCTACGGGTGCCTCGCGGTCAGCTACGCGGTCGCCGGAGGGCGGTGGGCCCGCGAGACCAGGCATGGTGGCGTCCGCCGGACGGCGACGATGACGTCCGTCGAGCGGTAAGCGCCGCCGGGCACAGGCGACGGCCACGACGGGGTGCCGTCGTGGCCGTCTAGTCATCCCACCCTGGTGCGCCTTGCGCGAGCCTGGGTCAGCTCTTGAAGGCGTCCTTGATCTTCTCGCCGGCCTGCTTCAGCTTGGAGCTGGCCTGGTCACCGCGACCCTCAGCTTCGAGCTGCTCGTTGTCGGTGGCCTTACCGGCGACTTCCTTGAGCTTGCCGGCGGCCTCTTCGGAGGCGTTGCCGATCTTGTCATCGATGCCCATGGGAGCCTCCTACAGTCAGTGGTGGCGCTACACGAACGTCAGTACCCCCACCGGCCAGCCCCAACCATCCGCCTTGAGGTGCGGTCAAGCGGGCAGGCCGGGTGCCGGCTGCCGGTCGATGTCGGGTTCGAGGTAGACGACCTTCGCGGTCGGCAACGCCTGGCGCAGGCGCGCCTCGGCGTCGTCGATGGTCGCGGCGATGCTGGCGCCGTTGTCGCTCGCGGACACGGCGATCTTCGCAGCGACCAGGAGTTCCTCAGGACCGAGGTGCATGGTGCGTAGGTGGATGATCCGGTCCACGCCGGGGGTGGACAGCAGCGCGGTGTGCACGGCGGCGACCTCCTCGGGTAGCGCGGACTCGCCGATGAGCAGGCTCTTGATCTCCGTGGCCAGGATGATCGCGATGCTGACCAGCAGGACGCCGATGCATCCGGTGGCGATGCCGTCGAAGACACCGTTGCCGGTGAGCACGGTCAGGCCAACGCCCAGTAGTGCGAAGACGAGGCCGAGCAGCGCGCCGGCGTCCTCCAGGAGGATCACCGGCAGCTCCGGAGAACGCGAGCGGCGCACGAACGCCACCCAGCTACGGCCACCGCGGACCTTGTTGGCCTCCCCCACCGCCGTGCGCAGCGCGTAGCCCTCCAGGGCCATGGCGATCACCAGGACGCCGACCGCGATCAGCGGCGACGTCAGCTCGTGCGGGTGGGTGATCTTCTGGTAGCTCTCGTAGAGGGCGTAGAGCCCGCCGAGGGTGAACAGGATGATCGCGACGAGGAACGCGTAGATGTAGCGCTCGCGGGCGTACCCGAAGGGGTGCAGGGGCGACGGGGCGCGGCGGGCGCGTTAGGCGCCGACCAGCAGCAGCGCCTGGTTGGTCGAGTCCGCCACCGAGTGCACGCCCTCAGCCAACATCGACGCCGAGCCGGTGATCGCGGCGGCGACGAATTTGCTCACCGCGATTCCCAGGTTCGCGATCAGCGCCGTCACCACGGCCTTGGTACTGCCCTCAGCCGCCATCGGCCCGTTTCCCCTCGTCAAAGCTGTCTTGCGAAGCGACCAGTGTGCCAGCGACGTCAGATCCGCCCACCAGGGGCGGTGCCCTGGCTTGCTTTCAGCGGCGGCGGGCGCGCCCTCCGGGAAGGGGCGGGCCCGCACGCGGGGTTCAGGGTCAGCCGACGCGGCGGCGGCCCCAGACGCCGGCGACGACCGCGACACCGATCGCGGCGAAGACGACCTGGATGAGCAGCTCGATCCAGTCGGGGCCGCTGGTGTCATCCACGCCGAGGGCGCCGGCGACGAGCGTGCCGAGGATCGCGGCGAGCACACCGATGGCGAGGGTCAGCCAGATCGAGATGTTCTGCTTGCCCGGTACGACCAGCCGGCCCAACGCACCGATGATCAGACCGATAACGATGGCGGCGAAGAAGCCAGAGATTTCCACGAGAGCCGTCCCTCCAGAGAGGTTGTCGTCGGCCCGATGATTGCCCCAGGCAACCAGCGGCAAAACCACCCCGCCCGGCGACGGGCGCCCGTCGGCACACGAGCGGTCCATGATGCTGCCTGGCTTCCGTGCACCAAGGCATGCGACGCGCGTCAACTCCGAGCGCGACCGGAAGACCCGCGAGTCTCGTGCGAGACTGTCGACGTGGTGAGCGTCCTTGAGCGTGAAGTCTTCTCCGAGGCCGAAGCGGCGCGGCTGCTGCGCGTCGCCCAGTCGACGCTGCACTACTGGCTTGAGGGCGACGAACGGCGAGGCAAAAGCTACAAACCGATCCTACGCACCGAACCGCGCGGTGGCCGCTCCGTGACGTGGGCCGAGTTCGTCGAGGCTGGCCTGCTGCGTGAGTATCGCCGAACCCATCGAGTGCCAATGGTGGAGCTGCGGGCCTTCATCGACCTGCTCCGGGAGCGGTTCGACGTTCCCTACCCCTTGGCCGACCGCCGCCCCTACGTCGCTGGCCGCAAACTAGTTCTCGAAGCCCAGACCGCCGCTGGCCTCGACCCGGACTACTGCCTGGTGGCTGTCGTCGGCGGCCAACTGCTGCTCACACCACCCTCGGCCGCGTTCTGGGAACGCGTGACGTGGGACGGCGACCTCGCCGCCGGTTGGCGCCCAGACCCCAACCCCCAGTCCCCCGTGCGCATCCCGCCAGACGTCCGCTTCGGCCGGCCGTCGATCAAGGGCATCAGCACCGAAACGATCTGGGAGCAGGACGAAGTCGGGCTCGACGTCGGCGAGATAGCCGAGACCTACCAACTCGACATCGCCGACGTCCGGTGGGCGCTGGCATACGAGAATTCCCAGCGAGCGGCGTGAGCCGGGTCAAACCCGCTGAGGTTCGCTACTACCTCGACGCTGACCTACTGGGTCTCGCACGGGTTCTCGCAGGACTACGCCCCCGACATCACCTACCCCGGCGACCCCGGGGCAGTGATCCACAAGCGGCACCGGCCGCCATGCCCGATCGCTAGCCCCGCGGTGAAGGACACCGTGTGGATCCCGGAGGTAGCCCGTCAGGGCTGGTTGATCATCACGCGCGACCGCCACATACAAGAACACCGGCTGGAGATCGCCGCAGTGCGAGACCATGCGGCAAAGATGATCGCGCTCACCGGCGAGGACGCGTCAAGCGTGTTCGCGCAGCTCGAGGTGGTCATGAGTCGTTGGCGCGACATCGAGCGCTGCGCGGCGGAGCCGGCACCCTTCATCTACGGCGTCACCCGCACCGGCATACGCAAGATCTCGCTTTTCTACACCGCCCGTCATCCGGCATCCACCACCTGCAACTGGCCGACGGATCTCCCCGCTGTCGGACTCACCGAAGCCGGGCCTGGCCCGGCATACCTGCGTACCAGCTTCCTGCTGCACTTCAACGCCACGACGATTGTCAGAGGGTCGCTGCACCTGGCCTTGTCATCGCAGCTCAGCCCTACCAGCGCAACTTGCGCGGGCGCGTTCGGTCAAGCGGGCGGATCCGAAGTGCCGTCAGTTCGCCACGCAGTGTCGGACGGACAACCTCAAGCCACTCCACAATGTCGTAGTCGGCAAGGCATCGGGGCGCCGACGACAGGTACCGCAGTCCGAAGCCAGCGAAGTACGGTGTCACCTCGCCTCGGACGTCCTGCCCATGCAGGTGAATCGATCCTGAGTCCACCCCCCTGCTGCTCGTAGTGGGCGAGCACGACGCGGTCCTCAAGAGCCACCTGTTCCAGTTCGATCGCACGCATGGCTACCGCTTCGAGAAGCTGCTCACGCACCGGTCGCGGCAACCACCGGTCGAGCCCCTCAAACTCGGGGCTCATCGCGTCCCGTGGGGCACGGGCCGCCGTCGGATCTACGGCGACGCCACGCAGCCTCTCCAGAGCGACGCTCAGGTCGTCACCTCGGCGCCACAACAGCGTCAGGTCGAAATCCGCCCGCGTCCGCATGTTGTAGACCAGCTGACATCCCCGTGTCCGGCCCACAAGCGGCCCGCGCAAGTCTCCGTGCGGATCCCGGCCAGCGATGAGCGCCTGGGCCCTCGGACTCGCAAACTGCCAATCAGCCCCGTCGAACTTGAGGTTCCCCCGGTAGCTCGGAGGCTTTCGATCATGCTCTGATGGAGCTGAAGGGAGTCATCCGTGGCAGCACCGAAGAAGTACCCCGATGAGCTGCGTGAACGTGCGGTGCGTTTGTATCGGGAGTCGGACCCGAAGCCCGTGATCCGCCAACTGGCGCGGCAGCTCGACGTGCATCACGAGGCGTTGCGGAACTGGATCCACCAAGACGAAGCCGACCGTGGCCAACGTGACGACCGGCCGACCAGCGGGGAGCTGGAGGAGCTGCGCCGGCTGCGGCGGGAGAACGCCGAACTGAAGCGGGCCAACGAGATCCTGAAGGCCGCTTCGGCTTTTTCGCCTCGGAACTCGACCCGACCCGGCGACGGTCGTGACGCTCGTCGACGAGCTACGCGATCGCTTCGGGGTCGAGCCCGTCCTCCGGGTTATTGGCGTGGCCGTCTCCACCTACTACGGCTGGCTCGCCCAAGCCGCGAACCCGTCTGTCCGGCGCCGTGAGGACGCGGACCTGGCGGTGGAGATCGCGGAGATCCACGACGTCTCCGGCGGCACCTACGGCAGCCCGCGAGTGCACGCCATGCTGCGCCGCCAAGGCCGGCACGTCGGCCGCAAGCGGGTCGAGCGGTTGATGCGTGACGCCGGCCGGCAAGGCGCGTTCCTGCGCAAGAAGTGGCGCATCCCCTCGACCCGATCGAACCCGAAGGCCACACCGGCACCGGACCTGGTCAACCGGCAGTTCACCGCTGCGGCGCCGAACCGGGTGTGGGTCGCCGACGCCACCCGCATCCCCTGCGGCACCATCCATGCACGCCGACGAGCTCGCCAGCGACGCATCGCAACAGCAAGCGGCAGAATTCGACTCTTGGAGCCAACGGGACTCCCCCACGGCTGAATGCCTCTCGACCGCAGGAGGCTGTCCGAAGTAGCAAGAGCTGGCAAGATTTGCGGATGCGGGGACGCGATGTGTTCATGTGGGAACTCGACGAGGTCATGGCCGACGAGGTTCATCCACGCTCCTACACCCGAGTGACCGACGTGATGTTCTGGCACAGTGAATCGGGTGAGTGCAGCGGAGTTGATCAGTCGACTTCATCAGGCCAAGGCGCATCTTGACCGGGCTCGGGAACTGAGAGTGGGTTCTCGAAGCGGCTATCGAAATGGATGAGACCGGGGTCCATCTCGCGGATGCCGGGATGAAAGCGGCCGCGCAGGATGACGCAGCGCAGCTTGTCGTCGCCTTCTTGGTAACCGTCACCGAGATGGTCTGCAGTCTGGGTCAGACACGAAGCGTGAAGCACAGGGCGCGGTCACGGCTCCTCAGAGCGCACAACCCGACCGGTGATCGCGGCGGTCTTGGTGCTCGCCGTGCTGGTCGTGCCCTACCTGCTCCACCTGGGCCTTGTCGGAAAAGTGCTGCGCTCGCCATGGACGACGAGTCGTAAGTCACTCGGCCACCCGGATAGGTAGCCAGGGCATCGTCGATGCCCTGGCTACCGAACCTCAATGTTCGCTCCGGTCAGGAAACGCTGCCGGTGACCGACGTCCCGGACTTCGTCACGCGATAGGTGATCTGTGTGCCGCTCCAGAAGTGGAACGTGAGGGTGACGGTCGAGCCGTCGTTGACCTCGGCGAAGAACTCCGGCTTCAGCAGGATGGTGTTCGCCGCGTAGTCCGGTTGGAAGTTGCTCCAGAACTCCTTGTACGAGGTCCAGTTGGCCGGTCCGGCGGGGCTGCCGTCGGCGTACTTGGCTTCCATGGTGGCGAGTTGGTCACCGCGGAACTGGGTGGGGATGGTGAATGAGCTGGTCGTGCCGGTGGCTGTGGTCTGCGTCGGCGGGTCGTAGGAGATGATGCTGATGGGCCAGGGCACGCCCTGCGAGAAGTGCGCTTCGAGGGTGGCGTTGACGCCTGGTGTGCGGTTGCCGACGAGTCGGGTCAGCGCCGCGCTGGTCAGGGTCAGCGTGGTGCCGGAGACGGTGTAGTCGGTGCCGTTGGTCAGCACGGTGCTGCCCTGTCGCAGGCTCCGGAACGATGCCCCGTTGAGGTTCAGGGTGAGAGATTTGCTGGTGATGGTGCCGGTCCGGCGTACGTAGATCTGGTCCGACGATGCGGTCGCGGACCGGGTGGTCCAGCTCGCCTTCATCAGTGCGTACAGGCCGGGGTCTCGCCACTGGAGGTCGTTGCGGTTGAGGAACGAACCGGCGTCCCAGAGCATGGTGGTGAGTTTGCGGGTCCGTGCCTGGTAGCCGACGGCCTCGAAGAACTTGAGTAGTTCGCCGCGTTCGATGATGCCGGGCCGGGTGTAGTCGTAGCTGAGCAGGGCCCACTCGCCGACGATCACCGGGATGCCCTTGGCGACGAAGGTGTCGTGTACGCGGTCGAAGCCGTCGACCATGTCCTGCTCGACGTTGGCGTCGTAGCGGGTGCCGCCGGCGATGTTGACGCTGAACGGCCACCACCCGTAGAAGTGGACGGTCGCCGCGATGTTCTTGTCGCCCAACTGGCTGATCGTGGTCAACAACGCATCGAGCTGGGCCTGGTTGGAGTTGGTGTACAGGGTGGGCAGCACGAGCAGCCGGGTGGTGTTGTTGCCGCCGGATTGGCGCAGGAGCCGGACGAACGCGACGTTCAGCTCGCGCAGGATCTCGTCGCTCTGGGCGTCACCGGAGGTGCCGGTGAACTGTGGTTCGTTGATGCTCTCGAAGACGAGCTTCGACGAGTGGCCACGGAACGTGATGGCGATCTGGGTCCACAGCGCGGTGTAGCGGTTCATGACGTTCGTGCGGTCACCGGGATAGCCGTTGATCCACTGCCAGGAGTCGTGGTGCAGGTTGACCAGCACGTAGAGGTTCTCCGCGAGCGCCCAGTCGACCACCTGGCGTACGCGACTCAACCAGACCGCGTCGATGGTGTACGTCGGGGCGGGCCCGTGGTGGTTGCTCCAGGTCACCGGGATCCGGATGCTGTTGTAGCCCTGCGACTTGATCTGGCGTAGCAGTGCCTGGGTGACCAGGGGGTTGCCCCACGCGGTCTCGTCGGGGATGGCGTCCATGGTGTTGCCCAGGTTCCAGCCGGGCTGCATCGCCGCCACCGTCGCCATCGCGTCGCCACCCGCTGGTGGGGGGTCGGTGGGGGTCGGCGTCGGGGTCGGCGTCGGCGTGCCCACGGCCCCCGTGCAGGTGACCCCGTTGAGGGCGAACGACGTCGGTGCGGTGTTGCCGCCCGTCCACGACCCGTTGAAGCCGAAGCCGACAGTAGCGTTCGTGGCGATGGCCGCGTTGTAGCTCATGTTCTTCGCGGTGACCTGGTCGCCCGACGAGGTCACCGTCGCGTTCCACGCCTGGGTGACCCGCTGACCGGACGGGAACGTCCAGGTCAGGGTCCAGCCGTTGACCGCGTCACCGAGGTTGGTGACCTTCACGTCGGCGGTGAACCCGCCCTGCCACTGCGACGGCACGGTGTACGCCACCTGGCAACCGGCCGCCGCCTGGGCGTTGCCGGCGACCATCAGGCCCGCCAAAAGCAGTGTGACCACTGCGCCGACGACGAGACTGACCCGTCGATATGTTGTTCGGAGGTACTGCGAATTCATCAGGAAAACTCCTCGCCATGGTGGCACCTGGGGTGGTGGGCGCCGGCACATGCCGGTGGCCTGTGCCGTCGCCCTAGATCCGGAAACGCGCAGACTGCGGCCCACCGACCGTCCGGACGACACCCCGGATCGGACACGGAAAAGGTCAGGTCTCCACACGGAGGTGGACGGTGGCCGCGGTGGCTCCCGGTGAGTCGGCGGTCAGCCTGACCCGGCGGTGCGAATGCCAACCAGGACGCCCGGAGTGACCAGCCGTGCTGCCCGTGGACCGCCTCGGCGGTCGTCGGTGCGGCTCGAGTGAAGCGTGGAAGCGTGCCCTTCGCTTCTGCGGCTGACGGTAGCTGTTATCGCTAACACTTGACAAGCCATAGACGCCCGTGAACTGATCCGGCGCAGGGCGTCGGTGCCCGGCCCCCAGTGGACCCGGTAGACCCGACCCCCCGTGCGGGCGCCTGCTCGGGAGCTCACCGCACCGCTCCCACCGTCCCCGACCCGACCATCCGGGCCAGCAGCCGCCGGGCGGCCAGGCCAGCGCTGTAGCAGGCTTCGTCCCAGCTCACCGCCAAAGGCGGCCACATAGCACTCTGGTTACGCGCGAATGCCACGCGACCGAGCCTTCTCTTAGACGCGCACCGATGGGGCCAAATCATCCCGTGCGGCGCCCACGGCGGGGACAGAGCTTTCACTGGATGAAAGCCGAGGTGCCGGCTCCAACCAACTTCTGGATGGTTCACGTAATCGGGGTGACAGCCGACATGGCTAGGCATAGACGGTTGCGACTTGACGCGCATGCAGCGGCGCTGCTCGCGCCAACGCGCGAACGGTGACCGCTCTCGCTGGGCGGCGATCATCACGGCGAGGGGCGCGGTGGTGGGGATCCTCGGCGACGATCACGGCCCGTTGGTCTTCTTCATCATGGTCGCAACCCTGAGACTGGCCGCATGTCGGCGCGTCAGGTCCGCACGCTGGTGGCGGAAAATACCGATAAGACGCCTTAAAGAGACTCTGAGATCGCCGCAAGACGTTAGACGTCATACCTTCTCAACCGGAGAAGCGGTGGTTAGGATGCTCAGACATAGGCGAGCGTCGAATCGATTCTCCATCGTGTCCTAGCACCCGGCGGGGCTACCTGGCTCCAGCCAGTCTGTCGACTGACTACTGACCGTTGGCCGCCCCGCAGGGGCCCGATGTCCCCGGAGCCTTTGCAAGGTACGGCAGCCGACATCCATCCCTCCACAGTCCACCACCAGCACCTTCATCGAATCGCTTCGCGTCCGGATCATGCCGCCCGGAGGGCCCCGCCAGCACCACGCCCGTCCCAACATCTTGACCATCAAGGAGACACATGTCCCGGTCCTCATCGCTGATCGTCCGGAGGCTGGCGCAAGCGGCCATCGGAGGGTTGACGATTGCAGTCTCAACCGCCGTCATGACCACTGGTGCCTCGGCAGCCACGACAAATCTCTACGCTTCCCCTGCCGGCACCGGCACCAGTTGTACCGCGGCCCAGCCATGCTCGCTGTCGGCCGCGCAAGCTGCCGTACGGTCGATGAACACCACAATGTCCGGTGACATCGTGGTCCAACTGGCCGACGGCGTGTACCGCCTGACCACCCCACTGCGGATGACCGCCGCCGACTCCGGGAACAACGGTTACCGCGTCGTGTGGCAGGCCGCTCCTTCGGCACAGCCGGTGATCAGCGGCGCGAAGGCAGTTACCGGGTGGTCGATCGCGGACGCCGGGAAGAACATCTGGCGTGCCAGCGTCGGCGCCAACATCGACACGCGGCAGTTATTTGTCAACGGGCTTCCGGCAACACGCGCCCGCACCAGCGTGAACCGTTCCGATTTCACCTTCACCGAGACCGGGCTGAGGTTCAGCAGCGGATCCCTGAATTATCTGAATTCCCTAACCAACCAGAACCGTGTCGAGCTCAGGACGATCAATTCGTTCACCGACAGGTACTCACCCGTCCAGAGCATCGGTGGCAACGTGATCACCATGCAACAGCCGGCGTGGAACAACAACACCTGGGGCTACGACGCGATGGCTGTGCCGGGCCGGGCCGGGCCGATGTCGTTCGAGAACGCATACGAATTCCTCGACACGCCTGGCGAGTGGTACGTCAACACCACGCCCGGCGTTGTCTACTACATCCCGACGGCGGGGCAGAACATGAGCGCCGCCAACGTAGAATTCCCGGTGGCTCAGTCGCTGGTGAACATCGGTGGCACGTACGGCGCACCCGCCCATCATATTTCGTTCACCGGCATCACGTTCAGCGGGACCAGCTGGCTCGGCCCCAGCACCAATCAGGGCTACGCCGAGCAACAGACCGGCACCTACGTTTCCGGCAACTGGAACTGGCCGTCGAACAGGGTGAGTTCCTGCTGGATCGGCTGCCCTCAGTTCGAGGCGACACGACCGCACTGGTCGCAGATGCCAGCTGCGGTTCAGGTCTCCGCGGCCAACAACGTCACCTTCAGCGACGACCAGTTCATCAACCTGGGACAGACCGGGCTGGGCATCGGCAACGACGCCAACGCGCATGCCAGCGGTGTCGGACTGGGTGCCAGCTCCATCACAGTCACCGGATCCGTCTTCTCCCACATCGCGGCCAACGGCATTGTGGCCGGTGGAGTGCAGGCCGATGCGCACCACCCCAGCGACCAGCGCATGGTCAACAGGGACATCACGATCAGCAACAACAGGTTGCACGATCTCGGTCTTGACTACCGGGCCAGCACCTCGGTGATGCCGACTTACGTCACCAACGCCACCGTCAGCCACAACGAGATCTACAACATGCCGTACTCGGGGATCAACATCGGCTTCGGATGGGGCGCCAACGACGCCGGCGGAGCCGACGAGTACGCCGACCGGGGCCTCTACAACTACCAGCCGCGATACACCACTCCAACCACCGCATCCAACAATCGGATCATCGGCAACTACGTGCACGACATCATGCAGCTGATGACTGACGGCGGATGCATCTACACCCTGTCGGCGAACCCTAACGCGAGTATCAGCGGCAACTACTGCCAGCGGATCAATAACTGGTACGGCCTGTACTTCGACGAAGGAGCCCGTTACTGGACTGCCTCCAACAACGTACTTGCCGACGTCGGGGTCTGGGCCACTGCCAACACCAGGGACAAGAACCACACGGGGAATCTCACGGTCACCGACAACTGGGCAAGCAACGCTACGATCTGGGGGCTCACCGACGGTGACCGTGGCAACGCCATCCGGGGCAACACCATCGTGACCAACGGAACCTGGCCTTCGACGGCCCGGTCCGTCATGGCTTCCGCTGGAGTTGGCACCCAACCTCAGACGCCACAGAACATCATGATCCTGGGTGGCCAGTCGGGCCGCTGTGCCGAGGTCCCGGGCGGTGCCACCACCAACGGTACCCAGTTGCAGTTGTGGGACTGCAACGGCAGCAGCAACCAGCGTTGGACCTATACGCCGAACAAGGAGTGGCGGGTCTACGGCAACAAATGCCTGGATGCCAACAACAACGGCACCGTCAACGGCACCCAAGCCATCATCTGGGACTGCCACAGCGGCACCAACCAACAGTGGAACCTCAACTCCAACGGCACCATCACCGGCGTCCAATCCGGACTCTGCCTCGACGCCAACGCCGCCGCCACCGCGAACGGCACCAAACTCATCCTCTGGGCCTGCAACGGCGGCACCAACCAACAATGGGCAACGCGTAGCTGAACACCGGCAGCGATCCGCCACCGTCACATCCCACCACCACCGCACGCAGGAGAGGATTCGATGAACGCAAAGAGAAGGCTGGGCCGCCTGACGGCAGCCGCGGGGACCGTGCTGGCCCTCGTCGTCGGCGCCGGCGTCTATGTGGTCTCCGACGCGCCGGGCGTCGCCCGCGCCGCCGGCACGGGCCCCTGTGACATCTACGCCTCCGGCGGCACGCCGTGCGTGGCCGCGCACAGCACCACCCGCGCCCTGTACGGCGCGTACAACGGCCCGCTCTACCAGGTCCGCCGATCGTCGGACAACACCACCCGCGACGTCGGCGTGCTGAGCGAGGGTGGCTACGCCAACGCCGCCACCCAGGACACGTTCTGCGCCAACACCACCTGCGTCATCACGGTCATCTACGACCAGTCCGGCCGCAACAACCGGCTCACCCAGGCCCCCGGCGGCGCCGTGCCCGGCCCCGGACCCGGCGAATCCGACAACCTGGCTGACGCGACAGCAGCGCCGATCACGATCGGCGGCCAGAAGGCGTACGGCGTCTACATCGCCCCCGGCACCGGCTACCGCAACAACAACACAAACGGCATCGCCACCGGCGACCAGCCCGAAGGCATCTACGCCGTCCTCGACGGCACCCACTACAACGGAGAATGCTGCTTCGAGTACGGCAACGCGCAGACGAACGCCCAGGCCGACGACACCGGCATCATGGAAACCATCTACTTCGGCACCAACAACTGGTGGGGCTACGGGGACGGCAACGGCCCCTGGATCATGGCCGACATGGAGTGGGCTCTCTTCACCGGAGTGAACCCGCGATACAACCCCATGGCACCTATCAACCACCGCTTCCTGACGGCCATCGTCAAGGGCGAGCCGAATCACTGGGCCATCCGAGGCGGAAACGCCCAGTCGGGTGCTCTGTCGACGATGTTCGACGGGCCGCGCCCCAACGGCTACCACCCCATGAAAAAGGAAGGAGCCATCCTGCTCGGCATCGGCGGTGACAACAGCAACACCGGCCGCGGCACATTCTTCGAGGGCGTCCTGACCTCCGGCTACCCGACAGCGGCCACCGAGAACGCCGTCCAGGCCAACATCAACGCCGCCGCCTACGCGCCGACCGGTGGCGGCAACCCGCAACAGAACGTCCAGGTCGTCGGAGCCCAGTCCAACCGCTGCGTCGACGTGCCGAACGGCACCACCACCAACGGCACCCAGGTCCAACTCTGGGACTGCACCGGCAACACCGCCCAACGCTGGACCTACACCGCCGGCAAACAACTCCAGGTGTACGGCAACAAATGCCTCGACGCCAACGGCCAGGGCACCACCAACGGCACCCAGGCCATCATCTGGGACTGCCACAGCGGCACCAACCAACAGTGGAACCTCAACTCCAACGGCACCATCACCGGCGTCCAATCCGGACTCTGCCTCGACGCCAACGCCGCCGCCACCGCGAACGGCACCAAACTCATCCTCTGGACCTGCAACGGCGGCACCAACCAACGGTGGTCCACCCGCAGCTGACGGCAACCGCATGACCAGACCGGCGGCGCCGCCCCCGTGAGATCGATGGGGGTGGCACCGCCGGCGACCTCCCGCGCAGTAGCCGGCTGTCGAACGCCGGCTTGCCAAGCCCAAGCTTGGCGAGCCGCCGGATCGGTCATGACGTGCACGTTCATGCCACGGCGCTTTCGGTTGTCGGCCCACGGCTTCTCCCTGCACGTACGTACCGCCCCAGGCGGTCGCGACGCCGATCTGGAAGCCGCTGGCGAGGCGGTCTGGGGCGTGTGTCAAAGCCTCGGTCGAGCCGAGGCGGAGTCCAGGCGGCGGTCCGGCAAGGCGGCCGGTCGTCGTCTGGCCCGTCGCCAGGCTGGGGGCGCCGCACCTCAATCGGTGCTGCTTGCGGTGGCCACACGGCCGGCGAGTTGGTTCAGGACCCGGCTGGGCACCTGATCGCGGACGGGTAGGACCCCGTCTTCCGGGGATAGGACCACTTCGCAGTCGACAAGTAGTCGCGCGCGTGCTAGGAGATCGTGCCGGACGAGCAGGAGGCGGGGTGCGTGCCCGCCTTTCCGCGCCGGGTGGTGCGTCATCTGCCGGGCGAGGCGGGCATCCGGCAGTTCCTCGACATCGGTTCGGAGCTGCCCACCGAGACACGCGAGCAGGCGGCCGTCATCGGGTGTGCGACCTGGGTGGATGTCCAGCTCTCGGCGATGCCGCCCGCGTTGCTCGTCAGGCACGCACCACCAGGTTTCGGACGCGAGTCTGTTGCCGGTCCGCAGAGCCTTCAAAGTGTTGCATACGTCATACGTACTACCTTATAGTCGGCGCACGCGCGAGCTGTTAACGAGGTCGACAAACAAGGGACACGCGAATGTTCGATTTGGCACTGCACGGATGCGCTCGCCCGTTGGTGCGCCCGACCATCGGGACGACGCCCGACGACTACCAGGTCAACGTCGCTCCGAGCTACCCGGCCCACGCTCCTGCCGCGGACAAGTGGATCAAGAAGCAGGAGTCGACCGGGTACTACGCGACCGACCTTCAGCCGGCCGCCAAGGCTGGCACGGAGTACTGGAGTGGCTGGGGCTCTGGGGTCTTCAGCCAGGAGCGCGTCATCCGCTCGAGCTGAGAGCGATCATCCATGAACAAGAAGAAGATCTATCCCTGGTACTTCGTCGTCGCTCCCCTTCTGCTCTACGTCGCCCTCTTCGTGCTGCCGAGCCTGATCGGGGTCGGATACTCGTTCACTGACTGGTCGAGCTACTCCGACGAGATCTCGTTCGTCGGGTGGGAGAATTTCGCGGAGGTGTTTTCTCCGAAGCGGGACTACCTCGACGCCATCCTGAACACCCTCTGGTTCACCGTGGCGAGCACCGCCATCAAGACGGTGCTGGCGCTCCTGTTCGCTCTCCTGCTCAGCGAGGGGGTGCGGGCCCTGAATCTGCACCGCGCCGTCCTCTACCTCCCCGCGGTTCTGTCTGTACTCATTGTGGGCATCGTCTTCACCTCGATTCTCGACCCGAGCAACGGGCTGGTCAACGAGGCGTTGCGAGCGGTCGGACTGGATGGGCTGGCCCAGAGATGGCTAGTCGATCCGGATCTCGCCATGTGGTCGGTGATTGCCGTGGATGTCTGGCGGGGCATGGGCTACATCATGACGATCCTGCTGGTGGGGATCCTGTCGATATCCCCCACCTACAACGAAGCCGCGCAGCTCGACGGCGCGTCGGCGTGGCAACGATTCCGGCACGTCACGCTTCCGCTGCTTCGGCCGACCCTGGCGGTGACGATCGTCCTTAATGTCCTGTACGGCCTGAAAGTCTTCGACATCATCTATGTGCTCACGAACGGTGGGCCAGGCCATCGCACGGAGGTTCTGTACACCGCAGTCTTCCAGGAGTTCTCCAGTGGGCGCTACGCCGTGGGTACCGCGCTCAGCACGGTGATGCTCGTGATCATGGTGATCGTGGGCGTTTTCATGATCCGTACGCTCACTCGGAACGAGGTTCAAGAATGACAGACATCCGCAGAAAGCCGATCAGAGCATTACCGGTGGTCAAGAACGTCATCATCTGGCTGCTGTCGGCGATCATGTTGATCCCTCTACTCCTGATCGTCTTCACCGCCTTCAAGGGTGCGGACGACGCTCGCGGAATGTCATTCTCGTTGCCCGCATCGTGGGATTTTGGCAACTTCGCCGAGGTGATCGACAAGGGCAATCTCGGCGCCGGATTCCTCAACAGCCTGCTGTACTCCGGCCTCGGCTCGGTACTGACGGTTTTGTTCGCGTCCATGGCTGCCTTCGTCCTCTCGCGTCGACGCTCCCGGGGGAACCGGTTCCTCTACATGTTCATCGTCATGGGCCTGGTACTCCCCATCAACTTCGTCGCGCTGACGAAGGTGATGCAGACGTTCGAACTCAACGACACTCGAGTCGGCATCATCTTGCTGTACACCGCCATCCAGCTGCCGTTCATCGTCTTTCTCTGCTTCGGATTCGTCGCCCGCATTCCGCTCGAACTCGACGAGGCCGCGGTCATCGACGGTTGCGGCCCGATCCGCCTCTTCTTCCTGATCATCTTTCCGCTGATGCGTCCAGTGCTCATCACGGGCCTGGTCCTCTGTTTCCTCAACATGTGGAACGAGTTCATCCTCCCGCTCTACTTCTTGGGCTCGGCTGACAAATGGCCGATGACGTTGGCCGTCTACGGCTTCTTCGGGAGGTATGAGACCCAGTGGAACCTCATCGCGGCGGATGTCCTGCTCACCAGCCTCCCGGTGGTGATCATGTATTTCCTCGCTCAGAGGTACATCGTCGGCGGCCAAACCGAGGGTGCGGTAAAAGGATGAACCGGGCTACAGGCATATCACGTTGAAGGTGATGTTCCCTTTCGGGAACAGCTGCACGATCTCATCGACATGACATCGACGTCAGTAATGCCACACCGGTGCGGACGCGCTGGGAAGTCGAGGGAATCGCGCGAGACGGTACGGCTCACATCGGCAATCCCCCTACAGAGGAGCATACGATGGCACCAGAGAAGCCCTCCAAATCGAACGAAATCTCACGCCGGCAGTTCGTGGGACACTCGGTCATCACCGGACTGACCGCAGCATCCGCTGGATCCCTGCTGTCGATCGTCCCGTCGACCAGCGCCCTGGCGAATACGCAGGACGGTCGTGCTCGCGAACCGCTGTTCGACCCCGCAGATGCGGTCTTCAACCCTGACTACAGCCAGTTGATCGGCAGGTCCGATCTCAGATACACCGGAACAATCACCACGGGAACCCAGGGCATGTCAGTGGCGAACGGAAGATTCGGCGGACCGGTCTGGCAGCGCGATGCGAATAACCTCGTGATGCAGCTGAACCACACTGACACGTTCATGTTCAACGACGCCTCATCCGCTTCGAAGGACCACCAGAACTCGGGAGGCGGCGCAATCGGTCGGGTTCACATCGGCCTCGGTCCGTCGTCACCCTTTGGCGCAAACACGAACCAGCACCTGTCGCTCTACGAGGGACAGCTGAGCGTCGAAGGGTCCGGGGTGATCATCAAGGTAATCCCCGACATGAACGCCGACCTCATCGCGATCAAAGTGACCGACAATCGGACGGCCCCGCAACCCATCACCGTCGACCTCGCAATGCTCCGCGTTGCGAATCAGGTGTGGGGCGCTCACAACGCGGTGTCCACGTTCCATACCGTCAACGGTCAGATCATCGTCCTGGAGCAGGTGATCCAGGAGAAGTGCGATACCGGCATCGCGGCTAACGACCACTATGTCAACACGGCTGTCGCTGTCACCGTACGGGGCCGAAGCATCTCGACGGTGACCGACAGCACCATCTCGGGTCGCGCCACCCGCCGATTGACTTTGCCCGCGCAGGTCGGCACGTTCACCATCGTCATCGGTGGCGACTCCACCATGCAACGATCGGCGTCGGCGAGGAACACCGCCGTCGCCAGCGTCACCTCTGCTGCGGCATTCGACGACATCTCCGCTGCGACTCGGGCCTGGTGGAGCAACTTTTGGCAGAAGTCCTATGTGTACTTTCCCACGCAGTTCAACTACGAACAGCGACGCAACTACTACATGTACCTGGCCGCCATCTCCGGTAGAGGCTCATACCCCTCGAAATACAACGGTGGAATCTGGATCGGCGAGGAGGATCGACGCGACTGGGGCAGCTTCTATTGGAACTGGAACCAGGACGCTTTGTACCAGCCACTTATGGCCGCGAACCACATTGATCTGATGAACCCGCTGTTCAAGATGCGCGAGTCCAGCTTCGCGCAGTACAAAAAGGCCGCAGAACAGATGTGGGGTGCCACCGGAGTTTTCATCGGGGAGACGTCCGGCATCCTCGGCTGGGAAGAACTGCCGACCGACATCGCGCAATCCATGCAACAGTACTACACGTTCAAGACCACCACGAGGTCGCAAGCCTTCACCGACATGACCATGCGGAGGAATCGATACCTGCCGCCCTGGAACTGGAACGTGTTCAACACGGGCAACAACCAGGCAAGCTACGTGACGCACACCATGATGGCGACGCAGGAGACAGCCGAGCATTACTGGAACGTGTACTGCTACACGAGGGATCTCACCTTCTTGCGCGAGAAGGCATATCCGTTCATCAAGGGCGCGGCGAATCTCTACCAGTCGTACGGCGGCCTGAGGAAGGAGAGTGACGGGAAGTATCACTTCTACAACACGAACCTTCACGAGCACATTTGGGCGGGCAAGGATGTCATCGATGATCTTTCGATGGCGCGCGGCGTCTTCGCTGCGGCGATCCGAGCATCGAACCTGCTCCGTGTCGACGGGCGGCTCCGAGGCGGCTGGCAGGAGATCCTGAACAATCTGGCGCGATACCCGCGGCGGACCGACCCGCAGTCCCTGTGGGCAGCCAGCACGAACTCGTCGCTCGCGTCCGCGCTCGCGACAGACTCGCCCGCGTGGGCTCAGGGTCTGCGACCGGCGTATTTCATCCGAGATCTGCACGGCACGGAGAGCCCGATCTTCAAGATGCTCGAGAAGTTCGACGTGTTGAACCTCGAGACCAAGGATCAGGGTCTTGACAACGGGGACTGGGCCATCGCGATCAACACGTACCTGCACTCGCCGGGCTACCTGAATCAGGTGCAGGGTACGCAGATCGACAGAAACGGGTCGAGTCGCTTCCACGTCGATGCTGCCAAACTGGGTCGCGCCGATGACATGGTGAAGATCCTGAGCACGCAGTACGGCGTGTTCAGCACATACGGCGAGTTCCCCAACCTGCTGTTCGATCAGAGGGACTATTACTCGGCGGAAGGCTACGGCACCTTTGCCGCAGCGCTGCAGGAAGCTCTCCACCAGAGCCTCAGCCCGACGCCCGCCGGCGATCCGGTGATCCGGGTCTTTCCTGCGTGGCCGCAGGCCTGGGATGCGAAGTACAAGCTGCTCGCGAAGGACGGCTTCCTGGTGTCGTCCTCGATCAAGTCCAGCGACGTCCAGTACGTCGAGATCGAATCTCAACTGGGCGAGATGGCTCGCGTCAGGAACCCGTGGGACTCGGATGTGGTTCTGTATCGCGATGGGACGGCCGCCGAGAGGCTGGCTTCCTCGAAGAACAAGATGCTCGTGTTCAGGACTCACGTGGGCGAGCGGATCGTCCTGGTGCGGCCAGGCACGACCCCGGACATGTACAGGTCGTCGGCCGTGGTGAGCAGGTGACCGCCTAGACGCGGGCTTCTCCCCCGGGGCGCGTGACCTGGACAGCGATCGCGCCCCGGGGATCCCCAGCACAGTGAGCGTCTTTGGGTGGCCAGCATCGTCCGACGGCGCCGGCATGGACGCAACGGCGGCCTCAGCGCTGGCCGCGTACCGAGCACGAAGGAGTCACCACATGATCGACCGCTCATGGGTTCCGCCTCGAGCCTCTCCCAGCAATGACGCGGCAGACCTCGCCGCGGTCGATGCTGTCATCGAGTCCGGTCCCTTCACGGATACCTGGGAGTCTCTGCAAGCTTATCGACCGGCACGGTGGTTCACCGAGGCCAAGTTCGGCATCTTTCTCCACTGGGGCATATATTCCGTACCCGCGTTCTCGGGCGAGTGGTACTCCCGCGAGATGTACCGCAGCGGCAGCAAGGTGTTCGACCACCACCGGGAGACCTACGGCCCGCAGTCGGAGTTCGGCTACAAGGACTTCATACCGCACTTCAACATGCAGAACTACGACCCGGACGGCTGGGCCGCGCTCTTCCGCCGGGCCGGCGCGAACTACGTCGTGCCCGTGGCCGAGCACCACGACGGCTATGCCCTCTACCAAAGCGATCGGACCAGGTGGGACGCGACGAAGACGGGTCCGAAGCGTGATGTGTTCGGCGAACTGGGGTCATCGGTCGTCGACCATTCGATGGTGTTCGGAGCGTCGTCGCATCGGGCCGAGCACTGGTTCTTCATGAACGGGGGGATGACATTCGACTCGGACGTGCGCGACGCTGAGTTCAGCGACTTCTATGGACCGGCGCAGCGGGAGGAGACGTCTCCGTCCAAAGCCTATCTCGATGACTGGCTGCTTCGCACCGTCGAAATCATCGATCACTATCGGCCGGAGATGCTCTTCTTCGACTGGTGGATCGAGAAGCCGGCTTTTCAGCCGTACCTGCGCCGACTCGCCGCGTACTACTACAATCGTGCGGCCGAGTGGGGTCGTGAAGTGGTCATCACCTACAAGTGGGAGGCGTTCGCCGAGGGCAGCGCCGTCTACGACATCGAGCGGGGCGCGGTGAAGACGGTGCAGCCGTCCGTCTGGCAGAACGACACCTCGGTATCTCGATCCTCGTGGTGCTGGACGGCGGATCACGAGTACAAGAGCATTCCTGAGTTGCTGGGCGAACTGCTCGATGTGGTCTCAAAAAACGGAAACCTCCTGCTCAACATCGGCCCGAAACCGGACGGCACCATAGCCGATCCCGAGGTGCGGATGCTCGAGGCCATCGGATCCTGGCTCTCGGTGAACGGCGAAGCGGTCTATGGCACTGCGCCTTACGTTATTCCCGGCGAGGGTCCGCTTCAGGTTGAAGGTGGATCCTTCATCGACGGTGCTCCTTCCTTGTTCTCCGCCGACGACTTCCGCTTCACGACGCGGAACGATGTCACCGGCTCCTACCTCTACGTGTCGACGGTTAAATGGCCTGATGTCGGCGAGATAGTCATTACCGCGTTGGGCACACGTCTGCAGTTGGAACCTCGTACTGTCGCGGACGTGCAGATGCTCGGTGTCAAAGGCTCTCTCGACTGGCGCCGAGACCTCAATGGCCTGGTCGTGACGCTGCCTTCCATCCGCCCTCACGAGCATGGATATGCCCTCAAGATCTGCTTCGAGCAGGAGCCAGCGCCGCGCAGGCCTTGGGTCACCGCGTGGGCACCAGACTGAGCGCTTGAATTCCCCGATCGGCTTGACAAACCGGCGCAGCGAAAGGTTGTCCAACCCTTTCATGATACGTATGATGTATAGGCGCAGGCGCAAAAATTCCGAGTTCGCAAGGACGACAACCCTCGGGCTGCGCGGAGGTTCCGCATCGATAGTGACCAACAATGAAGCCGGCGAGGAGATCGCAATGAAGAGATTGATGATGCGAGCATCTGCCCTGGTGGTGGTTGGGGCGTTGGCTGCCGGGTGCTCGGGCAACGGAGACGGTGGGGCCGACGGGTCCGACGCGAAGTCCATCAGCGTGATGGCCAGCCAGGACTGGGTGAGGGATCCCGAACTCGACCTCGCGAAGAAGTTCGAGACCGAGACGGGGATAAAGGTCGACTACCAGATTATTCCCTCCGACCAATATAGCAACGTGCTCTCCACCAAGCTCAATTCCGGCGATGCCGCTGACATCTTCATGAATCAGTCCGGCAAGTTCGACATCGTCTCGCAGCTCCAGATCCAGAAGAAGGGCGTCGATCTCACTGACCAAGAATGGGTCTCCCGCATGGATCCGGGAGCCAAGGATCAGGCGAGCGTCGATGGCAAGGTCTACGGTCAGACCATCTGGGATGTCTCCGACAGTTGGGCCTACACTTACAACAAGAAGATCTTCGCCCGTCTCGGGTTGAAGCCACCAACGACGTTCAATGAGTTCATGAACGTGAACGCCGCCCTGAAGAAGGCAGGCGTGACACCGATTTACGAACCCGTCAAAGATGGCTGGCACGCCCAGCTCAACTTCTTCGACGTGTCCGCGGTCTACAACAAGTCCAACCCGAACCTGGTTGCGGACCTGAACGCGAACAAGACCAAGCTGGCAGATCAGCCCATCTTCAAAGAGATGATCCAGCAGATGAAACAGGTCTACGACGCGGGCTACTGGGGCGACAACGCGTTGTCTAACGAATTCGCCAACACCGCGGCAGAGATGGCCAGCGGCAAGTACGCCATGACGGTCAACTCAATGGGCCGGATTCCAGACATCATTGCGGCGGGCAAGGGACTCGCCGAGGACGACTTCGGCATCTTCCCCGTCCCCTACCTCGACAACCAGGTTATCGCGAGCGCCCCCGCCGGCCCGACCAAGTTCATCTACGCCAAGAGCAAGAAGATCGATGCGGCAAAGAAGTACCTGGAGTTCTTGGCCAAGCCGGAGAACCTGCAGTTCATGATCGACAAGGAGCCCAGCTTCAACGCACTGTCCTTCACGGGATTGAAGACCACGTATCCACCTGCCATGGCTCAAGCCATCAAGGACTTCAGGACCGACGACACGGTCGCGTACCAGAATGTCGTCATCTACCTCAATCCGCAGTGGACGGACTTCGGCAAGGACCTCACGTCCTACCTTCTGGGGGACATGCCCGCGGATGAGGTGATCGCCAACATCGACGAGCGTCGCGCGGATCAGGCCAAGGCCGCCAAGGACTCCGCCTGGTGATGTTTTCGGCGGGCACGGCGGGAAGTCGTCGACACACCGGCTGACTCAACCGCCATTCCGTGCCGGCGGCCGGGGGGAGACCCCCGCCGCCGGCACGGTGGCACCGCCCACAGCCCGATGAGCTACGCCTTCGTCGTGCTGCTACGCGACGCTGACGCTGACATTCGGCGCACCCTGGCGTGCCAACCTGGCCCAGCGCCAAATCGGCCCACTGTCCGGCGGCTCCTCGCCCTTACGCCTCGGGCTCCCCGTGGGGTGCCTCGAACCGGCGTCGCTGCCACGAGCTGACGATATGGTCGCGCATCACCCGCTGCGCGGCCTCCACATCGCCGCGAGAAATGGCGTCAAACACGAGCGCGTGTTCACCCAGAGTGGACTCGAATGCTCCCTCGTACCCTATCCCCTGGTATCTGCTGCTCTCCAACGCTCGCAGGTACAGGCGCTTGCCGATGTTCTCGGCCAGGCGGTTGCCGGACAACTCCATAATCGTGAGGTGGAAGACCACGTCGGCCTGCCGGAACGAGTCGCTGTCGTGTCGGGTGTCGCGCATCGCCTCGAGGGCGTGCTCGATGCGGGTCAGTTCCTCGGTGGCATGGTGCGAGGCGACGGCGCCCGCCATGGCGGATTCGAGAGTGGCCCGCACGACCGTCAGCTCATCCAGAATGCCCAACGTCTGGTCGTTGTCGATGAACGCGGACAGGACAACCGGATCGAGCATGTTCCAGGAGCCGGACCGCGCCACCTGCGTACCCCGGCCCTGGGCCACGACCACCAGCCCCTTCTCCTCCAGCCGCTTCACCGACTCGCGTATGACCGTGCGGCTGACACCGAAGTGCTCGCTGAGCGGACCCTCGGGCGGCAACAGTTTGCCCTCGGCGATCTCCGCGGTGACGATGAGCTCGACCAGCTCGGCCACCACCGCCACGCCCAGCCGCTCAGGTGGGCGACGAGTCGGGAAAGCGAACGGGTTGGCTCGGGATGTCACGCCTACATTCTAGTGCGCTGACCACAGACCCTGGCAGGATGGCTGACCGGCCGGGCGCGGGTCGCAGGGCCCACAGTGGCCTCGCCGGCCGCGCGCAGCCGAGCTGGCTCCCGCACACCGCACGGAGATGCTCTGACAGTAAGGCGAGTGCCGGCCCGGCGGCTCCTGGCTGCCGGGTCGGACCTCGGACAGGATGGTTTGGGCCGACGGCTTCACCAGGGACGACGGCAGTAGTACGCCAGCGCGGGCGGGAGGTTGTTCCATCGCTGCGGAAGCCAAGCAACATCGTAGTCGACGAAGCCTGGACACGCGGCCTTCTGCGCGCTCTGCTCACCGGTGTTGATGATGCTCCCGGCGCCTTTACTGCCGGTCAGTCAAGTGATGGCGGACCCATTCGCTGGGGGTGAGGCCGTAGGCGGCACGGAAGCGTCGAGCAAAGTGCCGGGGGTCGATGAATCCCCAACGGCGGGCCGTGGCTGAAATCAGGGTGTGATGGGCAGCACGGGTCGCCAACTCCCGCCGGGCACCGTCCAAGCGTCGGCTGAGGATTGCCTCCGCAGGGGTCTGGTTCGTGGCCTCGAAGAGGCGGTACAGCTGCCGCCGGGAGATGTTGTGGGCTGCGGCGATCCGGGCTGGGGTGAGGTTCGGGTCGTGCAGCTGCTGTTCGATGTAGGCGAGCAGCACCGTGTACAGCGATTGTTCCCGGGCTCGCCGGCTTGCGGTGTCGTCCGGTGTGACGGCAGCAATAAGGGCACGAACAATATCGGTCATCGCCGAGCCGAGCATGTTCAGCGCGGGCCCGGGCGTCATTTGCTCGGCGATCGTGGGCAGTTGCCGCACGTGGCGCATGGTCAGTTCGTATAGTGGGCTGGTCGGCAGCAGCGGCGCGGCGGCACGGACGATGTCGACCGGGAGACCCAGGTCGGCGTAGTCGATCTGGAACGCGACGGCGGCGTTCGGGCCGGTCCAGAGTGTCTCGTACTCGGCGGTGAGGTCGAGCAGCTGCAGCAGGCTGTCGCCGTTCCAGTTCGGCTGCCGCGTCCAGCAGGTACCACGCACGCTCGACGCCAGCGACAGCCGCTCGGGGGCATCGATGCGTAGGTGCTGAGCCGTCCGTTGCAGGTGCAGGGTGTCGGTGGTCGACGAGCGAAGAAGATTTGCGCCGGCGCCGAGACGCCATTCTTCGATCAGCGTCTGGGCGCCTTGCGCGACGGTGACCCGGACCGGGGAAGTGGCTGTGTTCAGTGCCGCGTGGATGGCCTCGGTCGACTCATGGCACGGCAGCTGACGGGTGTCCATCAGCACGGCCATACCGGCTCCCCCCGGGCGATACGTGATGTGGCTTCACTGTAGTGCTCGGGAGCGTTGCGTCGGAGGACCCCGGGCGCAGGGCAGCGAGTGCCTCGGCGAGCTGCGACCTGCCTCTGATGCCAAGTTTGGGAAAGACCTTATACAGGTGCGAGCTGACGGTCCGGTGCGACAGGAAGAGCCGCTGGCCTATTTGGCGGTTGCTCAGCCCGGCCGCGGCGAGCAGCGCGGTCTGCAGCTCCTGGGCGGTGAGCTGCCCAGGAGCCGGCGGCCGGCCCGCGTTTTCCTCGCCGGCGGCGCGCAGTTCCTCACGGGCCCGCCGGCTCCATACGGTTGCACCGAGCGCGTCGAATCCGTCCCGTGCCGCGCGCAGCGGTATCCGGCATTCGAGGATCCGTTTGCGCCGTCGCAGCCACGCCCCGTAGGCGAGATCGAGGCGGGCGCGGTGTACCGGCCAGTCGGTGAGGTCCATCGCCAGGGCGTACTCGAAGGACGGGCCCGCTTCCTGCTCGGGGGTCAGTACAGCGGTGGCGTATGCGAGGCAGCGGTGCAGCATCGGCGACGGGAATTGGGCAGCACGTTCCCGGACCCGTCCGAGGATCCGCCCGAGTTCACCCTGCCGCCCGGAGCGCACCGCAGCGTCCGCAAGGTCTGGTAACGCCCAGCCCGCCATGTCGCGCTGGTGGGTGGTGTCCGCTGGGTCGAAGAGGCGGAGCAGCATGTCCACTGCCTCGTCGTGGCGGCCTGCGGCGTTCGCGGCCATTCCCCGGGCGTGCTGGGCCGCGGCGGCGGCGTGCCGCACACCGACTGCCAACGGGTCGGCGAGGACCGCGTCGGCCATCTGGAATGCGATGTCGCTGTGGCCGCACAGCGCCTCGTGCATGGCCCGCACGGATCGGGCCGCCACCTGGGACACGTGATCGCCGCCCTGGTCCGCGAGGGCTTCCACCTCGTCGGCGGCGGCGCGGGCTTCCGGCCACCGGCCGAGGCATAGTCGGATCCCTCCGGCGGCGGAGAGGGTGGAGGCGAGTAGCCCCGTCCTGCCCTGCGCGCGATAGCCCGCCGTGGCGGTGTTCAGGAACGACGACGCGTTGACGAAGTCTCCCAGGACCAGGGCGGTGCTTCCCAGGTATCGCATGCCGTCGACATCGGTGCGGTCCGGGATCAGGGTGGCCAGCTCGCGCAGCACCGCGCCGCCGAGGACTTCGGGTTGGGCGTGCGCTCTGACGGCCAGGAAGCGGGGGTCGCCGGCGGGCATTCCGAGTGTGGCGAGCACGGCGATGACCCGGTCACCGATCTGTGCGGGCAGGCTCGCCCACCAGCAGTGCAGAGCTGCCCGCCAGCAGAGCGTGGCGGCGAGGTCGGTGTCTCCGGCGGCGAAGGCCTGCGCGGCGCGTTCGCACAGCAGGTCGATCTGGGCGACGTCGCGAAGGTCGCCGGGCTCCACCACGTCGTTGACCAGTGCCAATCGGCTCTGGTCGGCGACATCGTGGGGCGTCATATTCGCCTTGGCCACCAGATGCCGGGCGGTCCTGCGGTCCTGCGACAGGGCGGCGATCTCCGCGGCCTGCAGCAGTAACGACGATCTCCGTCCCGGGATCTCGGTGAGATCTGCGGCGTGGTTGAGGTGGGCGACGGCGACATCGTGCACTCCGCGTTCCATCGCCCGTCGGGCGGCCGCTTCGATGTCGGTGCTGGTCTGCTCGTCGGGGCCCAGAGTCGCGGCACCGCGGTGCCACGCCTGCCGATCGGGATCCTCGGTCAGCCGGTCGGCAAGGACGGTGTGAATGGCCAGCCGATCGACGTGGCCCACTGTGCCGTAGACCGCTGAGCGCATCAGCGGATGACGGAACCGCAGCCGATGCTCCCTGATCTCCAGCAGGCCGACTTTGATGGCGGGCTCGATGCAGTCAACTGCCACGTCCGATCCGGTCAGCGTTCGCGCCGCCGCCAGCAGGACAGGTAACGCACAGGCCGGGTCGGCGGAGAAGGCGGCGACGAAGGCTTGGGCCGATGCGGGCAACCGGGAAAAGGATCTCGTGAAGCCGGCCACCAGCTGGTCGCTGAGCGGTAGCAGCTCTGGCAGGGTGCCCGGCGGGTGGGCGGCGAGGCAACGGGGCAGCTCGATCAGCGCCAGCGGGTTACCGGCCGCCTCGGTGAGGATGCGCTGTCGCCGGGCGGGCGAGATGTCCGGCGCGTGTTCGATCAGGAGCCGGGCGGCCGCCTCGGCGCTCAGCTCGTACAGATGAAGATGGTTGATTCCGGTACCGGTCAGCACGTCGGCGTGCTCCGCCTGCACCGCCATGATCGCGGCGATCGGCTCGGCGGCCAAGCGGCGGGCGACGAAGACCAGAACGTCCCGCGTTTCCGCGTCGAGCCACTGTGCATCCTCGATGAGGACGAGCAACGGGGTGTCGGCAGCGCGGTCGCTGAGCAGTTCGAGCACGGCGAGACCGACCGTGAACGTGTCTGGGCGGGTGTCCTGCTTGCCGAACGTGCCGTGCAGGGTGCGGTGCAGCCGCGGTGCGAGCGCCTGCGCGTCGAGCAGCGGCATGAGTAGCTGGTGAAGGCCGGCGAAGGGCAATACCGACTCGGCTTCGGCGCCATTGGTCGTCAGCACAAGCATGCCGGCGTCGGTGGCGCTGCGGTGAACGGCGTCGAGGATCGCGGTCTTTCCGATGCCGGCATCGCCGCGCAGGACGATAGCCCTGCCGCGTCTGTCACGGGCGGCCTGCAGCATCTGTTCCAGAGCGGCCAACTCGGCATCCCGGCCGTACAGGTTGTGCCGCATAAGGCCAACACCCTTTCCCCAATCGAACGGCCCCACCTGCAGAAACTGTAGGAGAGCACGCTTCGCGGCCGATGGGGCTGAGAATGCAGGAGCGGGGCTGAGGGTGCACAACGCTCTGGGCAAGTCCGGCGTCGGCCCCTACTCTGGGCCGGACCAAGGAGGACCGGATGCCGGTGGTGCTGCTGGACACCGCGCTGTTGCCGCTGCGGCAGCGGGTGGAGGCCGTGCACGCCGCACTTGTCTCCCCGGTCGCGCCGGCGGCCGTCTCGGTGCCGTCGCCAGCTCTGGCGCGGATTTCCCACTGGTCGCTGGGGCCGGGCGCGGACCTGCTGCATCATGTGTCCACCGGGCATCGGCTCACCCGGACCTCCAAGCATCTGCAGTCGGACAACCCGGAGCGGGTCTCGCTGGGTCTGCCGCGCAGCGGCGCGTCCCAGATCCGCCACCGGGATCTCGTGGGCGGGGACCGGGTCGGTGAGCTTCAGCTGGTCGACCTCACGTCGCCCTACGACTTCTGGGTCGAGGAGCTGTCCAGCGTCCAGGCTGTCATCGTGGACTACACCCAGTTGGGTATCCCCATCGATGCGGCCCGCAGCGCGATCCCGCGCCTGGAGTCCAGTCCGCTGTACGAGTTGGTGCGCCGCCACCTGTTCGAACTTCCCGGCGTCCTCGACGAACTGGGCCCGGTACCGGCGGCGATGCTCAGCTCCTCCACCGTGGAGTTGGTGCGTGCTCTTGTCGCCTCAGCCTCGGCCACCGAGGGACCGTGGCTGCGCGACCTGATGGACGGCACCCTGTTCACCCGGTTGACCGCCTACATCCGCCAGAACCTGCGGGCACCGGATCTCGGGGCGGTCCGGCTCGCCGCCGCGCACGGGGTGTCGGTCCGTACGGTCTACGCGACGTTCGCGAAGGAGGGCGAGCAGCTCTCGGAGTGGGTGATGCGCCTTCGGCTGCACGGCGCCCACCAAGAACTCGCCGAGTCTCCTGAGGTGACGGTGGCGGCGGTCGCGCGGTCATGGGCTTTCGCCGACCCGCGGCACTTCGCCCGGCGTTTCCGGGATGAGTACGGGATGAGCCCGGTGGAGTGGCAGCGCGCAGCGTCCGCGACCCACCGGTGACGGGAGCCGGCCAGACCGGCCGGCTCCCACGTGCCGCTAACGCGCGTGGCGCAGGGCCCAGTCGAGGGCGAAGTCGGCGATCTGCTCCCAGCCCTCCTGGGCCGGAAGCAGATGCGCGAAACCGTCGTAGGTGACCTGCTCGGTAACTGCGTTCGACTTGTAGTGCTTGGCGTTGGACTGCTGAACGGCCGGCGGCATGAGGTGGTCCTCACCGCCGGAGATGAACAGCAGCGGCGCGCGGTCGTCGTTGTGGTAGTTGACCCAGGTGTCCTGGTGTCCGGGCTGGAAGTTGGCCAGCACGCTGCCCCAGAGGATCCCGCCGTTGGCGGGCACGTGGTAGCGGTCGTACAGATGCTGCGCTGCCTCATCGGTGAACGTGTTGACGAATGCGTACTTCCACTCCGCCAGGCTCAATCCCACCGACTTGTGCCGGTTGGCCGGCGACCTCAGCACCGGGAACGTCGACTTCACCTGCGACAGCGGCACGACCTTGACGCCCTCGGTCGGTGCCGAGTTCATCGCGACGCCGGCCGCGCCGTACCCGTGATCCAGCAGAATCTGGGTGAACGCCCCGCCCGCGGAATGGCCCATGATGATCGGCGGCCGGGGCAGCGCCTTTATTTCCGTCTCAAGCTTCTCGATGATCGCCGGAACCGTCACGGCCGTAACGATGTCCGGGTCGGCATTGAGCGCCTCGACCTCGACCTCGAATCCGGGGTAGGCGGGAGCGAGGACCCGGTAACCCTTCCGCTCGTAGTGGGCGATCCAGTTCTCCCAACTGCGCGGCGTGACCCAGAAACCGTGGACCAGAACGATGGTGTCGGGAGTCTCGCTCATGCGCCGTACCCCCTGAGGAACGCCACCAGGTCGTTGCCGAGCTGCTCCTTGTGGGTATCGGTGATGCCGTGCGGAGCGCCCGGGTAGACGATCAGCTCGGCACCCTTGACCAGCGCGGCCGAGGCCTTGCCGCCGACCTCGAATGGGACGATCTGATCGTCGTCGCCGTGGATGACCAGAGTCGGCACGTCGAACGTGGCGAGGTCGTCGCGGAAATCGGTGGCGGAGAATGCGGCGATGCTCTCGTAGGCGTTGCGATGCCCCGCGGCCATCGACTGCAGCCAGAACGCGTCGCGGATACCCTGGGAGACCGTCGCGCCAGCCCGGTTGTTGCCGAAGAACGGCCCGTCGGCGAGATCCTTGTACAGCTGCGAGCGGTCCGCCGCGGAGCCGGCGCGGATGCCGTCGAACACCTCGATCGGAACCCCGTTCGGATTGTCGTCGCGACGCACCATCAGCGGTGGCACCGCCGAGACCAGAACCGCCTGCGCGACGCGGGCGGTGCCGTGACGCCCGATGTAACGGGTGATCTCGCCACCACCGGTCGAGAAACCAACCAGCGTCACCTCACGAAGATCAAGAGCCTCGATCAACGCCGAAAGATCATCCGCGTACGTGTCCATCTCGTTGCCGTGCCACGTCTGCGTCGACTTCCCGTGGCCGCGCCGGTCGTGCGCGATCACCCGGTACCCGTTCTCGGCCAGGAAGAGTTGCTGCGCCTCCCAACTGTCCGAGTTCAGCGGCCAGCCGTGGCTGAGTACGACGGGACGTCCGGCGCCCCAGTCCTTGTAGTAGATCTCAGTGCCGTCGGTGATGGTCACAAAGCTCATCGGGCTGCCTTCCCGATCAGATCGGCGGTGATGCGGGGCTGGGAGATCATGGCGACGTGTGACGCCCTCACCTCGATGGTGTGCGCGCCGGCCCGCTGAGCCATGAACCGCTGCGCCGCGGCCGGGATCAGGTTGTCGTTCCTGGCGACCAGGTAGTACGACGGGATCACCTTCCAGGCCGGCTCACCGGAGTGCTCCTGCAGGGTGGCGATGTCGCCTGGCCGCTGGGTCGCCCACATGACGTCGGTGGTGGCGGATGGCAGGTCACCGGCGAAGATCGTGCGGAACACGTCCCTCTTCACGTAGCCGTCAACACCGCCGCCCCACGGGCGGAAGTCGATCGAGGTGGTTGGGTCCAGCAGCGAACCGTCGAACATTCCGGTCAGGCCACCGACCGAGTCGTCCAAGGCGGGCGCAAACGCGGCGATGTAGACCAGCGCCTTCACGTTCGGGTTGCCGGTTGCCGCGTTGGTGATCACCACACCGCCGTAGGAGTGGCCGGCCAGCACAATCGGGCCGGTCAGCGTAGCGAGGAAGCTCCGCAGGTACGCGGCATCGGAGGCGACACCGCGCAGCGGGTTCGCCGGCGCCAGCACGGTGTACCCCTCACGGGTCAGCCGGGTGATCACCTCAGACCAGCCGGTGGCGTCGGCGAAGGCGCCGTGCACGAGCACGATCGTGGGTTTCGAGCGGTGCGACGTTCCGGCGGCTGCCGGGGCGCCGGTGACCGCCGCCAGAGCGCCCGAGGCGGCAAGGGCCGCCGATCCGGCGAGCAGGGTACGGCGAGTGGTGGAAGCCACGGGAAGTTCCCTTCGTCAAGTGACCTGTGCTGCATCAGGCTGCGGGAACACGACGGCCCTGGGCATCGGTAAGTTGACGGTCCGCAGTACTGCTAGGTCGATGGTCCTGGTCGTAGTGGCAGCCAGTGCAGTCGTTCGCCGAGCCCGTGAGGTGCGCCCGCGAACGCCCGTTCCACCTGGTCACGGCCCTCGCTGAAGTGCTCCCAGCCTTCGTAGTGGACCGGGATGATCGTGCGCGGTCGCAGAGTGGTGCACAGCTTGACTGCCGCATCGGCGGTCAGGCTGTAGCGCAGCGGCCCGGTGATCGGGAACCGGACGGCGCCCAGGTGAAGAAGAACGGTGTCGACGGTCAGCCGGCGGGCCACGGTGCGGAGGCCGCGGAAGAACACGGTGTCGCCGGTGATCCAGAAAACGCCGTGTTCCTGGCCGGGCCAGCGCAACGCGAAACCCACGACCGCGCCGGCGATCGGGCGGCTCAGCGGTGGCCCATGCCGGCATGGGGTCGCGGTGACCGTCACCGTCGGCAGGCCAGGAGCTTCAAGCTCGGTCACTTCCCACGGACGCATGCCCCGTGCAGAGCCGCCCAGACGATTGGCTCCGGCCCTGGTGGTGATGATGATCGGCACCTGTTCGAGCAGTACGCGACCGCGATCGTCAAGGTTGTCGGCGTGGTGGTCGTGGGTGAGCAGGACAGCGTCCACCGGCCCGAGCTGGTCGGCTTCGATGGCCGGCCCGGTGCGTTTGCGCGAGGCGGTACCCCAGCCGAACGAGTAGCGACGGCCGGGTGCGTCGAAGGTCGGATCAGTAAGGATGCGCCAGCCTGCGACCTCAATGAGTACGGTGGGACCGCCGATGTGGGTGACTCGAATGTCTTTCACGGAGCCCGCCTTTTCCTGCGCAGATAGCGGCTTTTGCGAACACTGTCGCAGGCTTGCACAGCTGCACTGCGGAACGAATCCGTATCTTGACGGTCAATGAGACGGCCAGTCGCCGTCCCTGAAGTTCGGGCCGAACTCGGCGAGGCGCTCCGGTGTCGGCTCCTTGGTTAGGTCTGTCACGTGGACAGCGGGGTGCGGTCACGGTTAGCTCACTGTGTGAGCGCTCCCACCTCTCGCCAGCTCATCGGGCGGGACGACGAAATGCGGGTTCTGGCCGGGCACCTTGACGGGGTCGACGTTCAGGGGCGCGCGATCGGCCTGATCGGTGAGCCGGGCGTCGGCAAGAGCGCGTTACTCGCCGAGGTCGTGGAACAGGCCCGGGCGCGCGGGTTCACGGTACTCAGCGCACGGGGCAGCCAGTCCGAGACGCATCTGCCGTTCGCCAGCCTCCACCAGGTGCTGAGGCCCCTGCTGACCGGGGCCGACCGGTTACCGGCCCAGCAGCGCGACGCCCTGCTCGCCTGCTTCGCCATGGGGAACTCCAGCGAGGTGAACCCGTTCTTCGCATTTCTGGCGGTGCTGGAGCTGCTCGTCGACCTGGCCCGGCGGACCCCGGTGCTCGTGGGGCTCGACGACCTGCTCTGGATGGATCAGCCGTCCATCGACGCGCTCGCATTCGTCGCCCGGCGGATCGGCAGTGAGCGGATCATTGTGCTGGGTGCGTCGCGGCCCGGGCCGCTGCCGTTCGCCGATGCGCATGCGGTCGAGTGGATGGAGCTGGACGGGATCGACGACGCAGCGGCGGCCGCGCTGCTGGACGAGCGGGCGCCGCGGTTGCCGGAGGTGGCCCGGGAGCGGGTGCTGCGGCAGGCCCGTGGGAACCCGCTCGCCCTGGTCGAGTTCGCCGGTGCGCTGGAATCGGGGCGGCACGCGTGGGCCGAGCTCGACGACGATCTGCCCATGACGACACGGCTCGAGCGGGCGTTCGCGGCGCGGGCTGAGCACCTCGGGGCAGCCGCGGGGGCGGTGCTGACCATCGCCGCCGTGGACGACGGTGACGACCTGCACGACGTGCTCGCGGCTGCGGGGATGCTGCACGGGGCGCCGCTGGACCGGATGGCTGCGCAGCCGGCGCTGGAGCACGGACTGCTGATCGTGGTCGGCGAGCGGTACCGGATCGGTCATCCGCTGGTCGCATCCGCGCTGCGGCAGGCGATGTCGCCGGACACGCGGCGCCGGGCGCACGAGGCGCTCGCCCAGGTGCTGGCGGCGCATCCGGACCGGGCGGTGTGGCATCGGGCCTCGGCGGTGTCCGGCCGGGACGAGGACATCGCGGCCGCGCTGGAGCAGGCGGCCGGCAACGCCCAGCGACGCGGGGCGATCGCCTCGGCGGTGGCGTGGCTGGAGCGGGCGGCGGCGCTGAGCCCGGACCCGCAGGACCAGGCCGGCCGGCTGCTCGGGGCGGCGGAGCTCGGGTTTCAGCTGGGCCGGTTCAGCCAGGTGGAGCAGATCAAGACGCAGGTCGCGGGGATGCCGTTGCGGGCGCGGGACCGGTCGCGGCTGATCTGGCTCGAAGGAGTCTTCCACGACGGCTCGACGGGGGAACCCTCCGAGGTGCGGCACCTCGTCGACCTCGCCGGTCAGGCCGTCGACGGTGACATCGAGCTGGCGGTGCAGCTGCTGGTCGGCGCCGCCCGGCGGGTGTGGTGGCGCGACCCGGGTGAGGGGCTGCGGCACGAGATCGTGCAGGCCACCCAGCACCTGGGCTTGCCGGACGGCGACCCGCGACGGCTGGCGATCTTCGCCCTGGCCGAAACGCACGAGCAGGGGCCGGCGGTCATCGAGCAGCTGGCCCGGTGGCCCGCCGACGCCGGTGGGCGGCCCGACCTGGCCGGGCTGCTGGGCATCGCCGCGTTCTGCACCGGCGACTTCGGCCGGGCGGTCGCGTTCCTGTCCACGCCGGTGCAGGAGCTACGGGCGCAGGGCCGGATGAGTCTGCTCGCCGAGGCACTGGCGATCCGGGCGTGGGCCGAGATCTACCTCGGCACCTTCGACGCGGCGAGCTCGGCCGACGAGGCCATGCGGCTCGCCGACGAGACCGGCCAGTCGCTGTGGGCCGCGACCGCGCGCATCGCCGTGGCCCTGATCGACGGGGTCGGGCACGGCTGGGACACCCGGCACGACCTGCTGGCCGAGGCCGAGTTCGTGGCGCGGCGCACCCCGAACGCGGCGTCGTCGCTGCTGGCCGGCGTGCAGCTGGCCCGAGGGGTCGCCGAGCTGGGCGCCGACCGGCCCGACCCCGCGTTCCGGGAGCTGCACCGCGTCTTCGAGCCCACCGACCCGGCCTTCCAACGCCAGCAGCAGGTGTGGGCGCTGAGTCACCTGGCCGACGCCGCCGTCCACACCGACCGGCACGCTGAGGGCCGCGACGCGCTGGCCGCCATGGAGCGGCTCGCGGGCGCCTCACCTGCGACGGGGTCGATCATCGCGCTGGAGTATTCACGCGCGGTCCTGGCCGATCCGGTCGCGGCCGAGCCTCTGTTCAAAGCGGCCATCGACGGCGCGAGCCGGACGCTGCCCTGGCACCGCGCCCGGGCCGAGCTGGCCTTCGGCTCGTGGCTGCGCCGGCAGCGCCGGGTCGTCGAGTCTCGCGACCCACTCCGTGCGGCCCGGGCCGTCTTCGAGTCCGTCGGTGCCCGTGCCTGGGCGCAGCGGGCCGACCGAGAGCTGCGGGCGACGGGTGAGCGCGGCTGGCAGCCGGCGGCCAACCCGCGGGACCGCCTATCGCCGCAGGAGACCCAGATCGCCGAACTGGCCGCGCAGGGCCTGTCCAACCGCGAGATCGGCCAGCGCCTGTTCCTGTCGCACCGCACGGTCAGCTCGCACCTGTACCGCATGTTCCCCAAACTCGGCATCGCCGCCCGCGGCCAGCTCGCCGAGGCGCTGTCGAGCCACGTGCAGTCACCTGACGCTACTCAAGACTGAAGCCCGCCGCCCCAGTGTCGCCTACGGTCATCGCGACTGCCTGTGCTCGTAACGAGTGGAGAACAACCGTGACCACCCCCGTGCTTTTCATCCATGGCCTCTGGCTACACGCCTCGTCCTGGAACCCGTGGACCGACCTGTTCCGCGCCAACGGCTATGACCCGCAGGCTCCCGGCTGGCCCGGCGACGGCGAGACCGTCGAGGCATCCCGAGCGAACCCCGAGGCGATCGGCGATCACGGTATCGACGATGTCGTGGCGCACTTCGCCGCCATCATCGAGCAGCTGCCGTCGGCCCCGATCCTGATCGGGCACTCGTTCGGCGGCATGATCGCCCAGAAGCTGCTGGGTCAGGACCGCGCCCGGGCAGCCATCGCCATCGACGCCGCGCAGATCAAGGGTGTGCTGCCGGTACCGCTGTCAGCGCTGCGGGCGACGCTGCCGGTCTTCAAGAACCCGGCCAACGCGCACCGGGCCGTGTCGCTGACCCCGGAACAGTTCCGCTTCGCCTTCGCCAACACGGTGTCGGAGCAGGAGTCCGACGAGTTGCACGCGCGCTGGACGATCCCGGCGCCGGGTAAGCCCCTCTTCGAGGCGGCCACCGCGAACTTCAACCCGCACTCCCCGGCCAAGGTCGCTACCGAGAACCAGAACCGGGGCCCGCTCCTGCTCATCGCCAGCGGCAAGGACCACACCGTCCCAGAGTCGGTGACCCGCTCGACTCTGAAGCAGTACCGCCACTCCGCGGCCGTCACCGACATCCTGACCTTCCCGGAGAAGGCCCACTCGCTGACCATCGACTCCGGCTGGCGCGAGGTCGCCGACACGTGCCTGACCTGGCTGAAGGAACATTCCCTGTGAACCTGGGTCTGACCGGCCGCCGAGCCGTGGTCACCGGCGCCAGCAAGGGCATCGGCCTGGCCGTGACCCGCGCGCTGTTGCAGGAGGGCGCCCGCGTCGCGGCGGGCGCCCGGCATGCCTCGGCCGAACTCACCGCCACTGTCGAGGAGGCCGATGCCCTCGTTGTCCTCGCCGACCTGACCACCACGGCCGGCTGCGCCGAGCTCGTGGACGCGGCCGTGACCCGCTTCGGCGGCGTCGACCTCCTCGTCAACAACGTCGGCGCCGTCCACCCACGCACCGACGGCTTCCTTTCGGTCACCGACGAGGACTGGCAACAGGCGCTCGAGGCCAACCTGTTCTCGGCCGTCCGAGCCACCCGGGCGGCGTTGCCCCACCTGCTGGCCGGCGCCCCGTCGGCCATCGTGACCGTCTGCTCGGTGAACGCGACCCTGCCCGACCCCGGCGTCATCGACTACAGCGCGGCCAAGGCGGCGCTGCGCAGCTTCTGCAAGTCGCTGTCGAAGGAACTCGGCCCGTCACACGTCCGAGTCAACACGGTGAGCCCGGGACCGGTCGAGACCGAGCTCTGGCTGGGCCCAGGCGGCGTGGCCGACACTCTCGCCCGGGCCGGCGGCGTCGACCCAGCGGCCGTGCGGGCAGCCGCCGTTGCCGGCACCGCGACGGGCCGCTTCACCCGCACCGACGAGGTCGCGCAGGTGGTGCTGCTGCTCGCCGCCGAGACCGCGGGCAACATTACCGGCACGGACATCATCATCGACGGCGGCCTGGTCAGCACCATCTGAAAACGTCCGGCGATGCGTGTCCGACCAGCTGGCCGAACACGCATCGCTGGATCGTCCGTTCGATCGATCATGAGCACGTCTACGGAAGTGGCGCCCGGTCGACCCACCCGGCGGAGCGGATTCGCCTTCAAGGGGGCGCGATGGAGGCGTAGGACTGACGTGCCGGGGGCCTGTTGTTACGGTCGCATCGAAATCGCTCGGTCAACGGCAGCAGAAAGAGGCGTGCGCCGACACCTGGACCAAGGACGTGGTCGACGAGGGGGCATGGGTGAGGGCACGGACGCCGCGTCGGCTCAGGACCCCGTTGTCGGCTCCACCTGAAAACCGGCTATCGCTGCCGCCATGGATACACGAGCACCCGCACCAGAACCTCCACCCAGCCGAAGATCCTCTACATCCGGGAAGACCACCTGCTCGACCGCATCCGACACGATCGCGGGCTACACCGTCGCCATCCCGCACTGCGCAGCCCTGACCCGGAAAGCTGGCCGCCTACTTACGCACCAACAACATGATCATTGTGTGTGACCACCACGCGTGGACTATCGAAGCCGAGACCGCGATCTACCCGCTCACCCCGGCGGGGAGCTTCCTCGCCACGACAGCAAAGATCCCCGTCCAACGGGACGGGGATCGCTCGAAACGCGAAGAGAAATCACGCTTCGTGGGGAGATAATGTGTCCGAGGGGGGACTTGAACCCCCACACCCTATACGGGTACTAGCACCTCAAGCTAGCGCGTCTGCCATTCCGCCACCCGGACCTACACGTTCAGCCTACCTCGCCGACCAAATGATCTCTCGATCCGGTGGTCGGCACGGCGGGCCGCACGGGGAGTTACTGTACACGCCGCTCGTGGATCATGCACATCGCCTTTCGGCGCCTCTCTCCCGGCGCTTGCGCCGCTGCTCAGGCCGCCGCAAACGGCCGCCCCGACACACCGTCGGAGCGTGTCCGGGTAGCGTCCGGCGGCCATCTGACGGCAGCATTGCCACGTGTCCCATCCCTCCCCCTTGGCAGCCGCCCAGCACCGAGCCCTCGCCCTGCGCGCCGCGGGCGACCTCAGCGCCGCCCGGCAACTGCTCGCGGAGGCCGTCGAATCCGCTCCCCCGCCGTACGGTGCCGACCATCCCGAGGTGCTGCACACCGCGCATCTGCTGGCGCGGCTGCACCGGGAGGGGGACGACCCGCTCGCCGCCCGCCGGGTGTTGGAGGAGGCGTTCGCGGCGGGCGAGCGGCGCTGGGAGCATTCAGACCCACTGATGCTCGCGCTCGCCTTCGAGCTCGCCGAAGTGGCGGAGGAGTTGGGCAACCGGCACGAGGCCCGCCGCAACTACACCCGGGTCGCCACCGCCGGGCCCGCCGTGCTCGGTGAGAACCACCCGGCGGTACGCGCAGCCCGCGACTACCTCGGCCCACCCACGTCGACGCCGGGCGAGCAGCACCCCGCGCCGACGACCGGTCCGGCCCCGGTCACCGAGCCGGGTGCCCGGTCGGCGCTGTCCGGCCCGACCCTGTCGCTGGCGACCCTCGCCGCGATGCGGCCCTCCGCCGGTGGCCCGCCGCCCGCCGTCTCACCCTGGGCGCCGCCGCAACCGCCGGCCACACCCCAACCAACCCCTCCAGCGGTACGCACACCAGCCACACCCACGTCACCCGGCAGTGCCACCGCGGCACCGGTTCCCGCCCCTCGGGCGACGCCCGTTCAGCCGGCAGCTACCTCGATCGCGCCGGCGCAGCAGGGCCCGTCGACGGCCGCACCCAGACCTGTGACGCCGCCGCCCCCGCGCGCCGACGCGCCACCGCTGGCAAACGCGATGCCACCCCGTCAACGCGCCGGCGAGCAACCACCCGGACCAACGCGCCCGGGCCTCGACCAGCTGCAGCCCGAGCCCGCGACGCCGCCCGGCCAGCGCCCCGACGGGCAACCGTCCGGGCCGTCCCGGCCAGCGGTCGGCCCGATGCCCCGGCCGAGCGCCGAGGGTCCGCAGACAACGACGGCCGCGCACCCGACGCCGCGGCCGAGGGCTGAGGGTCCGCCGACAACGACGGCCGCGCAGCAGCCACCACGCCGTCCGCCGTCCGGGCCAGCCGTGGCACCACGTCAGCGGGTGGGCGACCAGGCCACCCCGCCGGTGGTCGACATGCCACCCCAGCCGTCGACTCCAACCGCCTCGGCCCCGACCGCCCCGCCGGCAGCACCGGCGCTGCCGGCACCTCGCTGGGACGACCCCACGATCCGGGTACGGCAGATCGAGCCGCTGCTCGCCGAAGAGGCCGCCCGAGCCGCCGCCCGGCCAACCGCCCCGAACAAATCGCACAAGGTGTCCGGCGTTGAGCCGACATCACCGGGCAGGCCCTCCCCGACCGTCGACCACCCAGGGCCGGCGTACCCGATGAGCGGACCACCGGCCCAGCCCATCAGCGCACCGCCGGTGACCCCGCATCCGATTTCCGCGCCCCCCAGCCAGCCGTACCCGGTCTCCGGACCACCGGCCCAGCCATACCCGGTGTCCGCACCACCCGGCTACGGCCAATCCGTCTCCGCACCACCCGGGCACAGCTACCCGGTGTCCGCACCACCCGGCTACGGCCAACCTGTCTCCGCACCACCCGGGCACACCTACCCGGTTTCCGCACCGCCCGACTTCGGGTCGCCCGTCTCAGCGCCGCCCTACGGACCACCCGTCTCCGCGCCTCCGGTGAGCGCACCGCCCGTACCGCCCTGGGGATTGACCGCGCCCCCCTGGAGCAGCAGTGCCCCACCGCAGCCCCTGGCCACTCCGGGTGCCGACCCCACCGCCCAGACCACGACGCCTACGCAGACCACGATGCCCACGCAGACCGCGACTCCTACGCAGGACCTGACCGCTACGGGCACAACGGCCGCTGGGCAGACCACGATGGACGCGGGCGGCGGTGCGGACGGTGACTCCGGGCTGGGCATCCTCGACGCCCCGGTGGCGCCGACCCGGCAGGGCCGTGACGCGCTGTCCGACCAGACCGAGGTGTTCCGGCCCGTGCCGTCGCATGTCGGCCCGGCCGGGGTTGAGGCGAGTCCGGGCTGGCCCACCGCCGCCCAGCCCGCCCCCACCGCAGCGCAGGCAAACCCCACCGCCGCGCAGGCATACCCGAACATCGCTCAGGCGAGCCCCGTCGCCGGGCAGCCCAACCCCGTTGCGCAGCCGGCCTGGTCACCAGGGGTCGGCACCGACCCGGCACCGCCAGCGGTCCAGCAGTACCACCACCAGCCGCCCCAGGCGCCGTACCCGACCCAGGACCAGCACCAGGCGCCGTACCCGGGTCAGCAGTACCACCCGGCGCCGGACGCGCACCGGCCGGCGTACGCCGATGACGGTGGGTCGACGGGCCGCAACCGGGCGGCGCTGATCGGCGCGGTCGTAGCGGCCGGGGTTGCCGTCGTGGCGGTGGCGGGCCTGGGCGCTGTGGTGCTGACCCGCGACGACCCGCCGCCGACCGGGACCGTGCCGACGGCCGCGGCGCCGGCGCCGACGGCGGCCGGGCCCGCGCCGGGCGACCTGAGGCTGCGCGACGATTCGACCACGATCACGTTGACCTGGACGGACCCGACCGGCGGTGCGGTGCCGTTCATGGTCGCCGCCGGCCGGGCCGGGCAGGCTCTGGGAGTGATGGCCACCGTGGACCCGGGCCGGACCAGCTACACGGTCAACGGGTTGAACTCCCGAGTGGATCACTGTTTCACCGTGTTGGCGGTCTACTCCACTGACAGCTTCGCGACTTCGGGACAGGTCTGCACCGCGCGCGAGCGCAACGCCACGCCGAGCGGGGCCCCTTCGGGCCGACCGTCGCCGCGCTGAGTCACGCGGAAACCTCGCCGGAACCACGCCGAGTCGAGCAGACAGCGGGCTGAGCTGGACGTCCACAACGCACACGCTCGGTATCCACAGGGGTGACACTGCGGGTTCCCCCGCCATCACCAGCGCCATATGATGGCACCCGGCTCAGGGGAGGGGTCGCCGCGAGGCGCGCCACCTGCCACGACTCAGGGGAGGCAGCCGGCTGTGGCCAGCATCGACGACGCCGTACGGACCGAGGCCCCCCGCTCCCGGTCCCGGCTGCGCGGCGGGCTGGTGACCGTGGGCACGGTGGCCGCGCTGCTGGCCGCCATGGGGCTTACTGTCCTCGGGTTGGGCGCGGCGGACAACGCGGTGGCCAACTACGACGCGAGTTCCTGGTTGTGGAGCGCGGCGCGCAGTGAGCTGGCCCGGGTCAACGGGGTCACCGCCCGGGTGGACACTCGCACCGAGATCCCCGGTGCCCGGCAGCATCCGATGCAGATCACCCAGACCGACAGGTTGCTGATCCTGCGTGACCTGCAGACCGGGCAGGTCAGCTCCCTGGACCTGGCCACCCTCCAGCTCAGCGCGACCACTCGGACCACCCCTGGCCTAGGTGTGAGTGTCGCCCTGCACGAGGACGCGGCGTTCGTCGTCGACGCCGTGCAGGGCATCGTCCGGCAGCTCGACCCGCGATCGCTGACCCCGGTCGGTGAGCCGGTGCGCTATCCGCCGGGCATCACCGGCGGCACCTTCGACGGTAAGGGTCGACTCTGGATCGCGGTGCCCAGCGAGGGCACCGTCTCGGCGATCACCGCCGCCAAGCTGCCGTCGGCGCCGGCGTCGGCCGCGCCGGCGGGCGCCGGGCTCAGCCCGCAGCGCGTCGAGTCGTACGACGTCGCCGACGCCAGCCACGAGCTGGTGGTCTCCACCCTGGACGACGGGGTGGCGGTGCTCGACCGCACGGCCGGGAAGCTGGTGCGGGTGCAGCACGGCGAGGTTCACCGGACGCCGCTGACGCTGTCCGGCCCGGCGGCGCTGCCCGCGCGCACCAGCGGCCCACGGGTGCCGGTCACGGTGACCGCCGAGCGGCGGGTGCTGCTGGTGGGTGACGGTGGGCAGGAGGACGCGTTCACCGTGCCGGGTGAGGGGGACCGGCTCAGCCCGGCGGTGGCCTGGGCGAACCGGTTCTACTGCGCCGACGAGGCCACCGGCACCATCTACTCCTTCGACGCGGCCGGTCAGCTGGTCGAGACCATTCGTGGGCGGGCGAACGGGCCGCTGGAGTTGGAGGTCCGGGAGAATCACCTGTTCATCAACTCCCCCGACTCGGCGACCGCCCGGGTGGTGGACGACAAGCACCAGGTGCGCGAGGTCAACAAGTACGCCAACGACGTGCTCGGTGGTGACCCGCCGCCGGTTCCCCCGCCGCCGCCTCCGCCGAAGAAGCCGCGGGTGGGCAAGCCGAGCGCGCCGCGCAGTGTCACCGCCGCGGCGGGCAACGCCCAGGCGCGGGTGAGCTGGCGGCCGGCCGCCGCCAACGGCGCCGAGATCATCAAGTACGTGGTGGAGGGCGCCGACCAACGCCTGGAGGTGGGCGCCAACCAGCGTGCGGTGGAGGTCAAGGGTCTGACCAACGGCGAGACGTACCGGTTCGCTGTGCACGCCGTCAACGCCAAGGGCGACGGTCCGTCGCGCAACAGCAACCCGGTGACGCCGACCGCCGCGGTGCCCGACCCGCCGGTGAGCGTCACCGCGCAGGAACGGCCCGACGGCACGGTCCTCGTCAAGTGGCCGGCGGCGAACGGGCAGGGCAACACCATCGCGAGGTACGCGGTGACGGCCAGCTCGGCGGGGACGAACGCGCCGGCCGGCGAGTCGACCAGGACGGAGCTGGTGGTGCCCTCCGGTGAGCTGGAGTTCGGCACCCAGTACGCGTTCACAGTCGTGGCGGTCAACAGCAAGGGCGCCGGGTCGGCGGCGTCCCCGGTCAGCAACACGGTGGTGCCCTTCGCGGCGCCCGGTCGGCCGCTCGACCTGCGCGCCGGCACGGTCGCCAACCAGCCGGGTGCGGTGACTGTGCAGTGGGCGCCGGCCGAGGCCAACGGTCGGCCGGTGACGAAGTACCTGGTGGACGTCGGCGGGCGGGTCAGCGAGGCGACGGACACCCGCACGACAGTCACCGGGCTGGGCAACGGCCAGAACGTCACGGTGAAGGTGAAGGCGGTCAACGAGGCGGGGCCGGGCCCGGAGGCCACCGCCACCGCCCGGACGGTGGCCGAGCCACGGGTCACGGTGACCGGCTCGTCGTCGACGGCCACCGGGGCGACTGTCACGTTCACAGTGGACGCCGGCGGCGGTCAGGCCACCTGCGCGCTGACCACGGCGGGCGAGCCGGCGAAGGCCGGGGCGTGCTCCAGCATCACGATGACGGGCCTCACGCCGGGCACCAACTACACGTTCACGGTGACGGCCACCAACGCCGCCGGTAAGGGCACCGCGAAGAAGGCCCAGGCCACCCAGCCGCTGTACGGGATCGCGACCTGCAACAACGGGCCGGACGGCGACCAGCGCACGTACTGCGACAGGGAAGTCGACGGCCGTAACGGCAACGAGGTCTTCAAGGTCACCCGGCAGGACAACGACCAGCAGGCCGGCTGGGCGAAGCCGGGCAGGCGGCTCAAGGCTTACTGCAAGAAGTCGGGCGAGAACGTCGACTCGTGGATCTACAACAACCAGAAGCAGAGCAACTGGTGGGTGCAGGTCGAGTTCAGCGGGAAGAACTACATCCCGTGGGCCTGGCTCAACCTGGAGGGCGGCGACACCATCAACGTCCTGCCCACCTGCTGAGGACACCAGGCGAGGAGCACCACCGACCGTGAACACCCACGAGCCGCTCACCCAGCCGGAGGTGCAGGGTTTCGCCGCCCTGGCCGCCCGGCTGGCCGAGAACGTCAACGCGGTGGTGCTCGGCAAGCCGCAGGTGGTGCGGCTGGCGCTGACCGCGCTCTTCGCCCAGGGCCATGTGCTGCTGGAGGACGTGCCCGGGGTCGGTAAGACGACCCTGGCGCGGGCCGTCGCCGCCACGGTGAAGGGTGAGTGGCGGCGCATCCAGTTCACGCCCGACCTGCTCCCCTCGGACGTGTCCGGCGTGACGATCTTCAACCAGGCGACCCGGGACTTCGAGTTCCATCCGGGGCCGGTCTTCGCCAACATCGTCATCGCCGACGAGATCAACCGGGCGTCGCCGAAGACCCAGTCGGCGCTGCTGGAGGTGATGGAGGAACGGACGGTCACTGTGGACGGGGTCCGGCACCCGGTGCCGTCGCCGTTCCTGGTGGTGGCCACGCAGAACCCGGTGGAGATGGACGGCACGTACCGGCTGCCCGAGGCGCAGTTGGACCGGTTCCTGGTGAAGCTCTCCGTCGGGTACCCGGACGAGGCGGTCGAGGTCGAGGTGCTGCGCGGCGCGACAGTGCGGTCCCCGGAGGCGCTCGCCCCGGTCACCGACACCGCCACCGTCGGCGAGATGGTCCGGATGGCCCGCCGGGTGCACATCGCCGAGCCGCTCTACGCGTACGCGGTCCGGTTGGCCGCGGCGACCCGCACCCACCCGCAGGTGCGCGTCGGGGTCAGCCCCCGGGGCGTGATCGCGTTGACCCGCGCGGCGTGCGCGTACGCGCTGATCGACGGACGGGGCTGGATCATGCCGGAGGACCTGAAGGCGCTCGTCGAGGCGGTGTTCGCGCACCGGCTGCTGCTCACCCCGGACGCCCAGGTGCGCGGGATGACCCCCGCGGAGGTGTTGCGCCAGGCCGTCGCGTCGGTGCCGGTGCCGCTGCCGTCGGGGCAACCCGCTCCGGTGCAGGGCTGACCGGCAACAGCGCGATGGGGATCACCGCCCGTGGGGTCGGGCTGCTCGTCGCCGCCGTGGTGCTGCTGGCTGTGGGTTTCCGGTTCGCGTACCCCGAGTTGACGCTGCTCGGCGCGGCGGCCGGCGCGGCCGTCGGCTACGCGGCGCTGGTCGCGCTCTGGCGGCCCCGGCTGACGGTGACCCGCCGCGCGGAGCCGGACCGGGTGGCGCGCGGCGAGCCGGCGAGCATGACGTTGACAGTGCGCAACACCGGGCGACTGCGGTCGGCGAACCTGCTGGCCGAGGACCGGTGCGGGGAGCGGACCGTGCCGGTGCCGGTGCTGCGCCTGCGGCCCGGCCGGGACACCGAGGTTCGCTACGACGTGCCGACCGACCGTCGCGGGGTGGTGCCGGTCGGTCCGCTGCGGGTGACCCGGCGCGACCCACTGGGGTTGGTGGCGCTGGCCCGCCCGTACGGTGCGGCGGTGCCGGTCTGGGTGCACCCCCGGATTCATCCGCTGACGGCGGTGCCCAGAGGTGCGGGGCGCAGCCTCGACGGCCGGGTGGACGGGGTCCCGCACGGGTCGATCACGTTCGACTCGCTGCGGGAGTACGTGGTCGGCGACGAGTTGCGCCGGGTGCACTGGCGCACCAGCGCCCGGGTGGGTGAGCTGATGGTGCGGGAGAACGTGGACACCAGCATGCCGCGCCTGGTCGTCCTGTTGGACAACCGCGTCGCCGGGCACCCGCAGCGGGTCGGCGGGGTGGCGGAGTCGTTCGAGTCGGCCTGTGAGGCGGCGGCGTCGATCGTCACCGCCGCGCACCGCGCCGACGTGCCGGTGCTGTTGCTGTTGGTCGCCGCGGAGCCGGCGGAGCCGACAAAGCCTGCGGAGGTCACGGGCCCCGACGGCGAGGCCGACGGTCCTCTCGGGCCGCTGGACCGGCTCGCCGCCGCCGAGCTGTCCGACGATGGTGACGCGGTGCGGGCGGCCACCACCCGGCTGCGACAGGACCGGCTCGGCGACACGCTGATCTTCCTGACCGGGCCGGGTGGCCGGGACGAGCTGGGGCACGTCGGGGCGCTGCGCGGGGCGTACCCGTCGGTGGTGGTCGCTGTGTTCGGCGCGGCCGAGCCGACACCGCCGGGCACCGCCGGGCTGGTGGTCGTCGACGCGGCGGACGGCGCGCAGTTCGCCGCCGAGTGGGACGGGGTACGCCGGTGGTGACGGGCGCCGTGCGGGTGCTGCGGGCGGCGGTCCTCCCGCTGGCGCTGATCGGGCTGACGGCGCTCGCCGGGGTGGTGCTCGGCCGGGTGTACGCCGGTGGCCTGCTGACCTGGCTGGTCATCGGCGCGGCGGTGGGTTCGGTGCTGGTCAGTGTGGCCGCCCGGCGGCTGCCGTCCTGGCTGGTGGCGCCGGTGTCGGTGGCCGCGATGGCCGGCTGGACACTGTGGTCGTTGCGGCTGGCCGCCACCAGCGCGGAGCTGCCCGGCGGCCTGCTGGAGGTCACCGCGGACGCCGCCCGCAACGGCATCCCCCGGCTGCTCACCGCGATGATCCCGGTGGAGCCCACCCCGGACACGGTGCTGGTGCCGGTCGTCGCCGCCTGGCTGGCCGGGCTGACCGGCGCGGAGGTGGCGCTGCGCACCGGCCGGGTGCTGCTGGGTTACCTGCCGGCGGCGGGGCTCTACGCCGCCGCCCTCTACGTGGTCGGCCCGAACGCCGAGCCGGCGGTCGGGTCGACGCTGGTGTTCGTCGCGGTCGCGGCCCTCGGCCTGGCGACCCCCACCAGGATCGCGCCCGGCGGCGGCGATCCGACCGCCGAGCTGACCCCCCGGGTACGTGCGGCGGTGCGGCTGCGGTTGGCCACCAGCGCGGCGCTCGGGGTGGCGCTGGTGGTCGGGTTTGTGGCGTTGCTCGGCCCGGTCGTCGCCGAGCAGGTGGACGGCCGGCCGGTGGACCCGCGCCGGTACGTGGAGCCGCCGCAGGTGCAGACACTCGACGAGAACCCGTTGATCCGGATCTCCGGCTGGGCGCTGCACCCGGAGCAGAAACTCCTCGACGTGAGCACGGAACGCCCCGACGCACCGCCCGAGGCTGACCCGGCGGCGGAGGCCGCGCGCAGTACACGGATCCGGTTGGCGGTGCTCAGCGACTACGACGGGGTGACCTGGCGGGTGGGCGCGACGTACCGCAACGCCGGTCGGATCCTGCCGGCCGCGACTACGGCCCGGGACAGCACGGTGCTGACGGTCCGACAGCAGATCAGCGTGGCCGAGTTGAGCGGTCGACTGCTGCCCGCCGTGGCGACGCCCCGTGAGGTCAGCGGGGCGCGGGTGGCGTACGACCCGGCGAGCGGCACGCTGATCCGCCCGGAGGGGCTGACGCCGGGGCTGCGGTACGCGGTGACCTCCGCCGAGGAACGTCCGGACTCGAACCTGTTGGCCACCGCGAACGTGCCCGCCGGCGGTGAGGTGGCCCGGGTGCTGCGGGTCGCGGACGGGGTGCCCGACCCGATGCGCCGGCTGGCCACCCAACTCGCCGAGGAGAACGGCGCGTCGTTCGCGCGGGCGTCGGCTATCGAGCAGTTCCTGGCCGAGCACTACCGGGTGGTGGCGGACGCGCCGAGCGGGCACGCGTACCCGAACCTGGGTTTCTTCCTGTTCGGGCCCCGCAACGGCGGCGGCCAGGAGGGCACCTCGGAGCAGTTCGCGGCGGCCTTCGCGGTCCTCGGCCGGCTCTCCGGGCTGCCCACGCGGGTGGTGGTGGGCTTCCGGACCAGCGGGCAGGGCCCGGTGTTGGCCGGTGACGCGTACGCCTGGCCGGAGGTGCTCTTCGACGGGCTTGGGTGGGTGTCGTTCGACCCGCTGCCCCGCCCGAATGACGAGCCGAGACCGGTGGAGGAGGATTTCCGCCCGACGCCGGAGGACCCGCCGCCGTCGGAGGCGCCGGCACCGACAGCGGAGCCGAGCGCCTCGCCGGAGCCGGTGGCCGCCGCCGACGCCCCGCCCGGCCCGGTCGGGGTGTCCACACCGGTGCTCGTCGCCGGCGGCAGTGGCGGTCTGCTGCTGGTGGTGGGGGCGCTCCTGCTCACCCTGTTGGCGATGCGCCGTTCCCTCACCCGCAGCCGACTCGTGCGGGGCGACCCCGGTCCGCGCATCGCCGGCGCCTGGCGGGAGGTCACCGACGCGCTCCGGCTGGCCGGGAGACCGGTCGGGGACGACCTGGCCGCCACCGAGGTCGCCGGGCACGCCCGCCAGGCCCTCGCCGACGCTCGCGCGGGCACGACCGGCGGCGACGCGACCGACCCGGACGCCGTCGCGCCCGCCGGCGGCACGGCGGCGCCAGACGCGGCAAGCCCGGCGGTCGACGAGTTGGCGGCCCTGCTGAATCAGGTGGGCTTCGCCCCCGGCGCCGCGACACCCGACCAGGCGGCTCGCGCCGCCGAGGTGGCCACCGCCTATGTGGCCACCCTGCGCGCTGCCCGCCCCTGGTGGCGCCGCCTGCTCTGGTCCATCCACCCGTCTCCCCTGCGCCGCGCCCGCCGCTCCCCGCGATGAGCAGGAGCACGGGAGTGACCGCCACACGGCGGTGAAATCCGTTGGCCCTCGCACCGCGCACCGGTGACCATCGGAGCGTGGATCAGCATTCGAGCGACATCGTCGACTACTACACGCAGCGCTACCGCGAGGACCAGCGGCTCACCGGCAGGCCGCAGGCGCGACTGGAATGGATCCGCACGTCGCAGTTGCTGCGGGATCTCCTCCCCGGTCCAGGTGCCAGGGTGCTGGACATCGGTGGCGGCACCGGCGAGTACGCGCGGGCCCTCGTCGTGGCCGGCTATGAGGTCCGCCTCGTCGACCTGGTGCCCAGCCACGTCGCGCAGGCCCGCGACGGGCACCCTCCGGTCGAGGCGCAGGTGGCCGACGCGCGTGCGCTACCCGACGCCGACAATGGGTACGACGCCGCGCTGCTCCTGGGCCCGCTCTACCACCTGGTACGCCGTGCCGATCGGTTACAGGCTCTCCGCGAGGCGGCCCGGGTCACCCGCCCCGGCGGTCTCGTCGTGGCCGCCGCCATCTCCCGCTTCGCCGGCCCGTTGGACTTCGCGGCCACCGGACGACTCGACGAGAGGGTGCTCGACGAGGCCAGGGCACTGCTCAGCGACGGCGTCAACGATCCGCGGATCGGTTTCACCCACGCCTACTTCCACCGCGTCGAGGAGATCACCGACGAGTGCGTGGCCGCGGGACTGACCGATGTCGTCGTACACGGGGTGGAGGGCCCGGCCTGGACGGCAGCGGAGGCGGCGGCGAACGGGCCGGCGCAGGACGCGGTCTTCGCCGGGGCGTTGGACCTCGCCCGGCTGTACAGCAGCGAGCCGGCGTTGATCAGTTCGAGCGCCCATCTGCTGGCCGTCGGACGCGTTCCGGTCCGGTAGCGCGTCAGGGGGTCAGGCGGCGGATGAGTTTGCGCATGCCGGCCTGCCAGCCGTCCGGGTCCTCGGCGCGGCGGCGTGCGTAGTCGGCGACCTCCGGGTGCGGCAGGATCAGGAAACGTTCCTCGGCCAGCCCGGCGACGGCCGCGTCGGCGACCTGGTCCGGGGTGAGCACCGCACCGGACGCGGCGGTCACCCGCGCGCCCAGGTGACCGTCGGCGAGCCCGTCGGCGAGCATCGGGGTGTCCACCCCCTGCGGGCAGAGCGCGCTGACCCGGATGCCCCGGTCCCGGTAGGTGATGGCCAACCACTCGGCGAACCCCACCGAGGCGTGCTTCGTCGCGGTGTACGCGGCGTCGCCCACCGCGGTCAGCACACCGGCCGCCGAGCAGGTGTGCAGCAGGTGCCCACCGCCCCGGGCGAGCATTCCGGGCAGCACCGCGCGGGCCGAGTAGACGTGGGCGAGCACGTTGACCCGCCAGGCGCGGTCCCAGCCGGCGTCGTCGACCTCCACTCCCCCGCCGGTGGTCACCCCCGCGTTGGCGCAGAACAGGTCGATCCGGCCGTGCCGCTGCTCGGTGTCGGCGACCAGCGCGCGGACCTGCTCCTCGTCGGTGACGTCGAGGGCGCGGGCGTGCGCGACCGGGCCGATGCCCTCGGCCACCGCGCGTGCCGCGTCGGCGTCCAGGTCGGCGACCACCACGGCGGCGGCGCCTTCGGCGGCGAACCGGCGCGACAGCGCCGCGCCGATGCCGCCGGCCCCGCCGGTGACCACCACGATCCGGTCGGTGAGGTTCACGCGGACGCCTCCACGAGGTTGGTGCCCAACCGGGCGATGAGGCTGAGCAGCGCGGTCGCGCCGCCGGCGGTGACCTCGGGGGTGGGCAGCAGCGCGAGGATCGGCACGTCCACACCGTTGTCGGCGTAGCGGCGCACCTCGGCGCGGCACCGCTCCGGTGAGCCGTGCAGCACCAGGGCGTCGACCACGTCGTCCGGCACCGCCGCGTTGGCGCCGCGCCGGTCACCGGCGGCCCAGGCCGCCCACATGGGCGCGAGCGTCTCGTCGCGGCCGAGCCAGCGGTGGAACTCGGCGTACGCCCCGACGGTGAGGTAGCTGGTGATGAGCCGGCGGCCCAGCGCCCGGGCGTACGCGGTGTCCTCGGTGGGGCAGACGAAGATCCGGGCGGCGACCTCGAAGCCGGTGCGGCGCTCGCCCAGCTCGGCGAGGGCACGCGGCACGTCGTCGGCGCCGAGCCAGTTGAGGATGACCCCGTCGGCCTCCGCCCCGGCGAGCCGGAGCATCCCTGGGCGCAGCGCGGCGAGCAGGATCGGTGGCGGCACCGCCGGCGGTCGTTCCAGCGTGAACCGGCGGACGGCGAACGTGTCGTAGACCTCGTCGACGGTCTCGCCGCGCAGCGCGGCGTGCAGGAAGCGCAGGACGTCGCGGGTGCGGCGGAACGGCTCGTCGAACGGCACCGCGTTCCAGTCCCGGACGAGCACTGGTGAGGATGCGCCGATGCCGAGCGAGAACCGGCCCGGCGCGGCCTCGGCCAGCGCCGCCGCGCTCATCGCCAGCAGCCCGGGGCCCCGGGTGAAGACCGGCGTGATCGCGGTGCCGAGCCGCAGCGCGGGCTGCCAGGCCGCGGCGAGCGCCAGCGGGGTGAACGCGTCGGTCCCGGCGACCTCGGACGACCAGACGTCGGTGAACCCGGCCCGGTCGAGGGCCGCGTAGGCCGCGTCGTGCTGCGAAAGCGCGATCCCGCCCAGCGGCACCGTCATGCCCCATCGATTCGTCACCGATCGATCGTGCCCGTTGACGGGGGTCCGAGCAAGATCCCCGGGTTGGGCAGAATCGCCGGTTTCCCGCCGTGCGGGCCGGCGGGAAGTGCTACCACTTCGAGGTGGACCGGACCGACGGCGCAGGCCGCTGACCATGGTTTCCAGGGCGGCGGGACACCTGGAGCCGGTCCCGGCTGCGGTCACACCCGGCCGGGCGACGTTCCTGGAACTCTTCTTCGACCTGGTGTACGTCTTCGCGCTCACCCGGATCTCGGCGCGCGCGTTCGAGGATCTGACCCAGGATCCGGGCCGGGAGCACGGCTGGGGGACGGTCACCGGCGGCGGCAAGACACTGCTGTTGCTGCTGGCGCTCTGGGCGGTCTGGCAGGGCACCGCGTGGACGACCAGCCGGTACGACCCGTACCGGGTGCCGCTGCAGACCGTGGTGCTCACCGCGCTGGTGTGCAGCATGGTGATGGGGGTGGCGGTCCCCCGGGCGTTCAGCGAGACCGCGCTGATGTTCGCGGTGGCGTACGTCGTCGCGCAGCTGACCCGGCCACTGATCCTGTCGATCGCGCTGGGAGCGCACCCGTACCGCCGGTTGAAGGTGCGCATGGCGGTGATCTTCGCCGTCAGCGGGGTGCTCTGGATCAGCGGCGCGATGCTGCCCACCAACGCGCAGGTGGTGCTCTGGTCGGCGGCGCTGGCCTTCGAGTACGTGGCCGCCCGCTGTGGCTGGCCGGTGCCCGGCCTGGGTCGTTCGACGATCTCCAAGTGGGAGATCGCCGGGGAGCACCTGGCCGAGCGGTACCAGCAGTTCTTCCTCGTCGCGCTGGGCGAGACGATCCTGGTGGCGGGTTTCGCGTACAGCGCGGGCCCGTACGAGGCGGGGCACGTGTGGGCGTTCGCATTCGCGCTGGCCACCTCGATCATGCTCTGGCGGATCTACGTCCAGCGGGCCGGGCGGATCCTGGGCGAGGCGGTGATGAAGGCCCGCCACCCCGCCACCATCGGCCGGTCGGCGGCCGACACCCACCTGGTGATGGTGGTCGGCCTCGCCGCCACCGCCATCGGATACGAGCTGATCATCAATCATCCGCTGGAGCGGATCCCGGTGCCCTGGCTGGCCATGGTGCTCGGTGGACCGGCCCTGTTCCTGGCCGGGCGGGCCCGCCTGGAGTACGAGGTGTTCGCGCGGGTCTCCCCGTCCCGGTGGATCGCCCTCGCGGCGCTGGTGGCCTCGGCGGTGCCGCTGCTGTTCCTGCCCGGCGTGGTCGCGACGGCTGTCGGGGTGGTGGTGCTGGCGGCGGTCGCGGTGGCCGACGCCCGTCGGGCCCAAGGCGCCCCACCGGAGGCCGCAGCGCCACCGTTCTGAGCCTCGCGCGTCGTTGTCGCGTCGGCGTCGACGGTTACTCTCGGCCGGTGACCTTCTCGCTCGTCGCCCGCTCCGCCGACGGCCGCCTGCACGGCGTGGCAGTCGCCAGCAAGTTCCTCGCCGCCGGGGCGCTGGTGCCGGCCGCCGCCGCCGAGGTGGGCGCGCTCGCCACCCAGGCGCACGTCAACCTCGCCTACCGCCCGCAGGGCCTCACCCTGCTGCGCACCGGCGTGGCCGCCGCCGACGTGGTGACCGGGCTGATCGCCGCCGACCCCGAGCGGGAGCACCGCCAGCTCGGCGTCGTGGGGGCCAGCGGAACGGGCGCCAACTGGACCGGGCCGGCCTGCCATCCGTGGGCCGGCGGGCGGACCGGCGACGGCTGGGCCGCACAGGGCAACGTGCTCACCGGCCCGGAGGTCGTCGACGCACTCGGTGCGGCCTGGCAGGCGGGAACGGCGCTGCCGTTCGCCGAGCGGCTGGTCGCCGCGCTGCGGGCCGGCGAGGAGGCCGGCGGGGACCGGCGTGGCCGGCAGAGCGCCGGCCTGCTGGTGGTCGAGCGCGGCGGCGGGTACGGCGGCACCAGCGACGTGGTGGTGGACCTTCGCGTGGACGACCACCCGGACCCGGTCGCCGAGCTGGGTCGCCTGCTCACTGTGCACACCATGCTGTTCGGCCGGCCCGACCCGGCGACCCTGCTCGACCTGAGCGGCGCGGTGGCCGCCGAGGTGGCGGCGTTGCTCGGCGCGCTGGGCCATTCGGTGCACGAGGACGGCACGGAAGCGGCGTTGGTCTCCTGGGCCGGGTTGGAGAACCTGGAGGAGCGGCTGGTGCCGGGGCGGATCGACCCGGTGGTGCTCACGCACCTGCGCGGTGTCGCCCCGCACGTCCCCGCGCCACGTTCCGCGACCTGACCGGTCAGCGCCAGCCGCAAGGGACCGGCGCCCCCGAACGGCTGCGGTCCCGCAAGAGCCGGGGTCAGCGGCCGAAGACGAGCCAACGGAAGCCGGCGGCGTCGATCACGGTCCGTTCCGGGGCGGTCAGCACCGTCCGGCCGGTGGCCTTGCGGATCAGGGTCAGCCGGTCCCAACTCAACCCGGCCGGTGTCGGTCGCCCGCCGGTGAGCAGGTCGCCGATGACCACGGCCGCCGGTGGGGTGAGCCACGGCGGCCGGCCCAGCGCGGCGGCCAGATCCAACCCGTGCACACCCACCTCGACGACCCGGGTCCGGAGGAACTCGCCGAGGCGCATCGCGTCGCCGTGCCGGGTTCGCACCACCCGGTCGGGCGGCGCGGCGGCGATCGCCGCCTCGGTGGCCCGCCAGGCCCTGTCGAACTCGGTCGCCAGCGCCGCCCGGCCCACCCGTAGCGCCTCCCGCTGGCCGCCGGCGATCCGGTCGGCGTCGACCTCCGCGGTGAACTTCGCCGTGCCGAAGTAGCCGGCGGCGTCCACCTCGGCGCGTGGCGGAGCCGGCGCGGCGAGCATGTCGGTCAGCCGGCCGACCCCGGTGCGGATGTGCGCGATCAGGTCCTGGACGTTCCACGGAGGGCAGTCGGTGGGCCGGACGAGATCATCGTCGGTCAGCTCGGCCAGGATCTCGCTGAGCCGCCCGCACTCGGCGGAGAACGCCGCCCGGACCGACCGCACCGGACGGCTCAGCCCTTGACCCGAGGCACCAACCGGTGCACGACGGTGAGCACCAACGCCATCACCACGGCCATCGTGCCGGCGATCCCGGCGGCGCTGCCCGCGTACCCGACGAACAGTGGGCGGCGGGTCAGCTCCTCCGGCCCGGTGTCGCGCAGGTCGATCAGCCAGGACAGGGCGAGCCCGCAGGCGACCAGGGCGAGCACACCGCCGAGCCCGAGCACCAGCGCCGCGGTCCGGTGCGCGTCGCCGGGGGCGATCTCGGCCTGTTCCCGCTGGGCCACCAACAGGAGCAGCCCGGCCAACGCCGCCCACACGCCCACCACGAGGTACGCGGCGACCGCGTCGCTGGGCCGGTGCCAGCCGGCCGAGAGGGTGGCGACCCCGGCGACGGCGGCGTAGCCGGCACCGATGAAGCCGCCGGCGGCCCGCACCTTGCGCGGCAGCACGAGCATCAGCGCGACCGCCACCGAGGCGGCAACAGTGGTGTGCCCGCTGGGCAGGCTGTTGCCCACCGCGGCGCGCTCCGGGTCGAGACCGTAGTCGGGCCGGTTCAGCCCGTACTTGAGCAGTTGGGTCGTGACGTTCGCTCCGGCGATCAGCAGGGTCGCGGTGATCGCCAGGGCGATCCGCCCCCGGATCAGCGCGATGAACCCGATCATCGCGGTGGCCGCCAGCAGCGAGACCACCGACATCGCGTTGAGGATCCGGTCCACCGGACCGTCGATGGTGTCCTGTCCGATCCGGTTGCCGGTGAGGGCGACAGTGTCCACCCACTGGCCGATCTCAAAGTGCACGGCCACCCGCCACACGGCAAGGAAGGCGGCCGCCTGGACAAGGGCCAGTACGACCAACCAGACCGCGGTCCAACCCCGTGCCGTCGCGCGCATCCGCACACCGTAGCGGCAGGTGTCGGCGGTCCAAGAGGTGGCCCGCCGCCAATGGCCGGTTAGGTTGTGCCGGAGGCGAGGAGGCGGTGGTGAACGGAACACCGGAGCGCGACAGCGGCCCGGCCGAACCCGGTTCGGAGCAGGGCAGGCGCGACGACCGGGGGTCGGTACTGCCCACCTCGGCCGGCGCCGACACCGGTCCGGGAGAGCCGGCGCGGGCCGAGTCGCTGGCGGATCTGCTCGGCGGGCGACGCGGTGCCGTCGACGCGACCCTGCCGCCGCTGGCGTTCGCCGCGGGCTGGCTGCTGGGCGGCGAGTCGCTGTGGGGCGGGGTCGGCGCGGCGCTGGCCGTCGGCGCGGTGGTGGCCGGCGTACGGCTGCGTCGGGGTGACCGGCCGCGCTCGGTGCTGATCGGGCTGCTGGCCGTCTGTGTCGCGGCGTTGATCGCGGTGCGCACCGGCCGGGCCGAGAACTTCTTTCTGATCCAGGTGCTGTCCAACGCCGCTAGCGCTCTGGCGTGGACGGTCAGCATCCTGATCCGCTGGCCACTGCTCGGCGTGCTGGTCGGCGCGGTGCTGGGCCAGCGCGCTCGGTGGCGGCGCGACCCGGCGCTGCTGCGGGGGTACGGCCGGGCCAGTTGGGTGTGGACCGCTACCTACCTGCTGCGGCTCGCCGTGTTCGTGCCGCTCTACCTGGGTGGTCAGGTGCTCGCGCTGGTGGTGGCCAGGGTGGCGCTGACCTGGCCGCTGGTCGCCGCGGCGCTGGCGCTGAGCTGGGTGGTGCTGCGGCGCTCGCTGCCGGCCGGGCACCCGGGGCTGCGTCACCCCGTTTCCCGGACTCGGGGCAAAAAAGTGGAGAGGCCGCCACGGGGGGAGCGGCCTCTCCGGTGACGTACGTTACTCCGTCACGGACCTCGGTGTGATCCCGCTAGGGCCCGAATTTCTGGGCTTTTTCGCGGTTGGCTTCAGTCCGGGCGGTGGGGTGGGCCGACCGATCCGCTGCGTCGGCCAGATGGCCGGCCCACCCCGGCCTGACCGTGGGTGTCAGGCCGTCCCGCCAGCCCCGGTCCGTCGTTCCCCGGACCCGGGCCGGACCCCGGGGTGGGCGGTCCACGCCACCCACCCCGGGTCGTCTCAGCCGTTCGGGAACATGCTGCCGTAGTCGGCGTACGCCATGGCGACGTCAGCCTGCGCCCAGAACCGGTGGTAGTTGAAGCTCGGCTCCGCACCGCCGTCCAGGTACGCCTGCACCTTGGGCCAGTCCGGGTCGTTCTTGTAGAAGGACCGGATGTCGAGGAAGCTCTTGCCGGCGGCGATGGCGTCGCCGTTCGGCATCGTCCCGGTCCAGCCCGACGGGACGTAGAGGCCCTGCCCGGTGGACGCGTTGTAGACGTCGTCGAAGCGCCGGTAGTCGCCACGCTTCTCGGTCGTGGAGACACCCTTGGCGTCGCTGGCGGCCGACAGCGCGTCGAGCAGCCCCTTGGCGGTGTCCTTCGCCGCCACGTTGCCCGACTTGGCCGCGTACGCGATCAGGATCCGGGCGTAGGCGGCGGTGACACCGACGTCCTGACCCTTGCTGATCACCTCGACGTGCAGGCCGGTGTTGGGCTGCGGGCTGGACGGGTTCCAGGTGGTCGGCTGACCGGTCCACGCCATGTCCGACGGGATCGACCAGTTGGTGCCGAGGGTGGTGTTGGCGATCGCCCAGGGCACCCACTTGTCCAGCAGCGCCTTGGCCTTCGCGTTGCCGGTCTGCTGGTACAGCTCGGCGATGCGCTGCATCGACCAGGCCTGCATGCCGAACCACTGGTTCGACGGCGGGTCGTTGTAGACCGGGTCGACGTCGTAGAACATGCCGTAGAAGGTGCTGGTGCCGGCCGGCGGCTGGGCGTAGCTACCGTCCCAGCTGTTGGTGGCGCCACCGGCGATGCCGCCCTCGGCGGACTGCAACCAGGTGTAGAACTCCAGCTGCCGCTCGAAGCTCTTGGTCCAGTCGGCGACCGCTGTCGACGACTGCGGCTTGAGCTCCGGGGTGTTGGTCAGCGCCCAGGCCGCGAACGGGTTCTGGTAGCCGAAGTGGTTGTGGCTGGAGCCGATCCGCCAGGACCAGTTCTGGCTGGCGTCGTACGCGCCACCCCAGGCGTAGTACCAGGACAGCAGGTAGTGCGCCGAGTCCTTGCCGCTGCCGGCGGCGCAGGTGCTCGCCCCGACGCAGTTGCCGATCTTCTTGAAGTACTTGTCGAACATCGCGTACCGCAGGTAGTCGCCCATCTTGGCGGCCTTGGTGATGGTGGCCGCGACGTCGGCCTGCTTGTTCTGCGCCTTGGACCAGGTCAGCGCCCAGTACGCGGCCTGCACGGCGCGGGCGTCGGCGTCCGGGGCGTTCGTGTACTTCCACTGCTTGGCGGGGGCGCCGGTGTCCTTGACGAACAGGTCGAGGTAGCCGTACTGACCGCCGTGCTCGAAGGTGTCGCAGGAGGGCTGCGGAACGGTCTCCCACACCGACTCCTGGGTGCCCCGCTGGAAGGTGTTGATGTAGGCCGGCTTGGTGGTGCCGTCACCGCAGCGGCCGAAGCCGTAGGTGTTGTCGACGTCCATCAGCCAGTGCATGCCGTAGATGTCGCCGGTGCCGTAGGTGGACTGCAGCTCCGAGCGGAGCGGGTCCTGACCGACCGAGATGTTCGGGTTCAGCGCCGACGGGTACTGGCTGGGCAGGTTGTACTCCGCTGCGTACTGCGGGGTGCCCGCGGAGCCGGCGGTCGGCTGGTCGGCGTGCGTGGGGATGATGTATTTTTCCATCACCGTCCAGGCGTTGTTGAACGGGGCCCAGTTCTGGGTGACCTTGCCGTAGTAGGCCTCCAGCCAGAGCCAGAAGCTGAACGCCTCCGAGGTGGTCTCGTGACCGTGGTCGGGCGCCTCGACGATAAGCGTCTCCACCGAGTGGTACGGCACGCCCTCGGGGCTGAAGTAGCCCGAGTTCTTGATCTTGCCGTACTGCTCGAGGAACTTGGCGGTGTAGGCGTTGTCGCCGCCGGGGGTGTCGTTGTCGATCTCGGTGGCGGTGACCGCCAGCGAGGCGAGACCGGTGGCGGAGGCGGTGATGGTGGCGGCGCCGCCGGCGGTGTCGGTGTCCTCCGCCGCGGCGACCGTGACGGTGACCCCGGTGTTCCAGTTGCTCGGGGTCAGCGTGACGGTGCTCGGCGAGACCGTGACATCGGCGTCGCCGGTGCGGGTGAGGGTGACCGGCACGTTGGCCGTCGGCGCGGCGCTGAGCTTCAGGTTGAAGGTGGCGGTGCCACCCTCGGCGACGCTCACCGCCGACGGCGTGGCGATCAACGTCGGGCCGGTTGCGGCGGTGACGGTGAACGCCTTCTCGTCGACCCCGATGCCGTTGGCGTTGTCGTACGCCTTGGCCTGCACCGTGTAGCTGCCGGCCGGCAGGTCCTCCTGCGTGTAGGAGTACGGAGCGCTGGTGTCGGTGTTGATCAGCAGGCCGTTGCGGTAGAACTCGACCTTGCTGATCGTCCCGTCCGGGTCGCTGGCGGTGGCGGTCAGCGGCACGTCGGCCGGCGCGGTGAACGGCCCGCTCGGCAGGCCGAGCGAGACAGTCGGCGGCTGGTTGGCCGGGGTGCCGTTGCAGGGGGTGCCGTTCAGGGTGAACGAGGTGGGCTTCGGGTTGGTGCCCGAGTGGGCGCCGTTGAAGCCGATGGTGGTGGAGGCCCCGGTGCCGAGGTTGCCGTTGTACGACTCGTTGGTCGCGGTGACCGCGCTGCCGGACTGGCTGAACCGGGCCGACCAGCCCTGGGTGACCCGCTGACCGCTGGTCGGGAAGGTCCACTTGAGCGTCCAGTTGCTCACCGGGTCGCCCAGGTTCTTGATGGTGACGTTGGCGGTGAAGCCGGTGTTCCAGTCGTTGGTCGCGTAGACCACGTCGCAGGCGGGTGCGGCCTGTGCGGCGCCGGCCGGCAGGGTCACCCCGCCGATGGCGAGCAGCGCGGCGGCGGCGAGCGCCACGCGGCGGCGTATTGCCAGTTGTCTCATGTGCGCGGTGTCTCCTCGGACCAGGCCGGGATGGTCCCCGGCGAGGCGCCTGCCCGCGAGGGTGGTGGTACGCGGGGATGTCGAGGCGCCGGGAAGGGTGTCTTCCCCGGGCCCGGCCGGGGTTGGGGCGATGCGGCCCGCACGGGAGGGGATCCCGCCGGCTGATCGGGTGACCGTGACCGGAGCTGGTGCTGCCGGCTGCCCTCGGTGGACCCGCACTCACGCGATGTGGCTCCTGTCGCGTCGAATCGACAGTGTGCCATGGAAGCGCTCCCACAACAAGCGCACGGAGCGACGGATCAGCTCCTTGTTTCGATCTCGTTTTGGGGCTTTCACAAAGGCGTGACGGGCGTTACAGTCGCAACATCGGTCGATGGGAGCGCTTCCATCGACAAGGTTCCAATAAGAAGATCGCTGGGGTCGTCTCTGACGGGCCCAGGGAACCAGACCGAGGGCCGACGACGGGCCAGCCCGGACGCCGTCGTCAGCCATCGTCCCGCCACAGGGAGGGAGGTGGAACCAGAGCCACTCGCGTGGCCCGGCTCCCGCGCGACACGCACGGCAGGACCCAAATCTCGCCCGTGTGTGTGCAGTTACGGTGGGGACGGGGGTTGCCCTCCCCCGTCCCCACACTAAACCCCCGTACACGATAGGAAAAGAGGCCGACGGGACAGGCGCGCCGCGCCGCCCGGACGGCCTCGTTCGCTGCTCGGGGCCACACCCGTCTCCCACACGCCAGCGCCCGGCCGTTCTGACGGCCGGCTGACCGGCCGGCAGCGTCTGCCCTATCATGGGAGCGCTCCCGAATCTTTCGGCGGTGGCCCCGTATCCATGAGGAGAATCCATGTCGATACCTATTGGGCCCGCCGGCCCGCTGCGCTTTCCGGACAACTTCGGCTGGGGCGCGGCCACCTCCGCGTACCAGATCGAGGGCGCCGCCAAGGAGGACGGGCGCGGCGAGTCGGTCTGGGACACCTTCAGCCGCGTCCCGGGGCGCACCCGCAACGGCGACACCGGCGACGTGGCCATCGACCACTACCACCGGTACGCCGAGGACCTCGACCTCATGCGCGACCTCGGGTTGCGCAGCTACCGCTTCTCCATCTCCTGGCCCCGGATCCAGCCCGACGGCACCGGCACGCCCAACCAGCGCGGCCTCGACTTCTACCGCCGACTCCTCGACGGTCTGCACGAGCGCGGAATCACCCCGATGGCGACCCTGTTCCACTGGGACCTTCCCCAGGCGCTACAGGACGCCGGCGGCTGGGAGTCGCGCGACACCGCCCACCGCTTCGCCGACTACGCCGATGTCGTCTTCCGCGCCCTCGGCGACCGGGTGCCGGCCTGGCTCACCATCAACGAGCCCAAGACCGTCGTGCAGAACGGCTACCTCACCGGCCACCACGCCCCCGGCCGGCAGGACCCGGACGCCGCCTACCTGGTCGCCCACCACCTGCAGCTCGCGCACGGGTTCGCCGTCGGCGCGCTGCGGGCCAGCGGCAGCGACAGCCGGATCGGCCCCGCACTCAACCTGCACCCCTGCTACCCCGCCGACGACTCCCCGCAGGCCGCCGCGGCCGCCCACCTCTACGACGGCTACGAGAACCGCCTCTACCTCGACTCCCTGTTCCGGGGCAGCTACCCGGAGGACCTGCTGGCCGACCTGGGCCCGCACAGCCGGATGGTCAAGGGCATCCGCGACGGCGACCTGAAGATCATCTCCGCGCCGGTCGACCTGCTGGCCGTGCAGTACTACACCCCGATCTACGTCACCGCCGACGGCGGCACCGCACACCGCTGGGCAACCTCCGAGGCCGAGTGGCAGCAGATCTACCCCGAGGGGATGTACGACCTGCTGACCCGGGTCACCCGCGACTACGGCCCCATCCCGCTCACCATCACCGAGAACGGACTGCCCACACCGGACACGCTGACCGCGGACGACACCGTCCAGGACACGGGTCGGATCAGCTTCCTGCGCGATCACCTCACCGCCGCGCACCGGGCCATCGCCGACGGGGTGCCGCTGGAGAGCTTCCACGTCTGGTCACTGCTGGACAACTTCGAATGGGACCAGGGCTACGAGCAGCGCTGGGGCCTGGTCTACGTCGACTACCCCACCCAGCGGCGGGTGCTCAAGAGCAGCGCCACCTGGTACCGCTCCGTCATCGCCGCCGGCGGCTTCTGAAGGCGCCGCCACCCGGACGGCCGGGCCCGGACGGCTCGGCTCGGGTGAGCCGATGACCGTCCGGGCCTCGGCCAGCTCACTCAGCGGGGCAGCGCCTGCTGCAACTCCGCCCGCAGGGCCGGGGTGAGCATCTCCCCCGCCTGCTTGGCCAACCGGGCCATCTCGTAGCCCACCACACCGATGTCCGCGTCACCGGCGGCCAGCGTGGCCAGAATCGAACCGTCGCGGATCTGCATCACCAGGAAATAACCCCGGCCCATCTCGACAACCGTCTGCTTGACGACATCGCCGTCGAACATCGAGGCTGCGCCCGCGGTGATGCTCATCAGCCCGGAGGTCACCGCGGCGAGCTTGTCCGCGTTGTCCCGCGGCAGGTGATCGGAGATCGCCACCAGCAGCCCGTCAGAGGAGACCACCACCGCGTGCGCCACACCCGGCACCCGCTCCGCGAACGCGCTCACCAGCCAGCTCAGGTCACGCGCCTCCTGGCTCAACGTCGTCACTGTCGTCGTCCCCCTTCGTCGTGCCCTCCGGACGGTGGCACGGGTATCTCGGTGGTGTCCTCAGCCTCGGCGCGCCGTACTCCGCTGTAGAGCCGCGAGAGCATGCCGCCGACCGCCTCCGGGTCCGGGTCGGTGCGGGTCGGTGCCGACATCGGTTGTGCCGAACGGGTGACAGCGCTCAACTGCGCCATGGGCACCCGCACCGGCAGTCCCCGCTCGTTGGTGCCGGCAGTCACCGGGACGGCCGGTGGCGCCGCCGGTGCGGGCACCGCCGGCGCGGTCGGTCCCTGCCGCGAATACCAGCCGCCGCCGTTGCCGCGAGCAGCAACCGGGGTCAACACGTCCTCGGCGCGCACCGGCATCGGGCGGCCCTGGCGCGGCACGCCGACGCCCGGCGGGCGGCCGGCCACCGGCAGGTCCCGTACCGCGCCGCCCGGCATCGGGGCAGCGGCCTGCCGGACGGTCCCGGACGGCGACGCCACCCCCCGCGCCGCGCTCGCCGCCAGCATCCGCGCCGACGGGGGCGCATCCAGCTCCACGTTGCCCGCCGGAGCCAGCAACATCTCGGGCAGGCCGAGCCGGGCGACCAGGCCGTCCTCGCCGCCGTCCAAGCGCACCCGTACGCCCAACCGGGCCGCCAGGTGGCTGACCACGAAGAGCCCCATCCGTTCCACCGCCGCGACGTCCGCGGCCGGAGGGCTGGCCAGCACCTCGTTCGCCTGGACCAACGCGGCCGGGCTCATGCCCAGACCACTGTCGACGATCTCGATCAGCGGAGCCCCCGCCTCGACCCGGGCGGTCACCACCACGACGGTGTCCGGGCGGGAGAAGGCCGTGGCGTTCTCCAGCAGCTCGGCCAGCAGGTGCACCAACTCGCCGACGGCGTGCCCGACCACGTGCACGTCGGCCACCGACTCGATCCGGACCCGCTGGTACTGCTCGATCTCGGCGGCGGCGGCCAGCAACACGGCGCCGAGGCCGACCGGGCGGTTCCACCGGCGGGTGGAGTCGGTGCCGGCCAGCACCAGCAGGCTCTCGTCGTTACGGCGCATACGCGCGGCCAGGTGATCGAGCTTGAACAGGTTCTCCAGCTGGTCCGGGTCGCTCTCCTCCCGCTCCAGGTCGTCCAGCAGCTCCAGCTGACGCTCCACCAGCACCTGGCTGCGGCGGGCCAGGTTGACGAACATCGCGTTGACGTTGCGCCGCATGAGCGCCTGCTCGACGGCGACCGTGACCGCGCTGCGGTGCACCGCCACGAACGCCTCGGCCAGCTCGCCGATCTCGTCGAGCGAACGGACCACCGCCGGCGCGACGTCGATGCGGGGCACCCCGCCGGTGACGGTCTTCAGCCGGTCCAGGGCGTCCGGCAACTCGACCTGGGCTATCCGCAGCGCCTGGCTGCGCAACAGCCGCATCGACCGGGCGACCGACCGCCCGATGAGCAACGAGATCAGCAGGGCTGCCAGCAGGACCGTGACGACCCCGCCGACGACCAGCAGGGTCGTCCGCAGCTGGTCGTTGCTGGCCTCCTCGGCCTGGCGTACGGCGTCGTCGAGCACACCCGCCTCAAGCTGGCGCAGCAACTCCTGACGCTGCTGACTGGCCGACCACCACTGCTCCGACGGCAGCACCTGCGGCGACGCGGCGCCGGAGGACAGGCTGCGCTCCTCCAGACCGGTGGCGACCAGGAAACTCGGCGACACCGAGGTCTCGTCGTAGCGGCGGATCTGCTCCGTGGTCGCGGCCACCCGGAACGCGCCGAGCGCGGTGAGTTGCTGCCCGCGCAGGTCGGCGAGGACCACCCGGTCATCGGTGCCGTACGCACCGGCGCGGGCGGCGGCGTAGAGCTGGGCCCGCACCCGGGAGGAGAGTTCCTTGACCCGCGCCAGCTGGACGTAACGCAGCACCGCGTCGTTCAACGCCGGCTGGTTCTGACCCGGCGTCGGCTCGGCGAGCAGGTCGAGCAACGCCCCGACGGCCCGGTGGTAGTTGGACAGGATCGTCTCGCTGCTGAGCACCGCCGGCGGAATCGCCGCGCGGATGTCGACCACCTGGTCGTACGTCTCCAGCGCCTCGGAGAAGGCGACCCGCCAGGACGCGTCCGCGTCCGCCAGTGGCTCGGCGGCCCGACTGAGGTCCACGATGGCTTTGTCGGTCGCCGCCTGCAACGGCTTCAGGTCGTTCGCGGCGGCCTGCCGGTCACCACCCTTACGCAGCTCACTGAGCTCCCCCGCCGAGCGGTCGCGCTCCTGCTGGAGCTGGTGCACCGCCGCGGTGATCTGCCGGCCGATGCCGACCTGACTGGAGAAGTCGTTCAACGCCGTCGTCCGCCCCACCAGCGTGCTGGTCTGCACACCGGCGAGCAGCAGGAACGCCATCGACGGCACCACCAGCACGGTGGCGAGCTTCGTGCTCATCCGCCAGTCGCGCAGCCGGAACGGCGACCGCCGTCGATGCGGAACGACTCGGACGTCGAAGCGGCGTCGGCGATGGTTCGACACCGCGCCGTTCGCCGGGTCGGGACCTGCCGCCACCCTGACTCCTCCGTCCTACCGCGTCCACCGCGGTCGGGGGAGCGCAGTCCATCCAACCAGGCTCGGTACCGCTGTCAACGGCCCGGGCGAGGCCAAGGTTCAGGAAGGATACTGCGGGTGGGAACCTCCTGCCGTGGTCGGTAAAACCAGCTCGTCCGTCCGGCCGATGTCGGCGAGCTCGATCGCGTCACCGAAGCGCCCCAGCGCCACCAACGCGGCACCGGTGGCACCGATCTCCGGGTTGCGTTGATGCGACACCGGTCGCGGCGCGAGCGCTGTGGCGAAGGCCTGCCGCCACCACACCGAGGCGGCCAGCGCGCCACCGCCCAGCACCACGCCGACCGGTTTGTCGACAGTGGACTCCAGCACCCCGAGATCCTTGGCGACCAGCCCACACAGCCCCTGCATCAGCCCGGCCAGGATGTCGACCGAGGTGGTGCCGAAGCTGAGACCGCGCAGCTCACCGCTGCCCGCCGGCGCCAACCCGGGCGGCCGGTCGCCACCGAAGCGGGGGTCCGCCGGTCGGCCACCGCCCGCAGGCACCAGCGCCAACGCCGCGTCCAGCTCGGCGCCCCGGGGCAACCGCAACTCCCGGTTCGCCCAGGCGAACAGGTTGCCCCCGTTGGCGTACGCGGCCCCGGTCACCACGTGGTCGTGGTCGACCCGGTAACGCCACAGCCGCTCGGGGAGGCGGGGCATCTGTTCGCCGGCCGGGATCCGCTGCATCAGTCGTACGGCGGCGGAGGTGCCCACTGTGACGGCGGCCCGGCTCGGGTCGACGCAGCCCGAGCCGACGTTCGACGCCCCACCGTCACCAACCGGCGGTGACCACCGGGCCTGCGCCAACTGCGGCCACCGACGAGCCAGGTCGCCCCGGAGCCGGCCCTGCCAGTCCAGCTCGCCGAGGGCCGGCAGCTCATCTGGTCTCGCCTCGGCCAGCGTCAGCGCCTCCTCGTCCCACCGCAGGGTGCGCAGATCCAGCAGACCCGTCCCGGAGGCCTGGGAGATCGACATCGGCGCCGTGTCGAGCAGCTCACCCAGCACGTACTCGGGCAGACCGACGAAGCGGGCGATCGGAGTGCCGGCCTGCTCACGCAACCAGGGCAACCGCATCGACCAGTACGACCGGTGCCACCAGCAGCCGGTGCGCTGGTGGAAGCCGTCCGGGTCGGACGGCCCGGCGGTGCCGCCGGCCGGGGCGGGCCGGGTGTCCAGCCAGGTGACGACCGGGCCCATTGGGGCGCCGGCGCGGTCCAGTGGCAGCACCGAGTGCCACTGGGCGGAGACCGCCACCAGGCCGACATCTCGCAGGTGCCCCGAGTCGGCCAGCTCGTCCAGGCACTCGACCAGGTTCGCCAGATAGTCCCGACCGGACAGCGTGCCGGTGCCGTCGTCGCCGATGGCGAGGTCGACCTTGCGGCGGGCCAGGGCGCCGGGCAGCGGCTGGGTGTCCGCGTCCAGCACCAGCCCGCGTACCGAGGAGGTGCCCAGGTCGAGCGCGAGAATGTTCATCGCCGGTCAAGTTACCCCGTGCCAGCCGGCCAACGGGCGCGTAGGGTGGATCACATGCTCGCGCATCTGACCAGTTGGTGGCCCGCCGAACCGGCGGCCATCTCCCGCGCGTAGCTCCATCCACGCGGCCGCCATCGAGGCGGTCGCCGGATCTCCCGGCCGGAGGGCCGCCTGACGGCGGCGCCCAGCCCGACGGAGACCCCGATGACCCAGCTGAACGACCTGCTCGCCGCCGTCGCCCACGGCGTCGACCCCGGCCCCTTCGCGCTGCTGCGCCGTGACGGCGCCGACGACCTGGACCTGTTCACCGGCCCGGTCGACACCGTCGAAGCGCTCACCGACCTTCCGCTGCCGCCCGGCACCTCCGGGGCACGGACGCTGGCCCTGGTGCCGTACCGGCAGATCACCGAGCGCGGCTTCGCCTGCGTCGACGACGGCGCCCCGCTGGAGTTCCTCCAGATCCGCGAGCACCAGCGGATCGCGCTGGCCGACGCCCTCGCTGCGCTGCCCGACGAACCCGTGCACACCAGCGACGCCGGCTTCGACGTCAGCGACGAGGAGTACGCGCGGACCGTGCAGCGGGTGCTGTCCGAGGAGATCGGCCGGGGCGAGGGCGCGAACTTCGTCATCCACCGCGCCCTGCGCGCCACCGTGCAGCGCCCGCCGCTGGGGGCCGCGCTGGCGGCGCTGCGCCGGCTGCTGATCGCCGAGCGTGGCGCGTACTGGACGTTCGTGGTGCACACCGGCACCCGGACGCTTGTCGGTGCCAGCCCGGAGCGGCACGTCAGCGTCGACGACGGACTGGTGATGATGAACCCGATCAGCGGCACCTTCCGCTGCCCCGGTGGCGTCGCGGACCGGACGGCCCTGCTGCGCTTCCTGGCCGACCCGAAGGAGACCGAAGAGCTGTACATGGTGCTCGACGAGGAGCTGAAGATGATGGCCACCGTCGCCGAGCACGGTGGGCAGGTGATCGGGCCGTACCTGAAGGAGATGTCGCACCTGGCGCACACCGAGTACCTGCTGGCCGGGCGGGGCACCCGGGACGTGCGGGAGGTGCTGCGCGAGACGATGTTCGCGCCCACCGTGACGGGAAGCCCGATCGAGAACGCCTGCCGGGTGATCGCCCGGCACGAGCGGCGGGGCCGGGGCTACTACGGGGGCGTGCTGGCGCTGCTCGGCCACGACGAGGCCGGCCGGCAGACGCTCGACGCCCCGATCCTGATCCGGACCGCCGAGATCTCCCCCACCGGCCGCCTGCGGGTGCCGGTCGGCGCGACCCTGGTCCGGCACTCGACGACGGCCGGTGAGGTGGCCGAGACGCACGCCAAGGCCGCCGGTGTGCTGGCCGCGCTCGGCCTCGGGCCGGCGGCGTCCGTCGGCGACCGCGGGCCGGTCGCGCGGCTGGCCGACGACCCGGCGGTACGCGACGCGCTGGCCGCGCGCAACGCACCGCTGGCGCGGTTCTGGCTGGACCAGCGGTCACCGGACGCGCCCGGACTACCCGGCCTGGTCGGCCGACGGGTGTTGATCGTGGACGCCGAGGACACCTTCACCGGCATGCTGGCCCACCAACTGGGCGCGTTGGGTCTCGCGGTGACCACCCGGCCGTGGCACGCGATCGGCCCGGTCGACGAGTACGACCTGGTGGTGGCCGGTCCCGGACCGGGCGACCCGGGCAGCGTCGACGAACCGAAGATGGTGGCGTTGCGGACGCTACTGAGCGGGCTGCTGGCGACCGGCCGGCCCACCCTAGCGGTCTGCCTCAGCCATCAGGTGCTGGCCGGGCTGCTGGGGCTGGCGCTGCACCGCCGGGAGGCGCCCTACCAGGGGTTGCAGCGGGAGGTGGCGGTGTTCGGCCGGCCCCGCCGGGTCGGGTTCTACTCGACGTTCACCGCCCGCGCCGAGGCCGACCGGCTGGCCACCGCGTACGGGCCGGTGGAGCTGGCCCGGGACCCGGCTGACGGCGCCGTGCACGCCCTGCGGGGGCGCGGGTTCGCCGGGGTGCAGTTCCACGCGGAGTCGGTGCTCAGCCCGGACGGGCTCGCCGTGCTGAGCGAACTGGTGACCGATCTGCTGCCCGCGTCGCGCACCGACGAGTTGTCCGCGACGCGCGGAGGCGCATAGTCGCCCCGGCCCCGGGGTAGGGCTGGATCGACCGGTGGCGCGGACGGGCCGAGAGCCCCCGCCCGCGCCACCGGTCGCCCTCGTCCGTCGGTCAGCCGGCCAGGCCCGCCTTCAGCGCGGCGCCCAGCTGCACCGAGCGCCGGGCGGTGAGCGCGCAGGCCCCGAGCGCCACGGCGTCCGGGGCGATCTCCCCGTTGTTGCTGGTGTGCGAGGGGCCGTACGGGTTGCCGGCGATGAACTGGCTGGTGTCGGTGTAACCGGGGGTGACCACGACACCGCCCCAGTGGTAGAAGACGTTGAAGAGCGAAGTCAGCGTGGTCTCCTGACCCCCGTGCGAGGTCGCCGTCGAGGTGAAGGCCGAGTAGACCTTGTTGGCCAGCGCGCCCTGGGCCCAGAGCGGGCCGGTGGTGTCGATGAACTGCTTCAGCTGCGCCGCGACCATGCCGTACCGGGTCGGGGAGCCGAGGATCACCACGTCGGCCCAGGCCAGGTCGTCGACCATCGCCTCGGGCACGTCCTGGGTCTCCAGACGGTGCGCCTGCCAGCCGGAGTTGGAGCGGATCGCCTCGTCCGGCGCCAACTCGCGCACCTTGCGCAGGCGCACGTCGGCGCCGGCATCCCCGGCAGCCTCACACACGGCCTGCGCCATCTGGTACGTGATGCCGGTGGCGCTGTAGTAGATCACCGCTACCTTGGTCTGGGCAGCCATCAGAGTGTCCCCTTCTCGTCGCGAATCAGCTCCCGCGACTACCCGTTGCGGACGCGCTCTAACGACAGGCCAGGCGCTCCCACATTCCGGTCCGCCGGCTCAAGTTTTCCGCAACTTCCCGGTCGTTCCGGCCCGACGTCGCGCGCGGACGGCGATCCTGAACCCATCCGGTGCCGGCGGGATCGAGCCGCCGCCCCGCACCGGGCACCTGAACGGGGGATCGCGCTCCGCCGGCAACGGCGCTGGCGTAGCGCGATCAGGGGACGATCACCGCTCCCGTGGCCCTGCCTTGCCCTCGCCCGCGCCCCGGCTCAGCGGACCAGGGTCGCCATCAGCCGGTCCAGCTCGGCCGCCGGGTCGACGGTGAGGCCGGTGTGCACCGGCCCCGTCTGGATCATCGTGCTGCGTGGCGCGGCCAACCAGTGGAACCGCTCACCGAGCCGCATCCGGGTCGCCGGCCCGTCACCGGAGCAGGTCCGGTCCCAGGAGTCGAGCACCGCGGCCACCGCCGGCAGGTCGACGTCGGGCGCCAGCGCGCGGACCCGGTCGGCGTCCAGGTGCGTCCGGGCGGCCAGGAAGTCGCGCTGCTGGCAGTAGAGCAACACCCCGACGTTGATCTGCTCGCCGCGCTCGATGCGGGGCACGAGCCGGATCAGCGCGTACTCGAAGGGTTGCCTCATGCCGCGCTCCCCGGTGGCAGCCAGTCGGCCGTGCGGGCGACGCGGCGGGTCAGGTGGTCCAGGTAGGCGTCGCGCGCCGCGTCGGCCGTCTCGAAGTCGGCGGCGGTCAACCACTCCCCCGGCACCAGGGCCAACACCTCGGTGAGCAGCTCCGGGGTGACCTGGGGGGCCAGCTCGGCGTCGGCCTCGGCCAGCCGCGACGCGTACGGCGCCAGCACGTGATCCTCCGCGCGGTAGGCCCGGTGCACGGCAGACTCGGCGCGCGGCCAGTTGTGGTGGAAGTACAGCGAGGCGCCGTGGTCGATCAGCCACAGCTCCCGGTGCCAGACGAGCAGGTTCGGGTTGCGCCAACTCCTGTCGACGTTCTCCACGTACGCGTCGAACCAGAGCACCCGGGAGGCCAGCGCCGCGTCGACGGGGTGCGCCACCGGGTCGAAGCCCAGCGCCCCGGGCAGGAAGTCCATCCCGAGGTTGGCGCCACCGCTGCCGCGCAGCAGCTCCTGCACCTCCTGGTCGGGCTCGGCCCGCCCGATGACCGGGTCGATGTCGAGGACCACAAGTGGTGGCACCCGCAACCCCAGCCGGCGGGCCAGCTCACCGCAGATCACCTCGGCGATCAGCGCCTTGGGCCCCTGCCCGGCGCCGCGGAACTTCGCCACGTAGGTGCCCAGGTCGTCGGCCTCCACCACGCCCGGTAGCGACCCACCCTCGCGCAGCGGGGTGACGTAGCGGATCGCGGTGACCTGGCGGAGCACGCCGCCCACACTACTGGGACCGGCCGGGACGGGTGACGGGCCGGCCCAGAGCGGCACGCGCCTGTCAGTCGATCTTGTCGCGCAGCTTGTCGACCTGGGTCTGCAGGCGGTCCACCGCGTTCTCGTTGTTGACGAACGTGGTGATTCCGGCGGCCAGACCGAGGCCGATCAGCACGGCCAGGATGCTGAGCACCAGGCCGCCGATCGACACGCCGCGACCGGTGACCCCGGGTCGGCGTGCCATCTTGAGGCCGACGATGCCGAGGATGATCCCGATGATTCCGAGCACCAGCCCCAGCCAGGCGAGGATCGCCGTCAACACACTGAACAGACCGGCCACTCCGAACACCAGGGCGAAGGTCGCGGCCGCGCTCGTCTTCGCGCGGGTGTCCCCCCGATGGCTGCGGGATCCGGCCGTTACGCCGGCACCCCGGGCCGGCTCGCTTGCGGCAGTCATGACGCTCCCTTCCGCACGCGCGACGCGCGCACTTCCGGCCGCCGCATCCCCGGTGCGCGGCCCGTTATGCCCGGTCGATCCGGTGCTCTTCCGGTGCGGGCTGGCGTTGCTGGTGCCAGGGATCTCCGGAGGCGCCGGCGGTGAGGTGTCGTTCGTAGCTGGCCACCTTGAGGTTGATGAGGTCGAGGCAGTCGCGCAGCTGCGCGAACTGCTCGGTGATGTGGCGCTGGTGTGCGCGGAGCAGTTCGAGCCGTTCGGCCTCGTTGCCGCTGCCCGCTCGCACGAGCTGGGCCAGGCGGCTGATCGTCGTGAGCGGCATTCCGGAGGCCCGGAACTTGACGCAGTTCGCCAGCCACTCGACGTCCCAGGCGCTGTAGACGCGCCGGCCCGACCCGTCCCGCCGCACCTCGCTGGCCAGCAGACCCTCACGCTCGTAGAGCCGCAGGGTGTGCACACTCAAGCCCGTGCGCTGCGCCACCTGCCCGATGCTCAGGCCCCTGTCCGCCATGGTGTCGACGGTAACCCGTTGACCTAGACCTCGGTCTAGCACCTAGCGTCCGCGGCATGACCAGCGACACGACCCACACCACGTTCGGTGCCCACAGCACGACCGGAGACGTCCTCACCGGAATCGACCTCACCGGCAGGACCGCGGTCGTCACCGGCGGCTACTCCGGCCTCGGTCTCGCCACGACCCTCGCGCTCACCCGGGCCGGGGCCCGGGTCGTCGTCCCGGCTCTCCGGCCGGACGCGGCGCAGCGGGCGCTCGCCGACACGGCCGGAGTCGAGGTCGAGGTCGACAAGCTCGATCTCGCCGACCTCGCCTCCCTCCGCGCGTTCAGCGAACGATTCCTCAGCAGCCATCCCGCCCTCGACATCCTGATCGCGAGTGCCGGCGTCATGGCCTGCCCGGAGACACGGGTGGGACCCGGCTGGGAGGCGCAGTTCGCGATCAACCACCTCGGCCACTACGCGCTGGCGAACCTGCTGTGGCCCGCGCTCACCGCCGCCGGCTCGGCCCGTGTCGTCGCGGTCGCCTCCGGGCGCGACCCGGCGTGGCGAATCCGGTGGGACGACGTGCAGTTCGAGCGCGGCTACGACAAGTGGGAGGCCTACACCCAGTCCAAACTCGCGAACGTCCTGTTCGCCCGACACCTCGACCTGCTCGGCAAACTGCACGGTGTCCGGGCCTTCTCCGTCAACCCTGGCTGGATCCGCACCCCTCTGCAACGACACCTCGCCACCGAGGAGATGGTCACCGCTGGCTGGATCGACGCGGACGGCAATTCCGCTCCGGGCCTGTTCAAGACCGTCGAGCAGGGCGCGGCCACCCAGGTCTGGGCCGCCACGTCACCTCACCTCGACGCGAACGGCGGCGACTACTGCGTGGACTGCCGCCGCACCGACGCCAGCCCCACCGACGACAGCGCGGCAGCCCGCCTCTGGGCTCTGTCGGCGGACCTGACCGGCCTCGACCTCATCAACTGAGCCCTCGCGTACCTGCCCGACACGCGACCATGTCGCCGGGTGCTCCCGGCTGTCGGCCCGCGTACCGGCCGAGGTGCCCTGGCGATGCGGACGGCTCCTAAACTGGGCCTTCTCCCCGGGAAGGGCTGCCGATGCCTGTCGACCTCAGCGCCGCCGACGCGCTGGCGCTGCGGATGACCAGCCTGCTGCTGCGCCCACACCCGACCACCCGACCCGGCACCGTCGCCGAGGTGGTCGAGTGGTTCGGCGCGATGCAGGCACAGGACCTGGCCAGTGGGTTGTGGTCGCTGGGCGCCCGGCTGCCGGGTCGCGGCATGGCCGACGTGCAGGCGGCGTTGGAGCGGCGTGAGGCGCTGCGCACCTGGCCGATGCGGGGCACCGTGCACCTCGTCCCGCCCGCCGACGCCGGCTGGATGCTGGAGCTGACCGGCGTACGATCGCTGGCCGGCGTGGCGACCCGGCGGGCGCAGCTCGGGCTCACCGAGGCCGACGCGGACCGCGCGGTGGACGTCCTCGGCGCCGCGTTGGCCGGCGGCGGTCGCCTCACCCGCGCGCAGTGCCTGGCCACTCTGCGGGCGGCCGGCCTGGGCACCGACGGGCAGCGTGGCTACCACCTGCTGTGGTATGCGAGCGTTCGGGGCGTGACCTGCGTGGCGCCGAACGTCGGCACCGAGCAGACCTTCGCCCTGCTCGACGAGTGGGCACCCAAGTCCCACCGGCTGGAGCGGGACGAGGCGCTGGCCCTGCTCGCCCACCGCTACGTTCGCGGGCACGGCCCGGTCACCGACCGCGAGTTCGCCGGCTGGAGTGGCCTCACCCTCACCGACGCCCGGCGCGGCCTGGCCGCCGCCGCCGACGCGCTGAGCACCGTACGGGTCGACGGCACACCGATGTACGTCGACGCGGCAGTCGCCGACGCGCCACGTACCGCACCGGACGACGTGCTGGCGCTGCCCGGCTTCGACGAGTACCTGCTCGGCTTCCGCGACCGCGCGTTGATGCTCGACCCCGCCCACCAGGCGGCCGTCGTGCCGGGCAACAACGGCATCTTCCAGGCCACAGTGGTGCGCGCCGGCCGAGTGGTGGGCGTGTGGAAGCGCAAGATCGGCCGCACCGCCGTCACCGTGACGATCCAGCCGCTCACGACGCTCGACGTCGGCGCGCGAGCCCGGGTGGAGCAGGCGCTCGGGCGCTACGCCGACTTCCTCGGGCTGCCGGCCCGCTTCGACTGGCTGACCTGACCAGGTCGCGTCACTCCTCGGCGGCCGGTCTCGGGTCGGCCGGCCGGGGGCGGGCGGCGTTGAGCAGGTCGACGACCCGGGTCACCCGGGGGTCCGCGCGGATCTGCGCCACAGCGGCCGGCAGCGGCAGCCGCCAGTTCGGGTACTCGTCCACAGTGCCCGGCATGTTGGGTTGGCGCACCTCGCCGAGCACGTCGTAGAGGGAGACGCCGAGCAGTCGGGTCGGGCTGGCCGCGAGCGCGGCGTGCATCGCCACCACCACCTCGCCGTCGTCGGGCGCCTTCGCCGGTTCAGCCGACTCAGACCCCGCAGCCGGCTCGGGCAGCAGGTTCTCGGCGCGCAACATCGTGAGCAGCCGGTCCCGATCGGCGGCGGCGCGGGCCCGTTCCACCGCCACGTCGGTGCCGAGCAGTTTCAACTCGTCGCGCACCCGCACGTGCTCACCGGTCAGGAAGCCCGGCGCGGTGGGCAGGTCGTGGGTGGAGATCGTGGCGAGGGCGTTGCGCGGCCACCGGGCCGGCGAAACGAAGTCCCCGGCCTCGTCACGCGCGAACCACAGCACTGTCGAGCCGAGCATGCTGCGCCCCCGCAACCCTCGGGTCACCGCCGGTTGGACCGTGCCGAGATCCTCGCCGACCACCACCGCGCCGGCCCGGTGCGCCTCCAAGGCCAGGATGCCGAGCATCGCCTCGGCGTCGTAGCGCACGTAGGTGCCCTCGGCCGCGCCGCCGCCCGGCGGCACCCACCACAGTCGCCACAGGCCGGCGACGTGGTCGACCCGCAGGCCACCCGCGTGCCGCAGGGCGCGGCGCAGCATGTCCCGGTAGGCGGCGTAGCCGGTGGCGGCGAGCCGGTCCGGGCGCCACGCGGCGAGCCCCCAGTCCTGGCCGAGCTGGTTGAAGTCGTCAGGTGGCGCGCCGACCCGCACGCCCTGGGCCAGCACGTCGGCGAGCTGCCACCCGTCCGCGCCGCCCGGGTCGATGCCGACGGCCAGGTCGTGCACGACACCGACCGGCATCCCCGCCGAGCGGGCCGCCGCCGTGACGGCGTCGAGCTGCTCGTCGCAGAGGTGTTGCAGCCAGGCGTAGAAGCTGACCCGGTCGGCGAGCTGCCGACGCTGCTCGGCGACCGCCGGGGCGTCGGGGTGGTGCAGCTCCGCCGGCCAGGCACGCCAGTCGTTGCCGTGCCGTTCGGCGAGCGCGCACCAGGTCGCGAAGCTGGTCAGCGCCGGGTCCGCGGCGAGATCCACCGGCTGGGCGTACGGGTACAGCAACTCCAGGGCGTGCCGTTTGGCGGCCCACACCTCGTCGTAGTCGATCAGGGGACCCCGGCCGGGACGCAACGCGTCGACCACCGCACGGGTCGCCGGGTCCGCCGCCCGATAGGCGGCGGTGTCGCCGACCCGCAGGTAGAGCGGGTTGACGAAGCGTCGACTGGCAGGCGAATACGGGGAGGTGGCCACCGGGTGCGCCGGCCCCACCGCGTGCAGCGGGTTGAGCAGCACCAGCCCCGCCCCGTTGGCACCGGCCCACCCGGTGAACTCGGCGAGGTCACCGAGATCGCCCATGCCCCAGGAACGCTCCGAGGTGAGAGCGTAGAGCTGGAGCATCCACCCCCAGGTCCGCGGCGGCACCGGCAGCCGGCGCGGCACCACCACCAGTGTCACCTCCCGGTCGGCGCAGGCCAGCCGGTGCCAACCCAGCGGCAGGTCCGCCGGCAGCTCACCGTCGACCGCGCGGCGGCCACCGTCCTCCAGGGTCACCACACCCGGGGCGGGTAGCGCCCGGCTGCGGCCGTGGGTGAGCACGACCGTCTCCGGCAGCGCGCTCCGGTCGACCGCACGGGCCGCGGCGAGCGCGTCGGCGATGGCCGTCGGGCTGGTGGCGTCCACGCCGAGCAGCCCCAGCACGCCCACCACGGTCTCCGGTGCGACAGCGACGCGGCGGTGCCGCCAATCCTCGTACCAGGTGGAAACACCGTGCGCGTTGGCCAGCGCGGCCAATCGTCGGTTCATCCGGCCCCCCGCTCCGCAACGAAACCTGCAACCACCCTGCCACGCCCGCGCCCCCGCGCCCCCGCGCGCCGATCTTGCACTTTCTGTCCCGACACAAGGGGCAATCCATCTCATGTCGACAACCGAAAGTGCAAGATCGGCGCGATTGGGCTGTCAGTCGGCGAGCGCGCCTGCCGCCTTACCCTCGTGCAGGGTCAGGTTTCGGCCGTTCGCCGGGTCGAACAGGTGGATCTTCTCCAGGTTGAACCAGACTCGGCGCGTCTGCCCCTCGGCGACCGGGGACTCGGCGGACAGCCGGGTCACCAGGTTGCCGCCGGCGCCGGCGAAGTCGGCGGCGCCCGCGTCGGCTGCCAGCTCCTCCAACTCGGCGGCGCTGGCCTTCTCCCCCTCGACGGTGAAGTAGACGTACTTGTCCGAGCCCATCGACTCGACGATGTCCACCGGCGCCTCGAACTCCATGCCCCGCCGACGGGTGTCGTCGTCGACCAGTTCGGCGTCCTCGAAGTGCTCGGGTCGGATACCGAGGATCAGTTCGCGGGGTGCGTCGGCCGCCTCCAACTCCCGGCGGACCCGGTCACCGATCGGCACCGTGCCCAGGGCGGTGTGCAGCTCGCCGTCCTGCACGGCGGCGTGCAGGAAGTTCATCGACGGCGAGCCGATGAACCCGGCCACGAAGAGGTTCTTCGGGTGGTCGTACAGCTCCTGTGGCGGCCCGACCTGCTGCACCGCACCCCCGCGCATGATCACCACGCGGTCGCCGAGGGTCATCGCCTCGGTCTGGTCGTGGGTGACGTAGACGGTGGTGGTGCCGAGCTGCTTCTGCAGACGGGACACCACAGTGCGCATCTGCACCCGCAGCTTGGCGTCGAGGTTGGACAACGGCTCGTCCATCAGGAACGCCTTCGGCTGGCGGACGATCGCCCGGCCCATCGCCACCCGCTGACGCTGGCCACCGGAGAGGTTCGCCGGCTTGCGGTCCAGCAGCGAGGTCAGCTCCAGCACCTTCGCCGCCTCGTCGACCTTGCGCTCGATGGTCTCCTTGTCGAGCTTCGCCAGCCGCAACGGGAACGCCATGTTCTCCCGCACTGTCATGTTCGGGTACAGCGCGTACGACTGGAACACCATGGCGATGTCCCGGTCCCGGGGGGCCTTGTCGTTGACCCGCTGCCCGGCGATGCGCAGCTCACCGGAGCTGATGTCCTCCAGCCCGGCGATCATGTTGAGGGTGGTGGACTTTCCGCAGCCCGAGGGCCCGACCAGGATCACGAACTCGCCGTCGGCGATCTCCAGGTCGACGTCCTGCACGGCGACGGTCCCGTCCGGGAAGCTCTTGCTCACCTTGTCCAGCACGATGTCAGCCATGACTACTCACCTATCCCTTGACTGCGCCGGAGGTCAGACCGGACACGATGCGACGCTGGAAGAAGAGGACGAACAGGATGATCGGCACGGTGATCACCACGGCGGCGGCGCAGATCGCCCCGGTGGGGTCCTCGAACTGCGACGCGCCGGTGAAGAACGACAACGCCGCCGGCACCGTGCGGGACCGCTCGGTCGAGGTCAGCGAGATGGCGAACAGGAAGTCGTTCCAGCAGAAGATGAACACCAGGATCGCCGTGGTGAACAGCCCCGGCGCGGCCAGTGGCGCGATCACCCGCCGGAACGCCTGCCCCTGGGTGGCGCCGTCCATCTTCGCGGCCTTCTCCAGATCCCACGGGATCTGCTTGAAGAACGCCGACAGCGTGTAGATCGCCAGCGGCAGCGCGAAGGTGATGTACGGCAGGATCAACCCGAGCCAGGTGTCGAAGATCTTGAGCTGACGCTCGATCTCGAACAGCGGCGACACAAGTGACACCTGCGGGAACATCGCGATCAGCAGCGAGACGCCGACCAGCAGCTTCTTGCCCGGGAAGTCCAGCCGGCTGATCGCGTACGCGGCCATCGCGCCGAGCACCACAGCGACCAGCGTGGCGATCAGCGCGACGCCTATCGAGTTGACCAGTGCCCGGACGAACTGGTCGGTGTCGAAGATGCTCCGGTAGTTGTCAAGCGTCCACTCCCGCGGGATGAAGTTCCCGTCGGTGAGGGTGGCCGGCGTCTTGAACGACAGCGACGCGATCCACAGCACCGGGACCAGCGCGAAGACGACCACGAGGACGTCGAGCAGACCCCAGCGCAGCTTTGCCCTGGTAGTGGTTTCGACAGCCATGTCAGCGCCTCTCTCCGTCGTCGCTGCCCGGAGCAGCGGTGCCGAACAGCTTCACGAAGACGAAGGCGATGATCGCCACGGTGATGAAGATCAGCACCGACATCGTCGAACCGATGCCGAGGTTGAGACCCCGGATCAGGTTGTTGTAGGCGAGCATCGACACCGACGACGTCTCGTTGCCGCCGGCGGTCAACACGAAGATGTTGTCGAAGACCCGGAACGCGTCCAGGGTGCGGAACAGCAACGCGACAAGGATCGCCGGCTTCATCACCGGCAGCATCACCTTCGTGAACTTCTGCCAGGCGGTCGCGCCGTCGGTGGAGGCCGCCTTGAGCAGGTCCTCCGGCACCAGCGCCAGCCCGGCCATCAGCAGCAGCGCCATGAACGGGGTGGTCTTCCAGATCTCCGCCAGCATGATGATCGCCAGGGAACTGGCCCGCTCGGTCAGCGGCGCGCCGTCACTGAACAGGTCGGCCAGGTAGCCCGTGCCGGGCGTCCAGGCGTACCGCCAGGAGAACGCGGCGACAACTGTGACGATCCCGTACGGGATGAGCGCCGAGGTCCGGACCAGGCCGCGGCCGATGATGGTGCGGTGCATGATGATCGCCAGGCCCATGCCGAGCACCAGCTCGACGGCCACGGTGACCACCGTGATCAGCATGGTCACCCCGAACGCGGTCCACCAGAACTCGTTGGTGAGCACCGTGACGTAGTTCTCCAACCCGATGAACTCACGCTGGTCGGGGAAGCGCAGGTCGAAACGCTGCAACGACAGCCAGACCGAATAGATGATCGGGTACGCGGTCACCGCGATCATGACCAGCGCCGCCGGCGCGCACAGCAGCAGACCGAGCTTGCGTTCGGCCTTCTTGTTCTCACTCAGTGGAGGCTTGCGCCGGCCGCCACGCTGGGTGGGCACTGTGGCGCGCTGGCCGTCGGTCTGCTCAGGTGTCTCAGTGGTGGCGGGCCGGGTCATGGCAGGACCCCCTTCGACTGGAGGGCGTCGGCGATGGCGCCGCGCAGCTCGTCGGCGGTCTGCTGCGGACGGATCCCGGACGGCGGCGACAGGATCGCCGACATCACTGTGGAGATGCTCTGGTAGGCGGGGGTCAGCGGACGCGTCGCCGGCTCCTTCAGCTCCTCCAGGATGGTGTCCTTCATCGGGTACGCCTCGGTCATCTCCGGATCGTCGAAGACCGCCTCGATGGTGGGTGGCACGCCGTCGTTGATGGCGGAGAACTTCTGGTGCTCGGCACTGCGGATGCACCGGGCCGCCTCGAAGGACTGCTCCGGGTGCTTGGAGTAGGAGCTGACCGCCAGGTTGACCCCACCGATGGTGACCTTGCTGGGGGTGCCCTCGTCGATGCCGGGGATCCGGGCCCAGCCGACCTGCTTGGCCAGCTCCGGGTTCGCCTCCTGCAGTGCCGGGTAGACGAACGGCCAGTTCACCTGGAACGCGCCGGAGCCGGACTGGAACTCCAACCGGACCGGGTCCTCGGTGGCGTTGCTGAACGACGGCGAGGTCACGCCCGACGTGGCGAACGTCTTCAGCTGCTCCAACGCCCGGACCGTGCCCTCGTCCATCACGGCCTTCGTACCGTCGTCGCTGAGGATCTTCCCGCCGGCGCTCTCGGCCAGGGTGTTGTAGAGGACGACCAGACCCTCGTACTGCGCGCCCATGGTGAGCACCTGGTACGGCTTGCCCTGGTCCCTGAGCTGCTGGGCCGCGCTGATCATCTGGTCCCAGGTGGTCGGCGGCTGCGGCACCAGGTCCTTGCGGTACCAGAGCAACTGGACGTTTGTGTTCTTCGGCGCCGCGTACAACTTGTCCTCGTACCGGGCGGTGTCCAACGGCCCGGCGAGGGTGCCCTGCTCGACCTCGGCCTTGTCCTGACCGGTCCACTCGCGAATCCAGTCGGCGCTGGCGAACTCCTGGGTCCAGGTGACGTCCAAGCCGAGCAGATCCATCCCGCTGTCCTCGGCGGCCAGCCGGCGCACCATCTGCACCCGCTGGTCGTCGGCCTGCCGGGGCAGCACCCGGTAGGCGATCTCGTACCGTCCCTGGGCCTGCGCGTTGCAGTCGTCGACGACCTTCTGCAGGTTCTGCTCGGGCGGGTAGTACAGGTTGATCGTCGGTGGGCCACCAGCGTCGTCCGCGCCGCACGCGGCCAGCGGTGCGACCAGCGCCAGCGTGGCAGCCGCCGCCCCCAGCCGAACAACCGGCCGGCGTCGGTGTCGAGCCGTTTCGGGGTCCGTCATCGCCCTCCCCCTCTCCTCGGCGAAAGACCGGGGAGGGCATCCGTGCCCCGGCGCACGGCGAGACGATCCCGAGCCGGCAAGCTGCGGAAACTCCGGCCCGGATGCTCTGTAGCGGCTACTCTGCCCCGCCCGTGAAGCCGCGAAACCTGGCTGTCACAGCGGAAGTCAGCTTTGGTATATCGCGACGCCCAATAGCAAGGTAGTATGTGTCGCATGGTAGCGGCGGAGAGCCAGTCCATCGACGACAACGACCGGCAGACCCAACTCCTGCGGGGCGCGCTGGACATGTGCCTGCTGGCGCTGCTGGCACGCGAGCCCGCGCACGGCTACGAGCTGGTTCGGCGGATGGAGACGGCCGGCTTCGGTGCCATCAGCTACGGCACCATCTATCCCCTGCTGACTCGCATGCGCCGACTTGGCCTTGTCGCTCACGAACAGCAGGTCAGCCCGACCGGCCCGCCCCGAAAGGTCTACGCGCTGACCGGGTCCGGTCGGATCCACCTGGATGCCTGGCAAAAACAGTGGAACCGCTTCACGGACACCGTCGACGCCGTTCTCTGCCCGCTCGACCACAACCCCACGAGGAGTTGACCCATGGACACCATCGACCGCCTTCTGGGCGAAGCCGACCAGGCGTGGCGCGGGTATGGGGTCGGCTCGACCGATCGGGCGGCGCTCGCCGCGGACCTGCGCCTCGACCTGCGGGCCGCAGCTGCCGACGGGGGCGATCCCGCGCACCTGATCGGCGGTGACGTGCCCGGCTTCGCGCGGCGGCTCGCCGACGAGGCTGGCGTCCGACGAGTGCGCAGCGACTACGGCCGCGTTCTTGGCACCGCACTGATCGGCGCGATGCTCGGTGCGGTGCTCGGCTACGGCCTCCTGATCGCGGTCTACCCGGCATTCGTCAACATGGTCGACGTCCCCCGCTCGATCCACGTACCGATCCAGCTCGCGGTCGCCGTCTACTACGGCGTACCGGGCGCCGTGGTCACCGCAGGAGCGGTCATCGCGGTGCGGACCCAGCTACGCGAGCTGCCCAGGATCCGGCGGACGGCTCGGATGATGACCGCCCTCGTGCCGGCAGCCGGCATCATCATTACGCCGATCACCGTCGGCTTCGCCTGGTCCACCGACTACAGCACGGCACCGCCTGTGGTGGTCGCGGAGATCGCCATGGTCCTGGCCGCGCTCGCGGGCGCCACGGTGCTGGCGCGTCGCTTGTCACTGCGCGAGGGTCGGAACGCCGCCGACACCTCGCACCCGGACGCCACCAGAGTCAAACCCGCCTGACGGTACGAGCAGCGCCAGCCCTGGAGTGTGACAGGGGTAAGCTGCCCGTATGACAGAGCCTCAGCGCCGCTTCACGATCTCCGTTCCCCCGGACGTGAGTCAGATCCTGGAGAGCCAGGGCAACCGCATGGCCAGTGCCTACGTCACCGAATCGGTGCGTCGGCGCAGGCGGGTGGAACAGCACAAGGAGTTGTTGCTCGCCTCCGGCATTCACGTCACTGACCAGGGTGTCGCCGAGGCTCGAGCCCGCCGCCTGGCCGTGGAGGCCGAGTGGCCCTCGGAGCGGTTCGAGGCGGAGCGCGCCAAGATCCGCTCCGCCATGGAGGCCGAGATGAACGGTGATGACACGGCACCCCGCGCCGACGCCGCATGACATCGCCGACAACACCACCAGTCCGGCTCATCCTGGACCGGTCGGCCCTGCTGGGATACGCCGTCCTCCGGACCGTGCACGTGGGTGAGCCCGTCCACGAGGTGATCGAGGACGGGGTGCGGTTCGGGGTGCCGGTGGTGGCAGCGGCCGAAACGTTGACCATGGCGACCGGCAAGGACCTGGCCCTGCTGCACAAGCTGCTGGCCTTGACTTCCTGCGCGCTGCTGCCCGAGCAGGCGGAGGATCTACCGGAGCTGACCTTCTGGCAGCGCAGGACACGCCGTTTCGACCTGGCCGCGGCCGCCGTGGCGGGCCTGACCCACGACGCCGCAGTGCTGACCAGCGAGGGGCCGGGATACTCCGACGGGGTGCCACTGATCCACTTTCCGGGATGAACGACGGCGGGCCGAGCGTCAGCTCCGGGCCCTGGCCCAGGAGAGGAAGCGTTCGGTCATCCGGGCCGGCGGATGATCCGGGTGGAGTTGGGTGAGCTGGTTCGTCGCCTCGTGCATCAGGGTGCCGAGGTAGATCAGCAGTGCGGTGCGGCTGGTCCGGTACTCCGTCAGCAGGGCGAGCTTGGCCGGCTGGCAGGGCCACTCCCTGCCACAGTTCCGGCACCGCCACAGCGGACGCATGGCGACGTGCGGGACGGGCGGCCGGACCACCATCACCGCCACCGCGCGGCGGGCCGCTGGTCTGTCGGGCTCAACACATCGACCTCCTCGGGGGCGGGGAAGGGGCCGCTCCCGCAAGGGGGAAACGGGAGCGACCCCGGGGACAGGGCCCGCCGCCGCCATTCCGGCCACCAGCGGACCCGCCACTGGTGACAGTGTGGTGACGAGGCGACTACCGTCGATACGTGCTCACGCCATTCGTGCAGCTCAGCGGTCCAGGTGAGCACCCATGAGGGACACGCCGGGCCAGACCGAGCGAAGGTTGGGGAATCGATGGGGACCGTCACCGACTACGTGCTGGAGGAACTGCGACTGTTCCGGACGGGGTCCGGGCTCAGCCAGGACGACTTCGGCAGGGGCATCGGCTATTCGGGTTCACACGTCAGCTCGGTGGAGACCGGCGGGCGGCCGCCCACGAAGGAGTACATGAGGGCGGTCGACACCCACCACCAGACCGGCGGACGCTTCCTTCGCATGCTGGACGGGTTGGCCCGGCTCGACGCGGAGCCGGCCTGGCTCCGCGAGTGGATCGAGTTCGAGCGGGAGGCGACCACGCTGCGCTGGTTCGAATTGGCCTACGTGCCGGGCCTGCTCCAGACCGAGCGGTACGCCCGCGCGACACTGGCCGGTGGCCGGTTCGACGCCGAGGACGTGGACCGAATCGTCGCCTCCCGGCTGGAGCGGCAGGCGATCCTGCACCGCCCGCGCCCGCCGCAGCTCATCGCCGTCCTGGACGAGGCGGTGCTGCGCCGGCCGGTGCTCGACCAGCCGGGCCTCATGGTCGAGCAGTGCGAGCACCTGACCGAGTTGGCGACGGCGGAGCATATCCAGGTGCACATCGTCCCGACGGATGCTGGGATGTATCTGGGGCTGGCCGGTCAGTTCATCATCGCCGAGATGCCGGACGGTGAGCGGGTGGCCCACGCGGACAACCAGCTCACCGCGCAGTTCGTCGATGCGCCGACCGACGTCGCTAAGCTGGCGAAGACGTGGGAGATCGTGCGGAACGAGGCGCTCCCCCGCCGGCAGTCAACCGAGCTGATCAAGGAAGTGGCGAAGTCATGGGCATGCTGACCCCACAGTGGCGAAAGTCGACCCGGTCCGGCGGCAACGGCGGGTCCTGCGTCGAGGTCGCCGACAACCTGCCGAGCGTGGTGCTGGTGCGCGACACCAAGGACCGCGACGGCGGCACTCTGCACGTCGACCCGACAGCCTGGAAGGCATTCGTCGAGTACGCCAAACAGCACTGAACCCGAAACTCGGAGAAGACACGCCGCGACCGGCCGCCTGCGCCGATCTTGCAGTTTCGGTCGCCGAAAAGCCTGGAATCCCCCCTTACGTCGGGACAGTAAGTGCAAGATCGCGGCCGGGTCCGGGCGATCATGGAGTTATGGTGCCTGGTTTGGGGTTATGCGCGGACTTTGTCGCCCACCACAACTCCATGATCGACGAGGCGCCGAGCGGCACTGACTTCGCCACGCGGCGCTCGTTCCACGGGCGGTCCTCCCGGACCAGGCATGCTGGGACGATGATCGCGCGCTTCAAGGACCTCTGTCTGGACGCCACCAACCCGCTCGCGCTCGGCGCCTTCTGGGCCCGGATGCTCGACGCTGACGTGGCCGATGCCGGCGACGACGACACCCGGGTGGACCCGCGCTCGGCGCGCTCCAGCGCCGAGTCGATCTGGGTGAACAAGGTGCCGGAGCCGCGGGTCGGCAAGACCCGCGTACACCTGGATCTGCGGCTGGCCGACGCGGACCCGGCGGCGCTGCTCGCGGACGGCGCCCGACTGGTCCGCGAGCAGGCCGGCGACGAGACCTGGTGGGTGTTGGACGACCCGGAGGGCAACGAGTTCTGTGCGTTCCCGGCCCGCGAGGGCACCCGGCCCGGCCCGTTCGAGCTGGTCGTCGACTCGACCGACCCGGCGGCGCAGGCGACCTGGTGGGCGGGGGTGGTCGGCGGCACCGTCGAGCACGAGTCGACCACCTCGTCGGTGGTCGGCGCGTCCGGGTTCCCCTGGGACTACTGGGTGTTCGTCGGGGTGCCCGAGCCCAAGGCGGTCAAGAATCGCCTGCACTGGGACGTCGACCTGGTCGACCCGGAGCCGATGGCGCTGATCGCGGCGGGCGCGACACTGCTGCGGGAGCCGTTCGACGAAGCGCACTGGTGGTGGGTGCTGGCCGACCCGGAGGGCAACGAGTTCTGCGCCTTCGCACCACGCCCCACCGGGTGAACGACCGACTACCGAGCGCGGGCGTCGTCGGCTAGCGTTTTCGTAGCGCCGTAGCCGGCGCGTTCGCCACTGCCGTCGACACGCCTCCGGCCGACCCCATGCCTGTCCGATCGGTTGGTAATCGCGGGAACGTCCCACCGCCGCTCCCCCGGTTCGGCAGGATCGTCCCAACGAGGAGGTGCCGTCGTGCAGGACACCCGCGCTCTCGCCCTGACGTTCGAGGTGAGCGGCCTGCCACCGGTCAAAACCGAAGCGTTGTCCATCTTCGCCGCCGGGCATCGGCAGGCGACGAGGGTCCGCACCTTGCTCCAGGCCGCCCTCGCCGCGGCCCAGCGCACCGGCTGGACGCCGTTGCCCGGGCCGGTCGAGGTTGACCTGGTGTTGCGCTGCCCGCCCGGGCACCGTACGTCCGACGCCAGCACCCTGCTCGGCGGCGTCTGCGCGGTGTTGCAGGACAAGAAGCGGGTGTCGACCATCGGCCTCGCGCACCTCGGCGTGCTGGTGGACGTCGCCCTCTACGACGACGACCGGCAGATCCGCCGGTTGTCGTACCACGAGGAACCGGCCGAGGAATTCTCGTACCAGGTGCGGGTCGCCGCCGTGCCGACCGGGGTTTGACCGACGTCCGCGGTGGGGTATCGCGGACGCCGACGAAGGGAGCACCGATGTCGGAGCCACATGTCACGCTCGACCCCCGCGGGCTCGACCCTGTGCAGCAGAAGCTGCGCGGCCCGCTGGAGGAGCAGCTGACCTCGGCGCTTCAGGCGGCCATCGACCGGGTCGGCGCCGACTACGCCGGCGAACCTGTCGAGCAGGTCTGCCAGCGACTGTTGGAGGAAACCCGCTCCGGGTTGCATCCCGACATCGCCGCCGGGTTCAACCCGGACATGGACGAGTTCTGCCGGGTGGCGGTGGCGATTGTCCGGCGCGAGGCCGGCTGAGCCGCAGCGCTCGTCAGTATCGGCCGAGCTGGGCGTACGGGCTGAGCACGATGCGCGGTGACAGGGCCGGGTCCAGCCAGGTGAGCACGTCGACCAGGTGACCGTGTGCGAGGGAGACGCAGCCAGCGGTGGCGTTGCCGGCGCTGGTGCTGAACTGGTGCAGGAAGATTCCGCTGCCCGCGTTCGGCACCGGCTTCGGCACGTTCGGCGCCATGTTGTAGGTGATCACCCCGAAGTGCGTGTACGCGGGGACCTCCTTCCACAGTGCCTCGCTGGCCCCACCCGGGTTGGTCGCACTGTGGTGGAAGGTGTTGTACAACGCCGACGACGGGTTCTCGTTCCACCAGTCACCGCTGACCAGCCGGTGGTAGGGAAAACGCACGCCCGGGTTGGCGGCGATGCCGTACATGGTGGGGCCGATCGAGTAGACGCCTGTCGGCGTGGTCGGCACCCCCTCCACGTGGTTGTCGCTGAAGCCCTTCGAGCCGATCCGGGCGGGCAACGACGCCGACGCGGGGTGCCAGCCGTTCCAGGTCCGCACGTACGCCTCCAGCGTGGCGTAGGTGGTGGTGTAGCTGCTGGCGCCGACGATGATCACCTGCTTCGTCTCCGCCGGCAGCGTGGTCAGCGCGCTGGCCCGGTTCTGGGGGCGGCTCGGCAACGGTCGCGGCGTCGGGGGGGTCGTGCCCCAGCCCGGCTGCACGCTCGCGCCGAGTGCGGGAGCGGCCGGGGTGAGCACGGCCGGGGCGGCCAGACCGGCCGCCGCGCCGAGCAGGAGAGATCTGCGCTTCATGCCGCCATCCTGACAGTCGAACCGACGCGCGGTGTGCCCCGCTGGGCAGTGGCGAACGATTCGCGGGGCGGGTCAGGACCGGGTCCGCAACTACCCGGCCCTGACCCTCGGCCGTCCGGCGGAGGAGCGGACAGCTCCGGCACCCCGCCGCGCGGGCGTGGCATGACGTCACGCGCCGCAACGGGGTGAGCCGGCCACTCCGCACTCAGCTCCACGGTGCTCACCCGCCGAACGCCGACGCGCCCCGACACACCCCGAAGGGCCGTGAGCGCCGGACCAGGTTAGGCGGGCTCCGACCGGCCGGACAAGCCGCGTCGGGCGGCCGGGGGCAGGACTGATCTCACGGTGAAAATCGGGCAGGTCGACGTAACGCGACCATGATCGCCGACGCTGTTTGGCTTCGGTACGGTCAGAAGTGCCGCAGCAGGTCCCGGAACGCGGCGAGCCGCAACACCCCGTCGTCGGTCGGGTCCAGCTCGTCGTCCTCCAGCACCCACGTGTTCGCGTTCGGGATGAACACCGCGTTCAGCCCGGCCGCCCGCGCCGGCACGATGTCGGACTTCGGGGAGTTGCCGATCATCCACGCGCCGGCCGGCGCGAAGCCGTGCTCCCGAGTGAGCCACCGGTACGTGTCGACGTTCTTCTCGGCGACGATGTGCGCGGCCCCGAAGTGGTGCAGCAGGCCGCAGGCGTCCAGCTTGCGCTGCTGCTCCTCCTGGTCGCCCTTGGTCAGCAGCAGCAGCTCGTGCCGGCCGGCCAGCTCGTCGAGCGCGTCGGCCACCCCGGGCATCAACTCCACCTGGTGCTCGACGAGGGCCACCGCCAGCCGGTCGATCTCCTGGCGTTCGGAGTCGGTGGCCGGCCGCTCGCGCAGCCGCTCCAGGCACTCCGCCAGGCTGCGCAGGAAGACCTTGCTGCCGTATCCGTGCGCCACCGCGTTGGCCCGCTCGATGTCGTCGAGAACGGTCCGCAGCTCGGCCCGGTCCAGGGTGGGGTGGTCCAGCCAGCCCAGGAAGTCGTCGATCACCCGCTCGAAGACGACGTTGTTCTCCCACAACGTGTCGTCCGCGTCGAAGATCAACACCTGTGCCTGCCGTCGCGCCGCCACGTCGACCGTCATGCCATTCCCTCCCCGCGCCCACCGCCCGATGGGCCGAGAGACAGGATAGGCGGCAGACAAACGGCGATTCCCATGATTTTTCCGCTCGACAGGTTCGGGACGGCTCTTGAGGAGTGCGGCATGTTCACCATGAAGTGGGTCACCGGCGTGGCGATGCTGGCCTGCGCCAGCGCGCTGGTGGGGTGCCAGGGCGGTGCGGACGAGGCGCCGCGCACCGCGGCGGGCACGCCGACGCCGTCGGGCGCCGCGACGGGTGCGCCGACGGCGGCGGCGCCAGCCACCTCATCGGCGGCGGCGACCGACCCGCTGCTGTCCGGCAAGCGCGAGGTCACGATCACCCGGGTGCAGGGTTCGGGGAAGGCGCTGGAGCTCAGCGGACGGATCGAGGAGGGCGGCGACACCGGCGGCCGCTCCCTGTTCGTGCCGACACCGATCGGCGGCGACCGGTACGTGATCAAGGCATTCGGCCCGAAGGAAGACCACCCCGCCAACGACGACCCGTCCTGCTGGCAGGTGAACGGTCTGGACATCGAACCCGAGCTGACCATCGGGGCCGTCGTCTGCGACCCGGACGACCCGATCCAGCGGTTCACCATCATCGCCAAGGGCAACGGCACGTACGCGATCGGCAGCGAGACCCGGTTCCTCCAGCACCTTCCCGGCAGCGGCCTGGTCCTCAAGGAGTTGGGCAACTCGAAGCTGAACACCACGTTCCGGTTCACCGACAACGGCCCGGCCGACCGCAAGCCCATCAACTGACCACCGTCGAGGGCGGCGGCCGCCTGGTCACGGCCACCGCAGCAGCCGTTGCGCGATCAACGCTTCGCGGTCCTCCTGCCCCTCGGGTCGGAGCCGGCCACCACGGGTGAGCATCACCACGCCGTGCAGCAGGCTCCAGCCCACCTCGGCGAGGGTGTCCGGGTCCCGCCCCTCGGCCAGCGGGGTCAGGGCCGCCCGCAACTCGGCGAAGACCGCCCGCGGCGCGGCCGGCACACCATCCACGCCGAGGGCCAGGTCGGGGGTCAGCGCGAGCATCGCGTCATAGACCTCCGGATTCGTGTACGCGAAGTCGAGGTACGCGGTCGCGACCGCCGGCCAGACACCCTCGGGGCTGCCGGCGGTCTCCGCATGCGCCTCGGCGAGATCGGCGGCCAGATCGGCGAAGGCGCACACCGCGACCGCGGCGATCAGCGCGTCCAGATCGGCGAAGTGCCGATAGATGTCACACATGTCGATCTCGGTCCGTTCGGCGAGCCGTCGGGTGGTCACACCCGCCCAGCCCTCCGTCTCGGCCAACTCTCGCGCGACCGTGACGAGGACGTCACGCCGGTCCTGTTCAGTGGCCTTCTCGGCAGGTCCGGGCACGTCCACGAGCGTAAGGGCGTACACCTGCCGTAGCGGCCGGGTGACGGATTGGTGACTGTTGTGGGTCGCCGGCCCCTTAGCTCGACGTGCCACAGCCTCCCCCTGGCTCGTTAGGCGAGGAGATCACCGCGACGGGAGGGCACGTGGTTCGGCGACACCGGCGCGTGGCGAGCCGATGAGGAGCACCCCCGACAGACTGTTGCGCAGCGAAGCCACCCGCCAGCGGGCCACCTTTCTGGAACTCTTCCTCGACCTGGTCTTCGTCTTCGCCCTCACCAGGATCTCGGCGCGGCTGATCGCCGACTTCACCGACGGCCAGCGCGGGGTGTACGCGGGCCTCGGCCAGGCTCTGCTGCTGTTCCTGGCGCTGTGGGCGGTCTGGTCGGTGACGGTCTGGTCGACAAGTTGGCTGGACCCGGATGCCCCGATCGTCCAGACCGTCATCATCATGACGTTGGTCGGCGCCATGACGATGGCCGTCGCCGTGCCACAGGGCTTCGGCACACGGGCCTCCCTCTTCGCCATCACCCTGGTGACCCTCCAGATCGGCCGAGTGGTGTTCTTCCACGTCGCCGGGCACGGCCGGCCGGACCCCCAACAGTCGATCCGGATCCTGTTCTGGTTCGGCTTGAGCGCACCGCTCTGGGTCGTCGGCGGGCTGGTAAACGACGGCACGGTTCGAGGGGCACTCTGGACCATCGCCGTGCTGACCGACTACGCCGGGCTGTTCCTCGGCTGGCCGACCCCCCGACTCGGCGCGCAACGGCTCGGCGTCCAGATGATCGCGGCTGAGCACCTGGCCGAGCGGTACCAACAGTTCCTCCTCATCGCTCTCGGCGAGGCGATCTTCGTCATCGGCCTCGCCTTCAGCGGCAGCGAGTTCCACAACGACCAGACGGGTGGGTTCGTCCTGGCGCTGGCGAGCACCGTCCTGCTCTGGCGGATCTACTTCCACGTGGCGGGAGGGATGCTGGGCGCCGCCGTCGACCGTTCCCGTAACCCGGCCCGACTCGCGACTGACATGGCGTTCGCCCACATGGTCATGATCGCGGGGATCGTGCTGACCGGCGTCGGCTTCGAGCTGTTCATCGCCGAGCCGCTCGGGCACCTCCCGGCGGCCTGGCTCATCGCCATCTTCGGCGGGCCGGTGCTCTTCCTCGCCGGACGATCGGCGCTCGAATACCAGGTCTTCGGTCGGGTCTCCCGGTCCCGGCTGGCCGGCCTGCTGGCCTTCGGCCTGCTGGCCTTCGGCCTGCTGATCCCGGCGGCACTGCACCTCAAGCCGCTCACCGCCGGCGCGGTCGCCGCCGTGGTGCTGCTCGGCGTCGCCGCAGCGGACGCCCGGCAATCTCGCCACCGGTCGCCGGAGACGCCCACGCCCCCGTACTAAGGTCTGTGTCGAAGCGCTGGTCAGCCGCAGAGAGCCTTGTTCAGGAACGCGTCGACGGCGTCGTCCGGGTCACCGGGGACGTCGGGCGTGAGCATGATCGTGACCTGGCGGCGCCGGTCTTCGGTCAGATAGGACCAGGACTGGTACGCCAGGGCGTCGCCGTCGTTGCCGTACACGCGGACCCCGCAGGAGGTGTCCCGCCACCAGGCCAGCCCCAGCCCGTACCTGCCGCCCTCGACACCCGGTGTCTTCATCTCCTTGAGCAGGTGATCCGGCAGGAGGCGCCCACCCAGCAGTGCGGCGAAGAACCGGTTGAGGTCGCTCGTCGTGGAGATCATCTCGCCACCTGCGCCCATAACCGACGGGTTCATCCTCGTGTAGTCGACGAGGCTCGTCTCGCCGTTCTGCAGTATCGGCACGTAGCCGTGCGGATGCGGGTCGGCGATCCGCGACGATGCCCCCGGCACCGAGGTGTCGCACAGCCGCAACGGTTTGATGACTCGGCGCTTGATCTCCTCGCCGTACGACCGGCCGGTGACCTTCTCGACGATCTGGCCGAGCAGGAGGTAGGCGGTGTTCGAGTAGGCGAAAGCCGAACCCGGCGGGTCGAAGACCGGCGGATTGGCCACCGCCCGCTGGACAAGCTCGGCCGGGCTCCAGGTCCGCCACCGGTTGTTCAGGAACTCCGGTTTCGGCGGCAGCGGCAGCGTACGCAGATAGTCGTACAGGCCGCTGGTGTGGTTGAGCAGCTGGCGCACTGTGATGCGGTGACCGTCCGGGACGACTCCGGTCAGCCATCGGTCGACAGTGTCGTCCAGCCGCAACGACCCCTCGTCGACGAGTTGCAGGACGACGGTGGCGAGGAACGTCTTCGTGATGCTGCCCACCCGGAATCGACCCCCCAGCGGGACCGGCCGTGGCTCGCCCAGTTCGGCGACTCCGCTGGCGCCTCGCCAGAGGCCATGCTCGTCACGCACCTCGGCCAACGCACCCACCGCCCCGGCGGCCACGACCGCGTCCAGCCGCTTCTGCAGTGAGCCGCGATCCGCCTCCTTCGATGCGGCGCTGGCAACGGCCGGCACCCCGATCACCGCCAGAGCCGTCGTCGCAGCTACCAACGCCCGATGCACTCGCTTCATCCCGACCCCCTGGGAACAGTTCGTCGAGATCGAGCCTGAACCAGTGGGCGGGACGGACATATCCGGGAACACCCGGGCCTACCCCTGAGAGCGGACCCGGACGAATCCAGGCGGTCGATCAGCGGCGCAGCGCCGTCTCGCTCCGCATGTGCGACAACTTCTCCGGGTTACGCACGGCGTAGACCCCGCTGATGAGACCGTCGTCGACCCGCAGCGCGAGGACCGTGTCGACCGCGCCGTCGAGCCGCAGAACCAGCGCCGGGTGACCGTTGACCTGGGCGGGGTGCAGCGACATGGTCGCCACCCTGGCGTGTGTGCTGCAGAGCAGGCGGGCCACCTTGTCGGCCCCGGCGACAGGCCGCAGCACGGCCTGCTTGATCCCGCCGCCGTCGCCGAGGAGCACGACATCCGGCGCGAGGACGTCGAGCAGGCCCTGCACGTCGCCGGTCTCGACCGCCAGCCGGAACGCGTCCAAGGCCCGTCGGGTGTCCGCCGGCGAGACCGTCCCCCGGGGCCGGCGCGCGGCTACGTGCGCCCGCGCACGGTGCGCGATCTGACGGACCGCTGCCGAACTCTTGTCGACCGCCTCGGCGATCTCGTCGTACTTAAGGTCGAAGACCTCCCGGAGTACGAACACCGCCCGCTCGGTCGGCGCCAGCGTCTCCAGCACCAGCAGCATCGCCATCGAGACGCTCTCGGCGAGTTCGACGTCGTCGGCGACGTCCGGTGCGGTCAACAGCGGCTCGGGTAACCAGGAGCCGACGTAGGACTCCCTTCGCCGGCCGACCGCCCGTAGCCGGTTGAGCGACTGGCGGGTGGTGATCCGGACCAGGTAGGCACGCTTGTCCCGCACCGCCGCAAGGTCTGCGTCCGCCCACCGCAGCCAGGTCTCCTGGAGTACGTCCTCCGCGTCGGCGGCCGAGCCGAGCATCTCGTACGCGACGGTGAAGAGCAGGTTCCGGTGGGTGACGAATGCGTCGACAGCGGTGTCCGCCCCAGCGTCCATGCGTTCTCCAGTCTCGTCGGTCTCGTCCGCGTCGCCCACAGGACACCACTTCCCCGTCTTCTGTGACAGCCGGGACCCGTGCGCCGTGTCACGTGTGCCGAGCCGTCACGGCGAGCGGGCCGGCGGTGTCTGGTGGGCGACCTGACACGAAAGGGAAGACTCATGAACCTGGCTCTGTGGATCGCGGCCGGACTGCTGGCCGCACTCGCCCTGGCCGGCGGCATCACCAAGACATTCGTACCCAAGGAGAAGTTGGCCGCGGCCAACGGCGGCGGGTGGACCGACGGTGCCAGCGTCGGCTTCGTCAAGACCCTCGGCGTCCTGGAACTCCTGGCCGCGGTCGGTCTCATCCTGCCCGCCGTGCTGGACATCGCACCGGTGCTGGTGCCGGTGACCGCCATTTGCTGGGTTCTGCTGATGGTCGGCGCGATGATCACCCATTTGCGCCACGGCGAGGCGAAGTTCATCGGGCTGAATCTGCTCTACCTCGCGGTGGCCGCGTTCGTGGCCTGGGGCCGCCTCGGGCCCGAACCCTTCACCGGCTGACCTGAGCCCACCACGCCCCGGGCTGATCGACAGTGCCCCGCTATCCTCGCGCGATGACGTCACGGACCCCGCTGCGGAGACGCACGAAGCACGTTCTCGTGGCCGTGTCCGTCACGCTGGGCTTGCTGTCGTGCCTGTGGGTCCTGTCGTTCCTGTGGTTGCAGATGTTCAAGACCGAGGGCTCGTTGCCGCCGAAGTCGCGGATGCCGGAGGTGCCGTCCGGAGCGACGATCGCCGACGAGAGCATGGAGTGCGCCTCCGGTGGATGCTGGCGAACGATCACCGTGGTGCCCGCTGCGGGGCAGTCCCCGGAGGACCTGGCGCGCCAGATGGGTCTCTCCGAGGACCTGAGTCTGCCGCCGACCCTCTTCGACCCCGCGTCTGTCTACGTGGGGGCCGACCCCAAGGACTGCAAGCTGATCGTCCACGTCGGCTATCAGTGAGCGCCAGGGCAGGACGCACGGTGTTCGCCCCGGCCAGGGCCCGGGTTGGGCCCTGGCCGGGACAGCTGGTCAGCCGATACTGCCGGCACGTCGCCGGCGCTGGCCCAGCAGCACCAGGACGATGCCGAGGAGAGCCAGCATCGCGCCGATGCCCAGCGGCGCGGCAACTGTGTCACCCGTCACCGGCAGGATTCGCGGCACGTAGCGGAAGGTGAGCTCGTTGGAGGCTCCCCCGTCGGTGCTCACGACGACAGTGGTGTTCCGGGCCGCGCAGGCCGGCGTGCGGAAGGTCAACGAACGCCCGTCCGGCGCCACGGTGACCAGGCTCGCCGCGATCGTCTGGCCGCAGATGGTGACCACGGTCCGGCCTGGAACGAAGCCGGAACCACCGACCGTCACGGTCGTGCCGCCACCGGTCGGCCCCTGACCCGGGGTCAGCTCGTCGATGACCGGCGCGGCGATCCGGTAGGCGAACCCGTTCGGCTCGACGACGTCGTCACCGGGCAGTTGCACCGTCACGTCCACCGGGCCGGGCAGGCCGGGTGGGGTGACCACTGTCAGCGAGGTGCCGCTCGGGTCCACGACGAGGTTGGTCCCCGGCGTGTTGCCGAAGTTCACGCCGGTCGCGCCGGTGAGGCCGGTCCCGGTGATCGTGACAGTGGTGCCACCGGAGGTCGGCCCGGACGTCGGCGTCAGACCGGTCACGTCGGCGTCACCGCCGTCGGCCAGGTACGTGTAGTCCAGTGGCGCCGCCGAACCACTCCCGGTGGTCACCACCACCACCGCGGGGCCGATCGCGCCGGCCGGGGTGACCGCCGTCAACGACGTACCCCCCGCGTTGACCGTGATGTCGGTGGCGGGCGCACCGTCGAAGGTGACTGTCGTGCCACCGGGGCTGAAGCCAGCGCCGGTGATCGTCACCGTCTGACCACCCGACTCCGGACCCTCGTCCGGTGTGATCGACGCGGCGACCGGAGCCGCCGACACATAGGTGAACCCGTCCGGCACGGTCGCGTCCGCGCCCGGGATCAGCACCGTCACGTCCACCGGGCCAGGCAGGCCGGGCGGGGTGACCACGGTCAGCGAGGTGCCGCTCGGGTCCACGACGAGGTTGGTTCCCGGGTTGTCGCCGAAGCTCACGCCGGTCGCGCCGGTGAGGCCGGTCCCGGTGATCGTCACCGTCGTACCACCGGTGTTCGGGCCGGTGTTCGGCACGATCGAGGTGATCGTCGGCGCGATGTACGTGAACGTCGGCGCGGTCACCCTGCCCGCCGGGAACACGAGCTCGACCAGCGCCGGCCCGGCGGGGTTCGGCGGGGCGACCACACTGATCGTGGTGCCGGCAGGGTCGACGGTGAATCCGGTGCTGGGCAGGCCATTGAAGTCCACAGCTGCCACACCGTTGAAGCCGGTGCCGGTGATCGTCACCGTCGTACCACCTACGGTCGGGCCGGACGGTGGCGTGAGACCGGTGATCACGGCCGCGCTGCCGTCGGCCAGGTACGTGTAGCCCAGCGGTGGCGCCGTGCCGTTCACCGTACTGGCCACGACCGACGCGGGGCCGACCGCGCCGGCCGGCGTGACCGCCGTCAACGAGGTGCCCGCGGGCGCCACCGTGACGCCGGTCGCCGGCACGCCGTCGAACGTGACAGTGGTGCCGCCCGGAATGAAGCCCGTACCGGTGATCGTCACCGTCTGGCCGCCCGACTGCGGGCCCTCATCCGGGCTGATCGTCGCGGCGGTGGGCGCCGCCGGCGGACGTTCGCAGTTGGCCTCGGCCACGATCACGGTGCCGACCGGGATGGTCGTCGGCACGCCGAGGATGGTGCCCGACAGGGTGAGGACGGCTCGCACGGTGACCGCTGTGGCACCGGTGGCGGTGGTCGTCTCGGTCCGGGTCAACGAGGCGTTCAGGCTCGCCCCCACCAGACCCGGTACGACCACGGCCGCGCTGCCCACGACGGCGGGGTCGTTCGCCGTCAGCGTCACCGGCGAGCCGAAGAGCTCCAGCCCGTTGAGTGTGGTGGCGGCGTTGGTCGCGCCGACCTGCGGGCAGGTAGCGGTGGCGGTGACCTCGGTGGCGTCCAGCACGTCGACGCCGAGCACTGTCAGGTTGAAGCCGTCGACGCTGGCGGACGCCGACGACGAGGCCGCCGCCCGGGTGGCGGTGACCTCCTCGACGGTGCCGCCGGCTGTCACCCCGAGCGCCCCGGGCGTCGAGATCGCCAGCAGCGTCTCGGTGTCGGTGCCGCCAGCGGCCGGCGCGGTGGCCGTGCCGATCGCGGCGTCGGCGGTGATCACAGCCGTGCCGAGCACCTCCGCCGACAGGTCGACGACGACACCTCTGGCGTTCGCGTCACCCGGTGCTGCCCGAGCCGGCGTCCCCGCTCCCAGGGTCGCCAGGCCGGCGACCAGCATCGCCGTGGATGCGGTCGTGATTCTTCGCAGGACAGAACTCACCGATTCCCCCGTTCAGTTCGACTGACGGGCCTGCTCGGTGTGTTGGCACCCGTCAACGAGCGAACGAGACAGAAAGGTACAAGTTATGGCATTTCCGACATTGCGCAGTTGTGGGCGGGGCAAGGGCGGGCGGGGTCAGCGGCGGAGGGTGAGGATCAGGTCGGCGACCAGGGCCGTCCAGCCGGTCTGGTGCCAGGCGCCCAGGCCGGCACCGTTGTCGCCGTGGAAGTACTCGGGGAAGGCGATCAGGTCGCGCCAGTCCGGGTGGGTCTGGAACATCTGAGCGGCACCGTAGATCGGCCGTCGACCCCAGTCGTCCTGAGTGAAGAGCGCGATCAGCCGGGCCGAGAGGTCGTCGGCGATCTCGTCCAGGGTGTGCTTCACCCCGGAGCGGGTCGGGTACTCCACCTGGAGGTCGTCGCCGAAGAACGCCGCGTAGTCACGCAGCGCGCTGATCAGCAGGAAGTTCGTCGGCATCCAGATCGGACCGCGCCAGTTCGAGTTGCCCCCGAACAGTCCGCTCGTCGACTCGGCCGGTTCGTAGCCGACGGAGAACTCCTGCCCGCCGAGGGTCACCGAGAACGGCTTGTCCAGGTGCGCGCGGGACAGCGTACGGAGGCCGAAGTCGGAGAGGAACTCGTCCGGGTCGAGCATCCGGGCGAGCAGGCGGACGACCTGCTCCGGGCCAACCATGGACAGCAGTCGCTGCTGCCGACCGTCGGGGCCGAGGCGGCGGGTGCCGATCACCTGGGCGTACTCCGGGCGGTTGGTCAGGAACCAGCGCAGCCGGGCGCCCAACTCCGGTAGGTGGTGCAGGGTCCTCGCGGTGAGCCGGGTGGTGGCCGCCAACGGCAGCAGCCCGACGACGGAGCGGACCTTCAGCGGCACCTTCGTGCCGTCGGCGAGGCGCAGCACGTCGTAGAAGAAGGCGTCCTCCTCGTCCCACAAACCCTGCTCGTACGCGGCGGCGGCGATGTAGGCGAAGTGCTCGAAGAACTTGGTGGCGGTGTCCACCCAGGTCCTGTCGTGTTCGGCGAGCACGATCGCCATGTCCAGCAGGTTGAGCGCGTACATGCCCATCCAGCCGGTGCCGTCGGACTGTTCCAGCACACCGGCGACCGGCAGCGCCGCCGAGCGGTCGAACGGCCCGACGTTGTCCAGCCCGAGGAAGCCGCCCTCGAAGACGTTGTTGCCGCCGGTGTCCTTGCGGTTGACCCACCAGGTGAAGTTGAGCAGCAGCTTGTGCATCACCCGGGCCAGGAACTCGTAGTCCCGACCGCCATCGATCTCGAACACCTTCAGCGCCGCCCACGCGTGCACCGGCGGGTTCACGTCACCGAACGCCCACTCGTACGCCGGGATCTGCCCGTTGGGGTGCAGGTACCACTCGCGGAGCAGGAGCAGCAGTTGCTCCTTGGCGAAGGTCGGGTCGACCCGGGCGATGCTCACGCAGTGGAAGGCCAGGTCCCAGGCCGCGTACCAGGGGTATTCCCACGGGTCTGGCATGGAGATGACGTCGAAGCTGGTCATGTGCCACCAGGCGCTGTTGCGCCCGTGCCGACGCCCGGCCGGCGGTGGTGTCGAACCCGGGTCGCCTTCGAGCCACCGTTTGACGTCGAAGTGGTAGAACTGCTTGCCCCACATCAGCCCGGCGATGGCCTGCCGGGCGACCAGCGCCTCGTCGGGTGTGGCGGCCGGCGGGATCACTCCGGCGAAGAACCGGTTCGCCTCGGCCCGTCGCGCCCAGACCACTGCCTCGAAGCCGTCGCTGAGGTCGGCCGGGGGCGGCGGCGCGGCGGCCGGCGGCGAGGCGGTGCGGGTGAGCCGCAGCCGGATCTGGCGCTGCCCACCGGCGGGCACGTCGAGCACGTAGTGCAGCGCGCCCTTGGTGCCCTCCCGGGCCGGGTTGACAGTGGCCGCGCCGTTGACGACGTGGTCGTTGATGCCGTCCTTCGGGTACGGGGAGCGGCCGGGCAGGCCCCAGAGCCGTTCGGCGTTGGTGTCGTTGTCGCAGAGCAGCGGCACCGGCCCACCGTCGCCCTCCAGCAGCAGTTGGCCGAACACCCGGTGCTCGCCGACGAGCCGGGTGCCCTGGCCGGTCAGCTTCGGGATCCGGTCACCACCGGGCAGGCCCCAGGACCAGGTGTTACGGAACCACAGGGTGGGCAGGACGTGCAGGGTCGCCGCCCGGTCGCCCCGGTTGGCGACGGTCACCACCATGCACAGGTCGGTCGGGGACGCCTTGGCGTAGTCGACTGTCACCGCCCAGTACCTGTCGTCGTCGAAGATCCCGGTGTCCACCAACTCGTACTCGGTGTCGTCGCGGCCGCGCAACGCGTTCACCGCGACGAGTTCGTCGTACGGGAAGGCGGCCTGCGGGTAGTGGTAGCGCCAGCGCATCCAGGAGTGGGTGGGCGTGGAGTCCTCGTACCACCAGTACTCCTTGACGTCCTCGCCGTGGTTGCCGCCGTCGCCGCCGAGGCCGAACATCCGCTCCTTGAGGATCGGATCCTTGCCGTTCCAGAGGGCCAGGGCGAACGCGAAGGTCTGTCGTTCGTCGCAGACGCCGGCCATCCCGTCTTCATTCCACCGGTAGGCTCTGGACCGCGCGTGGTCATGCGGGAAGTAGTCCCAGGCCGTACCGTGCTCGCTGTAATCCTCCCGTACCGTCCCCCACGCCCGTTCGGACAGATAGGGACCCCATGCTCGCCAGTCCTGCTCCCCCGAGTCGGCCTGGGCGAGCCGGAGCCGCTCAGCGTCGGGTGGCGAGGCGTCGGAGGACGATCGGTCAGTGATCACGTGCACATCTTTGACGTCGCCTCGGTACTTGACCACAGCGGCCATTCTCGTCGTGGCGTGTTACACCTTGCCGCCGGTGGAGGAAAGTTGATCGACATTCATTTCGGCCCGCAGGTGTGCGGCGATCTGACCAGCGCGGCCAGCCGGGAGTGGCTGGTCCCCGACGGCCTCGGCGGCTATGCGATGGGCACTGTCGGAGGGCTGCGGACACGTCGGTACCACGGTTTGTTGGTGGTTCCTGGCGAAACGCCGGCGTCCCGCCAGGTGGGACTGGCCAGTCTCGATCCGGCGGTCACCCTGCCGTCCGGCGCGCGGGTGCGCCTCGGCGCGCACGAGTGGGCCTCCGGCGACGTGGACCCGCGCGGGTTCGAGCTGTTGGAGCGCTTCGACCTGGTCGACGGGCTGCCCCGGTGGCGGTGGCGGATCGGCGCTGTGGTGATCGAACGGGAGGTGGCCATGCTTCCCGGCCGCTCCTGCGTCGCTGTGGTGCACCGACTGGTCGCCGGTGGTCCCGTCCGGCTGGAGCTGTCGGCCGCCTGCACCTGGCGGGACGCGCACGGTGAACGGCGGGCCGACGGCCCGATCCCGCAGGTCGAGGCGGTGGCCGACGGCGCGGTCGTCGAGGGCGCGTACCGGCTCGCCGGGCCGGGTTGGGCGCCCGAGGGGCAGTGGTGGCTGGGCGTGCACCACCGCGAGGAGGCCAACCGAGGGCTGCACCCGGACGAGGACCTGTGGTACGCGGGCCGCTTCGCCGGCGAGTTGGAACGCCCCGGCGACACGGTGTCGGTGCGGGCCTGGGCCGGTCGACTCGACGAGGAGCCGCCGCCGGCAACGGAGATCGTGGCGGCGGCGCGACGGCGCAACCGGCGGGTGGTGGCGGCGGCGAAGCCGGCCGACGACGTGGACGCCACCCTGACGCTGGCCGCCGACGCGTTCGTGGTGCGCACTCACCAGGCGGCGGTGGACGTGGTGGCCGGGTACCCGTGGTTCGGGGCCTGGTCGCGGGACACGATGATCTCGTACGAGGGGTTGTTCCTCTGCACGGGTCGCGCCGACGAGGGGCGGGAGCTGCTGCGGGCGTACGCGGCGACGCTGTCCGAGGGGATGCTCGCCAACACGGCCGACACCGGTCGGGTGGAGTACAACACAGTCGACGGCACGCTGTGGTTCCTGCACGCGGTGAGCAGGCACGTCACCGTCACCGGCGACACCGACCTCGGCGACGAGCTGCTGCCCGCGCTGCGTGCCGTGATCGACGCCCACGTGGCCGGCACCCGGTACGGGATCCGCGTCGACCCGGCCGACGGGCTGCTCACCCAGGGCGCCGCCGGCACGGCGCTGACCTGGATGGACGCCCGGGTGTACGGGGTGCCGGTCACCCCGCGTACCGGCAAGCCGGTCGAGGTCAACGCGTTGTGGATCAACGGACTGGCCGGGCTCGCGGAGCTGGCCGAGCTGGCCGGGCAGGACGCGGACGAGCTGTGGCGACGCCACGGGCAGGCCACCGCCTCGTTCCGGGAGCGGTTCCCGGCCCCGACGGGCTGGCTGCACGACGTGCTGGACGCGCCCGCGCCGGCGTACCCGCTGGGTGGCGCCGCCCTGCACGACGACGACGCGTTGCGCCCCAACCAGCTGTTGGCCTGGTCGCTGCCGTACGCGCCGTTGGAGCCGGACGAGGCGACGCTGCGGCGGATCGCGGAGGGGCTGCTCACCCCGCTCGGGCCGCGCAGTCTCGCCCCGGACTCCACCGAGTTCGTGGGCCGGCACCGGGGTGGCCCGGCCGACCGAGATGGGGGCTATCACCAGGGCACGGTCTGGCCGTGGCTGCTCGGCCCGTACGTGGACGCCGCGCGTCGAGGAAAGATGTCCGTCGATGACTCATTCGTCGGCATTGAGTCACATTTGATGGAATACGGGTTAGGCTCGGTGAGCGAGACGGCCGATGGCCTCGCGCCGCACACCGCTACCGGCTGCCCGTTCCAGGCATGGTCGGTGGCCGAGCTGCTGCGGGTGCGGCGAAAGAGCCAGTAGCGCTTTACACGACCGCAACGGTGGTGTCGCCGCTGGTTATCGCGATCCCGGCAGGATTGGCCCCGATCCAGACGCGACGGCGACATCGATTCCGGTGTCGGTCGGCGCGCGCCCGGGGACAACTCAAAGGGGGCCGCATGGCACTCGACGCCCACGTGATCGACATCAACCCCGCCCGGCAGCTGCGGGTGCTGATGCTCTCCTGGGAGTACCCGCCGGTGCTCGTCGGCGGTCTCGGTCGACACGTGCACGCCCTCTCCGTCGCCCTCGCCGCCGCCGGCCACGAGGTCACCGTCGTCACCCGCCACTGCGAAGGCGCACCCCTGGAGGAGTACGCCGACGGCGTGCGCATCCTGCGCGCCCCCGAAGACCCCGTCGCCTTCCCCCTCGCCACCGGCTCGCTGCTGGCCTGGACCATGGCCTTCAACCACACCCTCACCCGCACCGCCCTACGCGCCACCCAGGCCGGCTCGTACGACGTCATCCACGCCCACGACTGGCTCGTCGCCCACACGGCCGTCACGCTCGCCGAGCACCTGGACCTTCCCCTGGTCACCACCATGCACGCCACCGAGGCCGGCCGGCACCAGGGCTGGCTGCCGGAGGAGATGAACCGCACCATCCACGGCGTCGAACACTGGCTCAGCAGTTCCTCCATTCGGGTGATCGCGTGCTCCGGGTACATGCGCGACCAGGTGACCGCGTTGTTCGACGTACCGGCCACCCAGGTCGACGTGGTGCCCAACGGGGTCGACGACCGGGCCTGGCGGGCCCGTCCGCGCGCTGTCGCGTCAGCCCGGGCACGGTTCGCCGGGGACGGCCCGTTGATCGGGTACGCCGGGCGGCTGGTCTACGAGAAGGGCGTCCAGCACCTGGTGCACGCCGTACCCCGGCTCCGCGAACGGCACCCCGGGCTGCGCGTGGTGATCGCCGGCGACGGCCCGTACCGCACCGAGTTGGAGGCCGAGGCCCGCCGGCTGGCGCTCAGCTCGACAGTCCGGTTCACCGGGTTCCTCGACTCCACCCAACTGCCGGCGATGCTCGGCGCCACCGACGCGACAGTGGTCCCCAGCCTCTACGAGCCGTTCGGCATGGTGGCACTGGAGGCGGCGGCCGCCGGAGCGCCACTGGCGGTGGCCCGTACCGGCGGCCTCGCCGAGATCGTCGAGTCCGGCGTGACCGGGGTGACGTTCCCACACAGTGACCCGGACGCGCTCGCCGGCGCGGTCGGTCAACTGCTCGGCGACGAGGTCTTCGCCCGGCGGCTGGCCCGCCGGGCCCGCACGATGGTCGGCGAGCGGTACGGCTGGGCCACCATCGCGGCCCGCACCGCCGCCAGCTACGCCACCGCCCGACGCGAACACGGCCCCGTGCAGGCCCGCCGCGCCGCCGCCCGACTGGCCGGCGGGCGGACCAGGCTCGCCATCCCGGAGGGGAACCTGTTCGCCGCCGCCGCCGAGCACGCCGCATGCTGAGCTGAGTCGGACGACCGATAGGTGACTTCCGATCCGCTGGTTAGGGTGTAGCCCGGACAGCGGCTGAGGAGGAGCGTGCACAGGTGCTGATCGCCGGTCGGTACCGGCTGCTCGACCTGGTGGGTCGCGGGGGCATGGGTCGGGTGTGGCGTGCCCGCGACGAGATGCTGCACCGCGAGGTGGCGGTCAAGGAGATCGTCCCACCGAGCTGGTTGGACGATCGCGAACGGGCCGAGGTGCGCTCGCGCACCATGCGGGAGGCACGCGCCGCGGCCCGCCTCAACCACCCCGCGGTGGTCCGGCTCTACGACGTCGTCGCGGTCGACGGCAGCCCATGGATCGTCATGGAGTACGTCCCGTCCCGCACCCTCCAGGACGTCGTGGACGCCGAGGGGCCCCTGGAGCCGGCCCGCGCGGCCCGGATCGGCCTGGCCGTGCTCGACGCGCTGCAGGCCGCGCACACCGCCGGGGTGCTGCACCGCGACATCAAACCGCAGAACGTGCTCGTGGCGCACGACGGTCGGGTGATGCTCACCGACTTCGGGCTGGCCACCTTCGACGGTGGCGACGGCGCGATGACCCGCCCCGGCATGGTCCTCGGCTCCCCCCAGTACGTGGCCCCGGAGCGGGCCGCCGAGGGGGTGTCCACGGTGGCCGCCGATCTGTGGTCGCTCGGCGCGACCCTGCATGCCGCAGTGGAGGGGCAGTCCCCGTACGCCCGCAGCACCGCGATGGCCACCCTGAGCGCGCTGGCTGCCGGCCCACCGGATCCGGCCCCGCACGCCGGGGCGCTCGCGCCGGTGCTCGACGGGCTGCTGCGCCGCGACCCGCGCGACCGCCTCGACCACGACACGGCCCGTCGGTTGCTCAGAACGGCCGCGACCGGCCGTGCCGACGGGGCGTCGGCGACCGACCGGTCATCGGCCGACGGGCCGGCCCCACGGTCGGTTGGCCAGCCCGCAACGGCCGACGACCCTGACGACCAGGACCCCACCGTTCCGCTGCCCGACCCGGACGCCCCGGCCGCGGCCGGCGCTGCCTCCCCCACGCCGGCCCCGGATCCGGCGGCCGCCGGGCGTACCGCGCGTCGGGTGGCGGTGGTCGCCGTGGCGCTGCTGGTCGCCGTCGTGGCCGGCGTCGGCACCGCGCTGACAGTTGCCGGTGACAAGCCCAGCGACATCACCGCCTCGTCCTCCCCGCCGCCGAACCGTCCGCCCAACGGCGGGCCGTTCGGCCCCGGCCCACCGCCCGGCCCGCCGCCGAATGGGCGCGACATCCCCCCGCCCCCGTTCGCCTGTGTCCGCCCGGACATCGCCGGTACGGCCGTGCAGGCCGGCACACCGAACTCGGGCGAAGAGTTCCGGCCGCCGCCCGGCTGGGTGTGGCACGCCGACACCGCCGGCTTCCGGGTCTCCGTACCGGCGACGTGGCTGACCTCCCGCGACGGCACTGTGGCGTGCTTCCAGGACCCGGCGACCGGCCGGGCCTTCAGCGTCGCCGAGGGTGGCGCCGTCGATCCCCTGGAGCGGCTGCGGACCGCCCGCGAGGCGGCAGCCGGGGCCGGTTCCCTGCCGGGGTACGACGAGATCCGGCTCGCGGCGGGCGATGGTGGAGCCGAGTGGGAGCTCCGCTGGCAGACACCGCACGGGCCGTGGCTGCGCGCCCGGCAACAGATCCTCGGCGCCAACCGCTGGACGTTGGGTTGGATCACCCGGGACGAGGACTGGGCCGGGGCCGCCGCCGACTGGGATCTGGTGCGAAAGAGTTTCCGACCACCCCGCTGACCTGCACCGTATGGCCATGATCGGGACCACCGTCCGGCGTGGATCGAGGCCGCTCAGTGGATGAGAAAGCCGACATTGGTGGCTATCGTGGATCCCGGGGTGACCGAGGGGGAGCGACCGTGCATCAGTTGCTGATCGCGGGTCGGTACCGGCTGCTCGACCTGGTCGGCACCGGCGGAATGGGCCGGGTGTGGCTTGCTCGCGACGAGATGTTGCATCGCGACGTGGCGCTGAAGGAGGTCGTGCCGCCGTCCTGGCTGGCCGAGACCGAGCGCGAGGAGTTGCGGCTCCGAACCCTGCGTGAGGCCCGCACCGCCGCCCGGCTCAACCATCCCAACGTGGTCCGCCTCTACGACGTGGTGCACGACCGGGACAGCCCCTGGATCGTGATGGAGTACGTGCCGTCGCGGTCGGTGCAGCAGATCATTAGCGCCGAGGGACCACTGAGCCCGCAGCGCACCGCCCTGATCGGGCTGGCGGTGCTCGCCGCGTTGCGCGCCGCGCACACCGCCGGAGTGCTGCACCGCGATGTGAAGCCGCACAACGTGCTGGTGGCCGACGACGGGCGGGTGGTGCTCACCGACTTCGGGTTGGCCACCTTCGACGGCGGTGACGGTGCGATGACCGGGCCCGGCACGGTGCTCGGCTCGCCGCAGTTCGTCGCCCCCGAACGGGCCCGCGAAGGGGTGTCCGACGCCCGTACCGACATGTGGTCGCTGGGCGCGACGCTCTACGCGACGGTCGAGGGGAAGTCACCGTACGCACGCTCCAGCGCGATGGCGACGCTCAGCGCGCTGGCCACCGAACCACCGGATCCGATGCGTCGGGCCGGTCCGCTGCGTCCCGCCCTCACCGGCCTGTTGCAGCGCGACCCCTGGCGGCGGTTGACCGCCGCCGAGGCGGAGCCACTGCTGCGCAGCGCCGCGGCGAGCCACGACGAGCCCGCCGGGTCGGTCCGGTCCTCGGCGGTCGCGGCGGTCCGCAGCGCCGGCCGGGCCATCGCACCCCGCCCGGTCGAACCGGTGGTCCCGTCGGACGAGCCGGCGACGCCGATCCCGCGCCCGCAGCGCCGACCCCGCCGGCGACGGCGCCTGATCGCCCTCGGTGGCGCGGCCACGGCCCTGCTCCTCGCGGGAGGCGTCACGCTGGCCCTGGTCAACCGGCACGACGAGCGGACGCCACCGTCCGGCTCCGGTGGTGGCGCGCCGACCTCCCGGCCGGCGGCGTTCGCCTGCGCGTCGCTCCCGCCACCGTCGGCGACCCCGGTGGTGTCGGTGTCGCCCCCGAGCGACGTGAAATATGGGCTGCGCGAGGGTTGGACCTGGTACGACGACCCAACCGGGTTTCGGATCGCCGCGCCGGTGGGTTGGGCGCGCTGGACCGAGGGCCCGGTGACCTGCTTCCGGAAGTCCGGAGGGTCCCGGGTGCTCAGCGTGGAGGCGGGGCCGGCCCGAGCGGACCCGGTGGCGCACTGGAAGGCCGAGGAGGCTCGACTGACCGCGAGTGAGGCGCTGCCGGACTATCGCAAGGTGGACATCTCCGCGATGGACATCTTCGAGGGGGGCGCGGTGTGGGAGTGCGGCTGGCAGAACGCCCTGGGCGTTCCGGTGCACAGCTTCCGGCTGCTGGCCAACACCTCGGCCGACCGCTCCTACACCGTCTCGTGGTTGACAGAAGAGTTCGACTGGCAGGTCAACGCGGCATACTTGCCGATGATCCGGCAGAGCTTCACCCCCACCCTGTGACGCGGTCCGATGTGGACCTTCCGGGTGATGCCCCTGCGGCGCCGACGCTGACTACAGTGGCGTAGTTTTGGGCGCTCAAGATCCCTGGGGAGGGTGAGCCGAGATGATGGGACCGCAACACGCGCTGTCCGGCGCGGCGGTGTGGCTGGCTGGCTCCTGGGCACTGGAGCAGTTCGCCGACTACCACCAGTCGCCGCTCGCGTTGGCGGTGGGCACCGCTGTGTGCGCCGGTGGCGCGCTCTTTCCCGACCTCGACATGTCGGGCAAGGTGACCAAGAACCAGGGCGGGGCCACAGTGGCCCGCACCTTCGGGGTCTTCTCGCTCTTCGCCGCCGAGGTGATGGAGAAGATCTCCCTCGGGGTCTACTACGCCACGAAGCTCAGCAAGGACCCGCGGCGCAGCAACGGGCACCGGACGCTGACCCACACGCTGCCGTTCACAGTGCTTGTCGGTTGGGGCACCACCGCGCTCTGCGCCGCGTACGGCAAGTGGGCGGTCATCACCATCCTGTTCTTCATGTTCGGCCTGGCGTTGCGCGGGTTGTTCGACGAGTGGGCCGAGCGGGCCGGATGGGTGATCATCACTCTCGCCTCGGCCGGGGCGGCCTGGTTCACCTTCGCCAACCTGCCGGGCGGACGCGGTTATCCGCTGATCGGCACCGCGCTGGGCATCGGCTGCTTCGTGCACATCCTCGGCGACATGATCACCCGAGCCGGCGTGCCGATCCTCTGGCCGATCCCGATCAAGCGCCGCATGTGGATGATGATCGGCCTGCCGAACAGCATCGCCCTGCGCGTCGGCAGCAAGGCCGAAGTGGTGGGGATGCGCATCGCACTGACAGTCGTCTCGGCGCTCGCGACCGTCGGCCTGATCGCGCCCTCGGTGCTGAGCCGATTCGACATCGACATATGACCGATCCGGCACCGGCAGTCCCGCCGGTCGCGGACGAGCGCGTACCGGAGTTCTGCCGCGCGCTGGGGCTGCCCGGCCTCGCCGACGTGCACGTGCACTTCCTACCGCCGCGACTGCTGCGTCGGGTGTGGGCCTACTTCGACGCCGCCGGGCCGCTGGTCGGCACCGAATGGCCGATCCTCTACCGCTGGAGCGACGCCGACCGGGTCGCGCACCTGCGCCGGCTCGGCGTGCGGGCGTTCAGCGCGTTGGCGTACGCGCACCGGCCGGGCATGGCGGCGGACCTCAACCGCTGGACACTGGATTTCGCCCGCGACACCCCGGGGTGCCTGGCCTCGGCCACGTTCTACCCCGAGCCGAAGGCCCCCGGGTACGTCGAGTCGGCCCTCGCCGAAGGTGCCCGAGTGTTCAAGCTGCACCTGCAGGTCGGCGGCTTCGCGCCGACCGATCCGGCGCTGGACCAGGTGTGGGGGATGTTGTCGGACGCGGGGACGCCGGTGGTGGTGCACGCCGGGCACGCCCCGGTGGGGACCGCACACACCGGGCCGGATCCGTTCGCCGCCCTGCTCGCCCGCCACCCTCGGCTGACCGCCGTGGTCGCGCACATGGGCGCCCCGGACTACCGGGCCTTCCTGGACCTCGCCGAGACGTACGAGCGGGTCCGGCTGGACACCACAATGGCGTTCACGCCCTTCTTCGATCAGTTCGTCCCCTTCCCCGCCGACGAGTTGCCCCGGTTGCGCGAGTTGGGGCTGGCCGGCAAGGTGCTGCTGGGCAGCGACTTCCCGAACATCCCGTACCCGTACGCCGAGCAGGTGACCGGGCTGGCCCGACTGGACCTGGGCGACGACTGGCTGGGCGCGGTCTGCTGGAACAACGCCGCCACCCTCTTCAACCTCCCCTGACCCGCGCCCCCCGCCGCCCATCGGCTCCGCGATCTTGCACTTTCTGTCCCGACACAAGGTGCACATCCCTCCGTATCGGCAACAGGAAGTGCAAGATCGGCGCGGTCTGCTCGTTGCCCGAACGCTGTCTGAATTCTTTTCGACATCGGCTATTGACGTCGCCGTAACAGGTGGCCTAGCGTCCTGTCGAACCGCTTCGTCGAAACGCTTCGACGAAGCTCGGGAGCGGTCCCACCCCAGGCCGGAGGAGGTGCGCGGTGGCCACCATGCACGACGTCGCCCGCCTCGCGCAGGTCTCGGTCAGCACCGTCTCGTACGTGCTCACCGGCACCCGGCCGATCTCGCAGGCCACCCGCAACAAGGTGCTCGCCGCGATGGCCCAGCTCGACTACCAGCCCAACGCGATGGCCCGAGGGCTGGCCAGTCGCCGCAGCCGGATCCTCGGCCTGCTGATGCCGATGGACGAACGCGGGCTCGGCGCCACCGAGACCGCCTTCGTCACCGGCGCCGCCGCCGCGGCCAGCGTCGCCGGCTACCACCTGGTGCTCTCGCCGGTCGGCGGGGGCAACCTCGACGACCTGCGTCGGCTGGCCAGCCAGCGGATGCTCGACGGGGTCGTGCTGATGGAGGTCCAACTGGCCGACGAGCGGGTCACAGTGCTCCAGGAGGCCGGGGTGCCGCTGGTGCTGATCGGCCGTACCGGCGACACCAGCACGCTCTCCTACGTCGACATCGACTTCGACCAGACCGTCCGGGAGGCCGTCGCGCACCTGGTCGGCCTCGGGCACCGGCGGATCGTCTACGTCAACCACTCGGCCGCCACGCTGGCCAGCGGTTACGGGCCCGCGCTGCGTACCCGTGACGCCTTCACCGCGGCGATGACCGGGCACGGCCTGGAGCCGGTGATGATCGCGGCCGAGGACAGCGCCGCCGGCGGGCGGGCCGCGCTGGCCGCCGCGTTCGCGCGGGCCCCGGAGCTGACCGCGGTGTTGGCCATGAACGAGACGGCGATCTTCGGCATCCTCGGCGAGTTGACCGGCCGCGGCTTGTCCGTGCCCGACGACGTCTCCGTCGTCTCGATGGTCACCTCGCCGCAGGTCGCCGAGTTGGCCACCCCGGCGCTGACCGCGATGACGTCACCCGGTTCGGCGCTCGGCCGGATCGCGATCGAGGCGCTGACGCGCCACCTGGACGGCCCCGCTGACCTTCGGCACCAGCAACTGCTGCCGTGCGCGTTGGAGATCCGAGGGTCGACCGCCGCGCCACGGCGGCCGGCACTTGTTACTTCTGGTCCAGCGTCGAGCGACGGCGACTGACCAGTGAAAACGGCCCGCCATCGCGCTGCAACGCGACGACGGGCCCCGTGAAGTACCGGCTAGTACTCAACGAGGAGGATAGTAATGCAGCGATTCCACCGGCTCGTCGCCGCGATCGCCCTGGCGGCGACCGCGACGACCACCGTGGCCGCCTGCGGCGGTGGTGACAACGGGGACAACAGCGACGCCAAGGTTCTGAAGCTCTGGCACTACGAGAGCGAGAACAGCGCCATGGGGATCGGCTGGAACCGGGCTATCGAGCTCTTCAAGTCCGAGCACCCGGGCGTCGAGGTGCGCTTCGAGCGCAAGGCGTTCGAGCAGATCCAGCAGAACGCGGGCATGATCATCAACTCGTCCGAGGGCCCGGACATCATGGAGTACAACAAGGGCAACGCGACCGCCGGGCTGCTCTCCTCCCAGGGCCTGCTGGCCGACCTGAGCAGCGAGGCAGACAAGCGCGGCTGGGCCGGCAAGCTCAGCCCCAGCCTGCAGACCACCGCCCGGTACAGCGACAAGGGCGTGATGGGCTCCGGCAAGTGGTTCGGTGTGCCGAACTACGGCGAGTACGTCACGGTCTACTACAACAAGGACCTGTTCCAGAGCAACGGCGTCAAGGTCCCGACCACCATGGCCGAGATGACCGCCGCGATGGACACCTTCGTCGGCAAGGGCGTCACCCCGCTGGGCATGGCCGGTGCCGAGTACCCCGCCGGGCAGCTCTTCTACCAGCTCGCCCTGTCCAAGGGCGACCGGCAGTTCGTCGACAACTACCAGCTCTACAAGAACCCTGTCGACTTCAAGGCCGACCCGCTCAAGTACGGCGCTGAGACCTTCGCCCAGTGGGTGCAGAAGGGCTACGTCGCGAAGAACTCGGCAAGCCTCAAGGCCGAGGACATGGGCACCGCCTTCATCGCCGGCAAGGTTCCGATGATCGTCTCGGGTAGCTGGTGGTACGGCCGTTTCAAGACCGAGATGAAGGCCAACTGGGACACCTTCCTCTTCCCCGGCAACACCCTGCAGGCCGGCTCCTCCGGCAACCTCTGGGTCGTCCCGGAGAACAGCAAGGCCAAGAGCCTGGCGTACGACTTCATCGACATCACCCTGCGTCCGGAGATCCAGGATCTGATCGGCAACAACGGTGGTGTTCCGGTCGCCGCCGACGCGTCGAAGATCAGCGACCCGAAGGACCGCAAGCTGATCGAGGACTTCAACACGGTCAGCAAGTCCGACGGGCTCGCCTTCTACCCGGACTGGCCGGTCCCCGGCTACTACGACGTGCTGGTCTCCGGCTTCCAGGGTCTGATCAACGGCTCGAAGTCGCCCGACCAGGTCCTCGACGCGATCGCCAAGCCGTACGCCGATGGCGTCAAGGAGATCACCGGCAAGTGACACGGCGAGCGGCGGGCGCGACCGGCACGACCGGCGCGCCCGCCCGCCCCGCCGGGAAGGATCTTCCATGGCAGTCTCCGAGACGGTCGCCGCCACACCGCCGGCCGCGACCCCCATCCCGCCCGCGCCCAGCCGCAGACGCCGCGGCCGCAACGCGGCGTACTGGCTCTACCTGCTCCCCGGAGCGGTGCTCTTCCTCCTGGTCATCGGCGCACCGCTGCTCGGCACGCTCTACCTGTCGTTGACCAAGTGGTCAGGCATCGGCGACCCCACCTGGATCGGCCTGGACAACTATCAGCAGTTGCTGCACGACGACGTGTTCTGGGCGTCGTTCCGCAACACCGTCTGGATGCTCGTCGCGATGGTGGTGGTGCCCACGGTGCTCGGGCTGCTGCTCGCCGCGGTGCTCTTCGACGTCATCGGCCGCCGGTTCAAGCCCCGCACGGCCGCCGCGCTGCGGGCCGCGTTCTACCTCCCGCAGGTGCTGCCCGTCGTGGTGGCCGGCATCGTCTGGGGCTGGATCCTCCGCCCCGACGGCGCGTTCAACAGCCTCCTCGACGCGGTCGGTCTCGGCGCGCTACGCCACGACTGGCTCGGTGACCCGGGCACCGCCCTGCCGGCCGTGATGGCCGTGATGATCTGGGTGCAGATCGGCTACCCGGTGGTCGTCTTCATGGCGGCGTTGCAGCGGGTCGACCCCGAGCTGTACGAGGCAGCCGAGGTCGACGGCGCGAACTGGCTGCACCGGTTCCGGGCGATCACCCTTCCGCAGATCCGGCCGGAGACCTTCGTGGTGGCCCTGACCTGCACGATCGCCGCGTTGAAGGTGTTCGGGCCGATCTTCGCCCTGACCCGGGGCGGCCCGGACAACGCCACGAACGTGCCGTCCTACTTCGCCTACTACACGTTCTTCAAGAAGCTGCAGGTCGGTTACGGCTCCGCGATCTCCACGGTGCTGACACTGATCATCGTGGTGGTGGCCGGTGTCTTCATCTGGATGCAGGCCCGCAGCGAGCGCCGGGACCGGGGGTTCTGACATGGCCGTGATCACTCCAGCGCCGGTCCGCGCGCCCGTCCGCGATCGACACCACCGCGGCGTCAGCCGCTGGGTGATACTCGCCCTGGTCATCCTCGGCGCGCTCGTCATGCTGGTGCCGTTCGCGTTCATGCTGCTCAACGCGTTCAAGTCGCCCGGCGACTACTCGTCGGGCGGCCCGCTGAGCTGGCCGACGGAGTTCTACACAAAGGGTCTGCGCACGTACTGGACCGAAGTGAACTTCCCGCTCAAGTTCTGGAACTCGGCGGTCATCGCCGGCTCGGTGGCAGTGCTCGGCGTCGCCGTCTCACTGCTCAACGCGTACGCGCTGGGCATCGGCCGGGTCCGTGGCCGGCTGTGGATCGTCGGGCTCTTCCTGCTGGCCAACATGCTGCCGCAGGAGGCGCTGATCTACCCGCTGTACTACGTGGCCAAGGAGGTCGGGCTCTACAACACCCGACTCGCGGTGATCATCATCTTCACCGTGATCCAGAGCGCGTTCGGCACCTACCTGCTCGCCTCGGTGATGGGCACGTTCCCGCGCTCGCTGCTGGAGGCCGCCGCCCTGGACGGCGCCGGCAAGTGGACGGTGCTGTGGCGGGTGGTCTTCCCCAACCTGCGGCCCACCCTCGCGGTGCTGCTCATCTTCTTCTTCATCTGGACGTGGAACGAGTTCCTCATCCCGCTGGTCATGCTGATCGACAACCAGACGCAGACCATTCCGGTCGCGCTGGCGTCGTTGCAGGGCGACCGGCTGATGGACGCGCCGACCACAAACGCCGGCGCGCTGATCAGCCTGGTGCCGGCCATCCTCTTCTTCCTCATCTTCCAGCGCACTCTGGCGCGCGGCATCACGGCAGGAGCCGAGAAGTGAAGTTCACCGACGGGTACTGGCAGCTGCGCCCCGGCGTCAGCGTCCTGCGCCCCGGCACAGTGGAGTCGGTCGAACCGGACGAGCGTGGCTTCACCGTCTTCGCACCGACCGGTCCGATCACCGGACGCGGCGACACCCTCAACCGGCCCCTGGTCACCGTCCGGTTCTTCTCCCCCGCCCCCGGCGTCATCGGGGTGACCATCGCCCACCACACCGGAGGGCTGCCCCGCGAGCCGCACTTCGGGCTGAGCACCGACGAGACGCACCCGGTCACCGTCGACGTCACCGGGCTCAGCGCGACGCTGACCACCGGCGAGCTGACCGCGCGGGTCGCGCTCATCGACGGGTGGCGGGTCGACTTCCTGCACGGCGACCGGCTGGTCACCGCGTCCACCGCCCGCAGCATCGGCGTCGTCACCGACGCCGAGGGCCGCCGGCACGTGCACGAACGGCTCGCGCTGGGCGTCGGTGAGACGGTGTACGGGCTGGGCGAGCGCTTCGGCCCGTTCGTCAAGAACGGGCAGACCGTCGACATCTGGAACGCCGACGGGGGCACCGCCAGCGAGCAGGCGTACAAGAACGTGCCGTTCTATCTCAGCAGCGCCGGCTACGGGGTCTTCGTGGACCACCCGGAGCACGTGTCGTTCGAGGTCGGCTCCGAGGTCGTCACGCAGACCCAGTTCAGCGTCGAGGGCCAGTCGCTCACCTACTACGTCATCGACGGGCCTCAGCCGAAGGACGTGCTGCGCCGGTACACCGCGCTCACCGGCCGGCCGGCCCGGATCCCCGCCTGGTCGTACGGCCTCTGGCTGTCCACGTCGTTCACCACCTCGTACGACGAGAAGACGGTGACCGAGTTCGTCGACGGGATGGCCGAGCGCGGGCTGCCGCTGTCGGTGTTCCACTTCGACTGCTTCTGGATGCGTCAGTTCCACTGGGTCGACTTCGTCTGGGACCCGGCGACCTTCCCCGACCCGGAGGGGATGCTGCGCCGGCTGCACGAGCGTGACCTGAAGGTGTGCGTCTGGATCAACCCGTACATCGCGCAGCGCTCGTACCTCTTCGAGGAGGGCCGCGAGGCCGGTTACCTGGTGCGCAACCCGGACGGCTCGGTCTGGCAGTGGGACAAGTGGCAGGCCGGCATGGCGCTTGTCGACTTCACCAACCCGGACGCGGTCCGCTGGTTCACCGGCAAACTCAAGGCGCTGCTGGACATGGGCGTCGACTGCTTCAAGACCGACTTCGGCGAGCGCATCCCGACCGACGTGGTGTGGCACGACGGCTCGGACCCGCAGCGGATGCACAACTACTACTCGTACCTCTACAACAAGGCGGTCTTCGAGCTGCTGGAGACCGAGCGCGGCGAGGGCGAGGCGGTGCTGTTCGCCCGCTCGGCCACCGCGGGCGGGCAGCAGTTCCCGGTGCACTGGGGCGGCGACTGCGAGTCGACGTTCGTCGCGATGGCCGAGTCGCTGCGCGGCGGGTTGTCCCTGGCGGCTTCCGGCTTCGGCTACTGGAGCCATGACATCGGCGGCTTCGAGGGCACTCCCGACCCGGCGGTGTTCAAGCGGTGGGTCGCCTTCGGGCTGCTCTCCTCGCACTCCCGGCTGCACGGGTCCGGCTCGTACCGGGTGCCGTGGGCGTACGACGAGGAGGCCGTGGACGTGCTGCGGCACTTCACCCACCTCAAGCTCGGCCTGATGCCGTACCTGGCGGCCGCCGCCCAGGAGGCACACCGCGACGGCACGCCTGTGATGCGGCCGATGTTCCTGGAGTTCCCGGACGACCCGGCGACGGCACACCTGGACCGGCAGTACATGCTCGGCCCGGACGTGCTTGTCGCCCCGGTGCTCAGTGCCGACGGCGACGTCACGTACTACGTACCCGCCGGCACCTGGACGCACCTGGTCACCGGCGCGCAGGTCACCGGCCCGGCCTGGCTGACCGAGAAGCACGGCTTCGACAGCCTGCCGGTGCTGGCCCGACCGGGCGCGGTCATCCCGTTCGGCTCCCGCACCGACCGACCGGACTACGAGTGGGCCGACGATGTGCGGCTGCGGGTGTACGCACCGACCGAGGGGCAGCGGACCCGGGTACGGGTACCGTCACCCGGCAACGGACCGGGCGCCGAGTTCGACGTGCGCTACGAGGGTGGGACGGCCAGCGCCGAACTGGTCGCCGGCACCTCGACGGGCTACATCTGCGAGATCCAGGGGACGGAACGATGACGCAACACCACTTCCCGGAGAGCTTCGTCTGGGGGTCGGCGACGGCCGCGTACCAGATCGAGGGCGCGCCGACCGAGGACGGGCGCGGACCGTCCATCTGGGACACCTACAGCCACACCCCCGGTCGGACCCTCAACGGTGACACCGGTGACGTGGCCGCCGACCACTACCACCGGTGGGCCGACGACCTCGGGCACATCGCCGACCTCGGGCTCGGCGCGTACCGGTTCTCCATCTCCTGGCCCCGGGTGCAGCCGGGCGGCTCGGGCCGGTTCAACCAGGCGGGCATCGACTTCTACTCGCGGCTGGTGGACGGCCTGCTGGAGCGGGGCGTCCGCCCGGTGGCCACCATGTACCACTGGGACCTGCCGCAGGAGCTGGAGGACGCCGGCGGATGGGCGGCGCGGGAGACCGCGTTGCGCTTCCAGGAGTACGCGGCGGGCATCGTCGGTGCGCTGGGCGACCGCGTGCACACCTGGACGACGCTCAACGAGCCCTGGTGCTCCGCGTACCTGGGTTACGCCTCCGGGGTGCACGCGCCGGGCCGGACCGAGCCGGCGGCGGCTCTGGCCGCGGTGCACCACCTCAACCTCGCGCACGGCCTGGCCGGTCGGGTGGTCCGGGAGCTGGCCCCGTCCGCCGAGCTGTCGGTGACGTTGAACCTGCACGTCATCCGGGGCGCGTCCGACTCGGCTGCCGACCAGGACGCGGTCCGGCGGATCGACGCGTTGGCGAACCGGGCGTTCCTCGGCCCGATGCTGGACGGGGAATACCCGGCCGACCTGCTGGCCGACACCGCCTCCGTCACCGACTGGTCGTTCGTCCACGAGGGCGACGAGAAGCTGATCGCGGTGCCGCTGGACGTGCTCGGGGTCAACTACTACTCCAGCACCCTGGTCCGGGCCTGGGACGGGGTGTCGGCCCGTTCCGACGCCGACGGGCACGGCGCGTCGACCTCCACGCCGTGGGTCGCCGCTGACAACGTCGACTTCCTGCCGCAGCCCGGCCCGTACACGGCGATGGGTTGGAACATCGACCCGCCGGCCCTGACCGAGCTGCTGCTGCGCCTCCAGCGCGAATACCCCAGCCAGCCCATGATGATCACCGAGAACGGCGCGGCGTTCGACGACGTGGTGTCGGCCGACGGGCACATCCACGACGACCGGCGGATCGACTACCTGCGTCGGCACATCGGCGCGATGGCCGACGCCCGCGCGCAGGGCGCGGACGTGCGCGGCTACTTCGTGTGGTCACTGCTGGACAACTTCGAGTGGGGCTACGGCTACGACCGTCGCTTCGGGATCATCCGGGTCGACTACGACACCCAGGTACGCACCTGGAAGGACAGCGCCCACTGGTACCAGCGCCTCGCCGCCACCGGCGAGCTGGACCAGGCACAGGACTGACGAAGAGCGTGATGCCGGTGAGTCCTCATGATGACTCACCGGCATCACCCACATCGGGGAGCCTGGCAGGACGGGCCCCTCAGACCCCGACCCGCTGCGGGGGCACGGTGAGCCCGTACAGCTCCATCAGCTCCGGGGTGTCGATCCGGCTGCCGTCAGCGACCGAGTCGCAGGCGATGTCGACGATCTGGTCCTTGTGCGCCAGCAGGTACGGCCGGGCGCCCACGTCGGCGCTGGCCAGGGTGGCGATGCCGGGCCAGTGCCGGCGGCCGAACAGCATCGGGTAGCCGCGCAGCCCGTCGTAGGTGGCGCAGACCAGCACGTCCGGGTACGGCAGCGCGGCCACCCGGCTGACCGCCGTGGCGCTCAGGCCCGGCATGTCGACCGGGACCACCACCACCGCCTCGATCCCCTCGTCGTCCATGGCGGCCAGGCCGGCCCGGATCGACGAGCCGACGCCGGTGCCCCACGCCTTGTTGATCACAACTATGGCCTTGCCCAGATCGGCGGTCTTCTGGACCTGCTCGGCGGCGGCACCCAGTACGACCACGATCTGCTCGCAGCCCGCCTCGGTCATCGTGTCGATCATCTGATTGACCAGGGGCTTGTCTCCCTGGTGCAGCAGCGCCTCCGGACCACCGATCCGTCGTCCCCCGCCTGCGGCGATGATCATTCCTGCGATCCGGTTCAGCTGCGCCCCCTCCAGCACGGGACGGACCGTGACCGATCCGTCCCCTCCTACGGACACTGCAACGAGGACGGCCAGCCGAGGGTGGCGGGGCGAAAAGGAGAAATAGCACAACCGTTACACGGCCGGCATCCCCCGACACGGGACCCTCCGTCGGTCAGGCCGCGTCGGCGTAGCAGTCGACGATGGACAGGTCCAGCGGAAACCGGACCGGCGTCGCACCGAAGAGCAGCGCGGAGGCTCGCTCGCCGGACCGGTTGACAGCCTCCGCGACCGCGTCCGCCTGACCGGCGGGCGCGTGCACGACCACCTCGTCGTGCTGGAAGAAGACCAGCTCCGCATCGGTGCCGGACAACTCCGTCCGCAGCGTGGCCAGCAACGTGGACGCCCACTCCGCCGCGGTGGCCTGGATGACGAAGTTGCGGGTGAAGCGCCCCCGGGACCGCGCGGCCCGCGCCCGCGGACTGTGCGGGTCGGCCGCCCCCTCCGGGTCGGAGGGCTCGTCGTCGAGATCACCGAACCCGGCCGAGCCGGGCGGGCACGTCCGCCCCAGCCACGACCGGACCAAACCACCCGTCTCGCCGGTACGCGCGGCCGCCTCGACGTAACCGAACGCCGTCGGGTAGCTGCGCTTCAGCACCGCCAACGCGGGCACCGCAGCCCCACCGGTCTGCCCGTACATCGCGCCGAGCAGGGCCACCTTGGCCTTGGCCCGGTCACCGCCGAACGAGTCCCGGGCCAGCGCGGCGTAGAGGTCACCGGCACCGCCCGCCGCCGCCAGCCGCGCGTCGCCGGACACCGCGGCCAGCACCCGAGGCTCCAACTGGCCGGCGTCGGCGACCACCAACCGCCAGCCCGGATCGGCCACCACCGCCCGCCGGATCACCTTGGGGATCTGCAACGCGCCACCGCCCCGGGTGGCCCACCGGCCGGAGACGACGCCACCCGGCACGTACTCCGGTTGGAACCGGCCACCCCGCGCCCACTGATCGAGCCAGGCCCAGCCGTGCGCCGTCCAGATCCGGTAGAGCTCCTTGTATTCCAGCACCAGCGGCACCGCCGGATGGTCCACGCCACGCAGCACCCAGGCCCGGGTGTTGGGCAGCTCCACCCCGACCCGGGCGAACGCCTTCAGCAGCTCCGCCGGGGAGTCGGTGTGCAGGCGGCGTACGCCGAGCGCGTCGGCGATCCGGGCGGCCAACTCGGCAAGTCGGCGTGGCGGCCCACCGACTGGGGACGCCTCACCGAGCAGCTCGTGCAGGATCTCGTTGTGCACGTCGGCACGCCAGGGCAGCCCGACGACGCCCATCTCCACAGCGATCAGCGCGCCGGCCGACTCGGCGGCCACCAGCAACCGGAACCGGCCGGGGTGCTCGGTCGCGGTGATACGGGCGAGCTGGTCGGCGTACACCCGGGTCAGTGCCTCGATGCCCGGGCCCGGCGGACCGGGCACTGTGTCGAAGAGCGCGCCCTGGCCGTGCCCGGGCGGCGCGGCGGCGCGCGGCGGCGGGTCGGGCGGCACCGCCGAGCCGGTCAGCCGGGCCCAGGCGGCGGCCAGCGAGCGGGGCTCGCCCCAGCGGCCCGCGTGCCCGAGCAGCAACGCCTCGGTCAACTCCACGTCGTGACAGCGATCGACCCGGACGCCCGCGCGCAGCAGCGTCGGGTAGACCGCCGGAGCGGTCGACCAGACCCAGCGCGGGTGCCCGGCGGCCTCGCGCGCGGCGACCGCGGCGACCAGGTCGTTGACGACCTCGGGCGGGCCGGTCGGCCGACCGGCGGCGTCGAGCGGGCACAGCACTCCCCCGCCCCGCTCGTCGGACACCACCGCCACCAGCACGAACGTGATTCTGCCTCTTCCCTGCGACAGAAACGGAGGCGCACCTCACCATGATCGGGTCGGCAGGGTGTCGGGGCCGGTCGGTAGCGTGACCAGGTGCCTCCGCAGATCCCGCATCCCGATCCTGGCACCCCCGACACCCGCGGTCCGATGCGTTACCTCTGGTGGCTGGTCCGCTGCCAACCCTGGCGGGTGCTGCGCGGCAGCCTGATCGGCACGGCCTGGATGATCGGGCTCTCGGCCCGGCCCTACCTGATCTATCGTGCCGTCGACGACGGGCTGCGCGCCGGCGACACCCATGCCCTGGCGCAATGGGTCGCGGCGATCGTCGTCGCGGGCGTGGCCCTGTCCTACCTGGGCATCATGCGGCACCGCACGATGACCTTCATCCGGGAGGACGCCAAGGCCCGCTCGGCGGAGGTCCTGCTGCGTCACCTGTCCCGGATCGGCGCGGTGCTGCCCCGCCGGGTCGGGGCGGGCGAGGTGTCCACCATCGGTGGCTCCGACATCGACTGGACGGCGCAGGTGCTGACGCTGACCGGGCCGGGCGTCGGCGCGATCATCGCGTACGGGGTGATCGCCGTGGTGCTCTGGTCGATCTCCCCGATGCTGGCGCTCTGCGTGCTGGTGGGGGTGCCGGTGGTCGGTCTGGTCGTGGGGCCGCTGCTGCGCCGCCTGGAGCGGGCCGAATCGGTCTACCGCCGGCAACAGGGCGCGCTCACCGCCCGATCCGGTGACATCGTGGCCGGGCTGCGGGTGCTCGCCGGGGTGGGCGGCCGGGACCTGTTCGCCCGGCGGTACGCCGCCCGGTCCCAGGATCTGCGCGCCGAGGGTTACCGGGTCGGCGCGGTCAACAGCTGGATCGACGCCGCGACGGTCGCCATCCCCGGCTTGTTCCTGGCGGCGGTGGTGTGGTTGACGGCCCGGATGGCGGTGACCGGTGACGTCACGATCGGCGAGTTGGTAGCCGTCTACGGCTACGTGGCGACCCTGATCGTGCCGGTCTGGTTTCTGCTGGAGGGTAGCCACCAGCTCATCCGGGGTCGGGTCGCCGCCCGGCGGATCGCCGACCTGCTCATCGTGACACCTGACGACGTCGGTGGCCCGGGTCGCCGGTGGCCGGATGCCGTGCCGGAGGCACGCCGGCCGGGCTCCGCGCCGGAGGCACGCCGGCCGGATGATCCGCGCGCGCCGGACGGCCCGGCCGACCTGCACGACCCGGTGACCGGCCTGACCGTGCGCGCCGGCCGGCTGACCGGCGTGGCGGCAGACGATCCGGCGGCGGCCGTGGCGTTGGCCGACCGGCTCGGCCGGTACGTCGCCAGCGGCGTCACCTGGGGCGGCGTGCCGCTACGCGAGGTCGCCCTGGACGAGGTCCGCGCGCGGATCCTCGTCGCCGACCACGACTCGTACCTCTTCGCCGGCACGCTGCGCGACATCCTGCGCGCCGGGGCCGACGATGACGAACGCCTCGGAGCGGCCCTGCGGACCGCCTCGGCGCAGGACATCGTCGACGCCCTGCCCGCCGGGCTGGACACCCCGATCGACGCCCGAGCCCGGACGCTCTCCGGCGGTCAGCGCCAACGGGTCCGCCTGGGCCGGGCCCTGAGCAGCGAGCCGGAGGTGCTGATCCTCGTCGACCCGACATCGGCGGTGGACGCGCACACCGAGGCGCGGATCGCCGAGCGTCTGCGGGCCGCGCGGGCCGGGCGGACCACAGTGGTGATCGCCACGTCACCGCTGCTGCTCGGCCGGGCCGACCTGGTCGCGCACCTGAGCGCCGGCCGGATCACCGCCACCGGCGACCACGCCGACCTGCTCGACCGCGACCCGGCCTACCGGCACCTGGTGGCCCGCGGCAGCGAGGACCCCGATCCGACGCAGTCCGCCGACACCGAGGAGGCGTACCGGTGAGCCGGCTGCCGGTGGCCGACCGCGGCACCGTACGCCGGGCCCTGCGCGACATGATCAGCCGGCACCGGCGCGCCGTCGGGATCGTGCTGGCGTTGCACAGCGCCGCCGCGGTCGCCGGGCTCGCCCCGCCGTGGCTGCTGGGCACCATCGTCGACCGGGTCACCGCCGGCGCGGGCGTGGCCACTGTGGACCGGCTGGCGCTGGCCATCGCCGGCTGCGTCCTGGTCAGTGCCCTGCTCTCCCGATACGCCCAGTACGCCGGCCACCGCTTCGGCGAACGCGCCGTCGCCGAGCTGCGCGAGCAGTTCGTCTCCCGGACCCTCGGGCTGCCCGTCTCGGTCGTCGAACGGGCCGGCTCCGGTGACCTGGCCACCCGCAGCTCGGTCGACGTGTCGACGGTCGGCACCACCGTCCGGGACGTGGTGCCCACCATCGTCATCGCCACGGTGCAGTTGACGTTGCTGTTCGGGGCGGTCTTCCTGCTGCACCCACTGCTCGGGCTGGCCGCGCTGGCCGGGCTCCCGTCGATCGTGGCGGTGACCCGCTGGTACCTGCGCCGGGCCAGCTCCGCGTACCTCACCGAGGGCGCGGCTGCGGCCGAGCTGACCGAGACGCTGACCACCACCGCCGAGGGCGCCCGCACGGTCGAGGCGCTGCGCCTGGCCGACGACCGGATCCGGCACGGCACCAGCCGCATCACACTGGTGTGGCGGGCCCGTCGGGCGACCCTCGCGCTGCGTACCGTGTTCTTCTCGGTCGTCGAGGCCAGCTATCCGCTGCCGGTCGCCGTGGTCCTGCTCGTCGGTGGCTACCTGCTCTCCCGGGACATGGTGTCACTCGGCGCGGTGGTCGCCGCCGCGCTCTACCTGCAGCAGGCGATCGACCCGTTGGACCGGCTGTTGCAGTGGACGGAGCAGGCGCAACGCGGCTTCGCGTCGTACGCCCGGGTGCTCGGCGTCGGCCTGGTCCCACCAGAACCGCCCGGCACGACGGCCTCGTCACGCGGTGAGCGGCTCGTCGTCCGTGGGGCGCGGTTCTCCTACTCCGACGACGGGCCGGACGTGCTGCACGGCATCGACCTGCAGGTGCAGCCCGGTGAGCGGCTGGCCGTCGTCGGTCCGTCCGGCGCCGGCAAGTCCACACTGGCCCGACTGCTGGCCGGGATCGACGCGCCTCGGCACGGCGTCGTCAGCATCGGCGGCTGCCCGGTCACCGACCTCGACCCGGCCGAGCGACGCCGCCGGATCGCCCTGGTCACCCAGGAGCACCACGTCTTCATCGGCTCGGTCCGCGACAACCTCTCCTTCGCCGCGCCCGACGCCTCCGACGCACAGATGCGCGCCGCGCTGCTCACCGTGGGCGCCGAGTGGTTCGCCGAGCTGCCCGACGACCTGGACACCCAGCTCGGCGACGGGGCCCGTCAGCTCGGTGCGGCCGAGGCCCAGCAGCTGGCGTTGGCCCGGTTGGTGCTCGCCGACCCGCACACGCTGATCCTGGACGAGGCGACCGCCGCGCTCGATCCGTCCACCGCCCGACGGACCGAACGCGCGCTGGCCGCGGTGCTGGTCGGGCGGACCGTCATCGCGATCGCGCACCGGCTCAACACCGCGCACGACGCTGACCGGGTCGCCGTGCTCGCGGACGGCCGGATCACCGAGATCGGCAGCCATGACGAGCTGGTCGCTGCCGGTGGCGCGTACGCCGCCCTGTGGCGCTCCTGGCACACCCGCGTCGACGAGCGGTGAGGCGCCCTACTTGACCGCGCCGGAGGTGAGGCCGGCCTGGATCTGACGCTGGAAGACCGCGTACACGATGATCATCGGGAGGATGGCGATGGTCAGCGCCGCGAACAATCCGGACCAGTCCGCCTCGTAGCCGGCGTTGACCGAGATGTCGGCGATGCCCTGGGTGAGCACCCACTTGTCCTTGGCGTTGGAGAGCAGCACCAACGGGAGCTGGTACTGCGCCCACTGACCGATGATGTTGAAGATCGCGACGCTGATCAGGCCCGGCTTCGCCATCGGCATCATCACCTTGAAGAACAGCCGGCTGTGCCCGCAGCCGTCGATCATCCCCGCCTCGGCCACCGACGACGGCAGCGTCTTGAAGAACGCGGCCAGGAAGAACACGGTGAAGGGCAGGGAGTACGCGGTGTAGACCAGCACCACGCCGGTGTGGGTGTCCAACAGACCCAGGTTCTTCACCACGAAGAAGAGCGGCACCAGAGCCAGGAAGACCGGGAAGGCCAACCCCGAGACGAAGAGGAAGTAGACCGCCCGGTTGCCCCAGAACTTGTAACGGGCCAGCACGTACGCGGCCATCGAGCCGAGCAGCATGGTGAGGAACGTGCTGCACGACACGACGATCACGCTGTTGAGGAAGTACCGCCCGACGTGCGCCTTCGTCCAGGCCCGCCCGAAGTTCTCCCAGCGCAGCTCGGCCGGGAGCGTCCACGGGCTGCTGAAGATCTCGCTGGTGTTCTTGAACGCGGCGAGGAAGGTCCAGAGGATCGGCACGATCACGATCACCGCCCACACGGCGAGCGCGACGTGCCCCAGGCCGGAGAAGAGCTTTACCTCAGAGCGGGGGCCCTTGCCTCCCGGCCCGGCGGGGGCGGACGGGTCACCGGTCTTCGGCGGAAGCGCCGCCGGGGTCGGCGGCAGCGTCGACTGCGGATTCATCAGTACTCCACGCTTTCCCGCTTGGTGAGCCGCAGCGTCAGCGCCGCGAACGTGAGGGTGAGGAAGAACAGCGCCACGCCCATCGCCGAGGCGTAGCCGTACTTCGAGTAGACGAACGCGTTGCGGTAGATCTCCATGGCCAGCACCGTGGTGGCGCCGTCGGGGCCGCCACCGTCCACCGAGAGCACCGCCACGATGGCGAACGCGTCGAACGCCGCGATCCCGAGGTACACCCAGGCCACCTGGAGGGTGTCCCACAGCAGCGGCAGGGTGACCCGGAAGAACAGGGTCACCTTCGTCGCCCCGTCCATCTCGGCGGCCTCGTAGATCTCACCGGGGATGGAGGCCATCCCGGCCGAGAAGAGCACCACGTAGAAGCCGACAGCCTGCCAGACCAGCACCGCGATGATCGACCACAGGGCCAGGTTCGGCTTCACCAGGAAGAGAACCGGCTCCAGGCCGAACTTCATCAGCACGCCGTTGATCAGGCCGGACTCGTTCGGCCGGTACACCATCTGGAACAACACCGCGATGATGGCCACCGCCAGGACCTGGGGGAAGAAGAACACCACCCGGTAGAACTTCGCCCCCCAGACCCCCTGGCGTTGCCCGCCGCTGCTCTTGCCACCCACGTTGAGCAGGAAGGCGAAGAACAGGGCGATGGCAATGGTGATCAGCGGCAGGGCAAGCAGCAGTACGCCGTGGTGCTGGACCGCCTTCCAGAAGGCGCCGTCGTCGAGCAGCCTCCGGTAGTTGTCGAAGCCCACCCACTGCGGGGCGGACAGCCCCCGCCAGTTGGTCATCGAGATCTGGAACGCCTGAGCGTACGGCCAGATCACGAATGTCACGTACAGCGCGACCGGGGCGAACAGGAACCCGATCACGAATGGATACTTGCCGTGCCGCATGACCCTAGCTCCGATCGATCAGCGCTTGAACTTGGTGACGGAGCTGTCCTTCTTGATGGCGTCGGCGCGCTTCTGGATCCGCTCCACGAAGGCGTCCGCGTTGATCCGGCCGAACATCAGCTCGTTGGTGGCGGTACGCGCCTCCGTGTCGAGCTCCTTGTACCAGCCGTCGAAGTACAGGTTGAACACGTCCTGACCGGCCGCCTTGAGCGCGGCCTGCGAGCTGGCCACACCCGGCGGGAAGGCGAAGCCCTCCGAACCGGCGGTGACCACGGTCGGGGCCTTGACCACCTCGGTGAAACCCTTCGCGCCCGCCTTCGACAGCATCTGACGCATGTACTCCAGCCCGCCCTTGGGGTTCTTGCTCTTCGCCGAGACAAAGTAACCCTCACCGGCGGTGGCGCGCAGCGCGGTGGCCGGCAGCTTGTCCGAGGCGGTCAGGCCCGGCACCGGCATGAGCTGGTAGTCGAAGCCGGCCGGGGTGTCCTTCTTCTGCTCGCCCTCCAGCCAGTCACCGCTGGGGTACAGGGCCACCTTGTACTGGTTCTGCCGCAGCTGCACGTCGGTGTGCTTGAGGCCCTCGAAGCTCTTGTCGCTGAACTTCGCCCCGACCTCGGCCCACGCGGCGGCCGCCTGCTTCACGGCGTCCTGCTTCCAGGCGCCGTCCTCCAGGTTGTCGATGTTCTTCAGCACGTCCGTGCCGCCGATCTTGGCGGCCTGGGTGAGGATCACGTTCCACTGGTAGTAGGCCGCGTTCGCGCCGGCGTAGCCGTACGGGGTGATGCCCTTGGCCTTGATGTTCGTGAGCAGGGTGATGAACTCGTCCCAGCTCTTCGCCGGCGCCCAGCCGTTGTCCTTGAAGAGCTTCGACGAGTACCAGATGCCGAAGACAGTGGAGACGTAGTACAGGACAAACGGCTTGCCGTTGAACGAACCGGCCTCGATGGTGCCGGGCACCACCGTGTCGCGGACCTTCTTGGCCGGGTCGTCGACCGACGGCGCGTCCCACAGCTCGGTGAGGTCCTGGAGCTGACCGTCGGCGACGAGCGCGCCGAAGTCCATCAGCTTCTCGCCCGAGTTGTTCACGAACTCCGGCGGGTTGCCGGAGGCGAACCGCGGCTGGAGCACCGTGGAGACGGCCTGGGTGGCCTGGTGCTTGATCTCCGCCTTGGGGAACGCCGTCTTGTACAGCGGCTCGTGCACGTCGGTGGCGTACTTCTCGCCGTAGCCACCGTTGAAGATGACCACCTCGATCGCGGCGTCCTCCTTGACGCCCAGCGGGTTCTTCTCGCTCTTGGTGCCGCCGGCGACCTGCTCGTTGTCACCGTCGCTGCCGCTGGTGGCGCAGGCGCCGAGCAGGCCGATGGCCGGAGTGGCGAGCATGCCCACGGCGGCGGCACGACGAAGCACCGTGCGACGGTCGAGTGCGGCCGGGTGTTCGGGGGTAATCGACATCGTCGTCTCTCCTTGTGGAATTCGGGTCATGCGGTACGCCGGAGACGTCCGGCGTACCGCGACTCGAGGGCGAGGTTGTGCTCGTCCCCGCCGGGGACGTTGGCGGAGAGGTAGATAGGGGGTACCTCCCCGGCCTGGTGGAACCGTCGTACGACCTCTGCGGTCAGCAGCTGCGCCAGCAGCGCCGTGGTGACCGAGGAGACCGCACAGACCGCGCCGCCGCCCTCGAGCGGCAGCAGTGCATCGCCGTACGGCGCGCCATTGTCCAGCACGACGTCGGCGAGGTCGGCGAGCCGATGCCCGGACGGGTGCCGTGGAGCCACCCGTGCGGTGTGCTCGACCGAGGTGACCGCGATCAACGGGTGACCGCGCTCGGTGACCAGCGCCGCCAGCTCGACCACCGAGCCGTTGATGCCGGATTGGGACGCCACCACGAACACGTCGCGCGGCTGGGGCGCCGCGAGCGCGTAGATCTGGTGGGCGATGGAGGGATCACGTTCCAGCTTGGGGTCGGAGAGCACGTCGCGCGGGGCGTCTCCGTGCATCACCAGGTCCCGTACCGAGAGCCGGTTGGTGGGCACCAGGCCGCCGGCACGGGCGACCAGCTCGGCGGCGAACGCCTCCGAGTGCCCGGCGCCGAACGCCTGGAGCACCCCGCCGTCGCGCAGGCTGTCGGCGATCAGGTCGGCGGCCCGGGTGATCCCGTCGGCCTCCGAGTCGAGCAGCCGGTCGAGCACCGGGCGGACGGCGTCCGCGAACCCCTGGGCGCTGATCATGAAGGGACCCCTTTCGCTGCCTTGTGCCCGTCGACGGCCTGCGCGGTCCGCCGGAAGGCCGCGTGCGCGCGGTCGTGCGTGCGTTGGGCGACGGCGATGTAGAGCAGGTCGAGCACCACCAGCTGGGGGTGCCGGGCGGAGAGCGCGTCCGGCCGGAAGGTGGTCGCCTGGCTGGCCGTGAGCAGCACGATGTCGGCCAGCTCGGCCAACGGTGAGCGGGGGAAGCCGGTGAGCGCGAGCGTGGTGGCGCCCCGGCTGCCCGCCTCGGCGAGCATCTCGATCGTCTCCCGGGTCTGCCCGGTGTGCGAGATGCCGAGCGCCACGTCCCCCGATCGCAGCAATGCGGCGCTGGCCAGGCCCTCGTGCACGTCGTTCCACGCCCACGCCGCCACACCGATGCGATGCAGGCTGAACTGCATCTCCTCGCCGACCAGGGCGCTGCCGCTGGCGCCGAAGATGTTGACCCGGTTGGCGCCGGCGATCGCCACCGCGGCCCGCTCCACCTCGGTGAGGTCGAGCAGGGTTGCGGTGTCGTGCATGGCCCGGGTGTCGGCGGCCATGATCTGGTCGAGCACCCGGGCGAGCGGGTCGCTCGGCTGGATCTCCCGTCCGATGTCGATGGTCCAACCGGCCGAGCGCGCGCGGCCGGTTTCGGAGGCGATGCCCAGCCGCAGGTCGGCGTACCCCTCGAAGCCCATCGCCCGGCAGAAGCGGGTGATGGTCGCCGGTGAGGTGCCGCTGCGCTCGGCCAGCTCGACGATTGTCGAGCGGGCGGCGGCCTCCGGGTCGCTGAGCACGTGCTCGGCGACCCGGCGCAGGGCGCCTGTCAACTCGCTGAGCCCGTTGCGGACCCGAGCCAGCACTCCGTCGGAGGCCGTCCGCCGGTCGATCACCTCGGCGTCGACCACCGCGGTCCCCGCGGCGGTGTCCACCTCGTGATCAACCATGGGTCGCCTCAGCTTTCCGAAAAGACTGTTAACTGTTAGTGGTAAAAGTTCTTACTGAACGGCCCCCTGTGTCAAGACTGTGGGCGAAGTTTTCAAACTGTTACCTGCTGCACAGCCCCTCGCGCCCGGCCCAACTTGCCCCGCACGACGCCGCCGACCAGCATGAACACGCCAGATCGCCGCTTCACGCAAGGAGACCCGTGCCGATGTCCGACACCGTCGTGGTGGGTCTCGATGTCGGCGGTACGTCCACCCGGGCGACCGTCCTCACCCTCACCGGGCAACGCGTCGGTGCCGGCCGCGCCGGCGGTGGCAACCCCACAAGTCACGGCGCCGAACGTGCCGCCGCCGAACTGCTGACCGCGCTGCGCGAGGCGCTCGCCGACGTCGACCCGACACGGGTGGCCGCCGGCACCATCGGGCTCGCCGGAGCCGGCCGGCTGCTCGCCGACCCGGCCGGCCGGGCCGCCTTCGACAGGACCTGGCACGACGCCGGCCTGCGTTGCCCGTACGAGGTGCACGGCGACGCCCTGGTCGCCTACGCCTCCGGCACCGCCGCCCCGGACGGAACCATCCTCATCGCCGGCACCGGGGCGATCACCGCCCAGGTCCACGAGCTGCGACTCGACCGGATCGCCGACGGTCACGGCTGGCTCCTCGGCGACGCCGGCTCCGGCTTCTGGCTCGGTCGCGAGGCGGTGCGCCGACTGCTCGCCGACCTCGACGCCGGACGTGGTCTTGGCGCGCTGACCACCACCGTGCTCACCGAACTCCTGGGCAGCGCCGACATCGCCGCCCGCCCCCGGGACACCGTCGACGCCACCATCCAGACGGTGACCCGACGACCCCCCATCGAACTGGCCCGGCTCGCACCGCTCGTCGTCGACGCCGCCACCCACGGCGACCCGGTCGCCACCGCGCTGATCACCGAAGCCGCCGCGCACCTCACCGAGAGCGTGAGCCGCATCCGCACCCCCGGGGCGGTGACGCCTGTCGTGCTCGGCGGCGGCCTCCTCACCGCGGACACCCCGCTCGCCGCCGCCGTCCGGGCCGAGATCACCCGGCACTGGCCGGACGCGCCACTGCGTACCGCCGGAGACGGGGCCGCCGCCGCAGCCTGGCTCGCCGCCCGCGGCCTGCCCGAGGTGACCGACCCGGCCGCCCTGCACGCCCGCCTCTTCCCCACCCCCTGACCCACCACCCCGCGCCTGGCCGGGTCGCGCCCGGACAGGATCGCGCTCGAACCAGGATGTAGTGGCCTCACGCCCGCGAGGAGGGGACCACATCCAGGATCGAGCACGATCAAGGCGCTGATCGGGATCGGTCAGGGGTGGGTGCGTATTACTTGAGTTGGCCTGCGGTTGGGCCGGCCTGCACCTGGCACTGGAACGCCACCTGGGCGGCGAGGACCGGGAGCACCTCAATGCTCAGTCGGCGGCGAAGAGTCCGGAATGGCCCTGGCTGACCGAGAGCGCGAACAGTCTCTGCGCCAGCATCCACGTGGACTCGTCGCCTCGCGACAGCACCTGCGCCAGCAGGAACTGGTTCCCGTGGCTGCGGACGGTGAAGATCGCGACGCTGATCAGTATCGGACGCACCACTGTTCAGGTCTGGGTGGGGAACCCGAGGTTGACCCCGCCGTGCCGCGGATCCAACCAGCGGCTGGTGACAACCTTGCCCCGGGTGAAGAACCGCACCCCGTCCTCGCCGTGGGCGTGCAGGTCACCAAAGAGGGACGACTTCCAGCCGCCGAACGAGTGGTACGCCATCGGCACCGGAATCGGCACGTTGATCCCGACCATGCCCACCTCCACCTCGTGCTGGTAGCGCCGGGCCGCCCCGCCGTCGTTGGTGAAGATCGCCGTGCCGTTGCCGTACGGGCTGGCGTTGACCAGGTCCACCGCCTCGTCGTACGAGCCGACCCGGACCACGCTCAGCACCGGCCCGAAGATCTCGTCGGTGTAGATCGACATGTCCGCTGTCACCCGGTCGAACAGTGTCGGGCCGAGCCAGAAACCATCCGGGTCGCCATCCGGTGTGACGTCCCGCCCGTCCACCACCGGCACCGCGCCGGCGGCGACACCGGCGTCCACGTAGGAGCGCACCCTCGCCGCGTGCGCGGCGGTGACCAGCGGGCCCATGTCGCAGCCCCGTCGACCGTCGCCGGTGCGCAGACCGGTCACCCGCGCGGCGATCCGCTCGACCAGCGCGTCGGCCACCGGCTCCACCGCCACCAGCACCGAGATGGCCATGCACCGCTCCCCCGCCGAGCCGAACCCGGCGTTGACCGCCGCGTCGGCGGCCAGGTCCAGGTCGGCGTCCGGAAGCACCACCATGTGGTTCTTCGCCCCACCGAGCGCCTGCACCCGCTTACCGGCGGCCGTTCCGCGCTGGTAGACGTACCGGGCGATCGGGGTGGAGCCGACGAACGACACCGCCCGCACCTCCGGGTGCTCCAGCAACGCGTCGACCGCCTCCTTGTCGCCGTTGATTACGTTGAGCACCCCGTCGGGCAGGCCGGCCTCGGCGAACCACTCGGCCAGCAGCAGCGCCGCGCTCGGGTCCTTCTCACTCGGCTTGAGCACCACCGCGTTGCCGCAGGCCACCGCCACCGGCACGAACCACAGCGGCACCATCACCGGGAAGTTGAACGGGGAGATCACCGCGACCACCCCGAGCGGCTGCCGGATGGTGTACGAGTCGACCTCGGTGGACACGTTCTCGCTGAACGCGCCGCGCAGCGCCGAGGGCAGCCCGCACGCGTACTCGATGACCTCCAGGCCACGCTGCACCTCGCCGGCGGCGTCGGCGAGGACCTTGCCGTGCTCGGCGGTGATCACCTCGGCGAGCCGGTCGCGGCGGGCGTGCACCAACTCGCGGAAGGCGAACAGCACAGCGGACCGCCGCGCCAGCGACGCGTCCCGCCAAGCCCGCGCCGCACGGGCGGCGGCCCGCACCGCGACGTCGACGTCCGCGGTCGAGGCCAGCTCGACCTCGGCGGTACGCCGACCGGTCGCCGGGTCGAACACGTCGCCGCGGCGCTCGGACGTGCCGCCGACCCGCTTGCCGTCGATGAAGTGACCGATGCTCATGCCGCCACCCCCGCAGCCGAACGGATCGCGTCGACGAGGATCGCCAGGCCCTCGCGGGCCTCCTCCTCGGTCAGCGTCAACGGTGGACCCATCCGCAGCACGTTGCCGTGCAGGCCGCCCTTGCCGGTCAGCAGACCGCCTTCGCGGGCGGCTTCGAAGACCCGGTTGGTCAGCCCCGGGTCCGGCTCGCTGCTGCCCCGTCGGACGAACTCGACGCCGAGCATCAGCCCCTTTCCGCGTACCTCGGCGACGCAGTCGAGACCGCCCACGGCGGACCGCAGGCCGTCGGCGAGGATCGCGCCGACACGTGCCGCGTTCGCCTGCAGGTCGTGCTCCAGGACGTAGTCGAGCACCGCGTTGCCGGCCGCCGTGGAGATCGGGTTGCCGCCGAAGGTGGAGAAGCTGATGGCCGGCACCGACTCCAGCACCTCGGCCCGGCCGACCACCCCGGCCAGGACGAACCCGTTGCCGATGCCCTTGGCGAAGGTGAGCAGGTCCGGGGTGACGCCGTGCGCCTGGTAACCCCAGAAGTGCTCCCCGGTACGCCCCCACCCGGTCTGCACCTCGTCGGCGATGAAAAGAATGCCGTGTTCGTCGAGGACCTTCTTCCAGCCGGCGAAGAGCCCGTCCGGCGGGTGCACGAAACCGCCCACACCCTGGATCGGCTCGGCGATCAGCGCGGCCACGTCACCGGCGGTCTGGGTGGCCAGCACCTCGCGCAGGTCCTCGACCGCCGCGTCGACCTGCTCGTCCTCGCCGAGCCGGGCCAGCATGCCGCGCACCCGGTCACCGGAGTGCAACCAGGCCACCTGGAGCGGGTTGAGGCCGCTGGCCGACCAGTTGCGGTTGCCGGTGACGCCCATCGCCGCGTACGACCGACCGTGGTAACTGTTGCGCACGGCCAGGATCTGGTGCGAGCGGCGGTGGTTGGTGGCGACCAGCAGCGCGGCCTCGTTCGCCTCGGTGCCGGAGTTGGTGAAGAACACCCGGGCGTCCGGGATGCCGGAGTGGTGGGCGATCTTCTCGGCCAGCTCCACCTGTCGGCGGATCAGGTAGAGCGTCGAGGTGTGCACGATGCCGGTGGCGAGCTGCCGCTCGACGGCCTCCCGGATCTCCGGGATGTCGTACCCGATCATGTTGGTCAACACGCCGCCGAAGAAGTCCAGGTAGCTGCGACCCTGCGCGTCGGTCACCCGGCGGCCCGAGCCGGACACCAGCTCGATCGGCTCGGCGTAGTACAACGGCATCCAGGACGGGAGCACGGCCCGGTGCCGGGCCAGCAGGTCGTCGGTCATCGTGGCAACCCTTCAGCGGCGTTCGTGGATACCGCACGCTCCCACCGCCGGTCGATGCGAACAACTGTCAGCCTGTAGCGCATGGGCGTCTCGACCTGACAGCACGTCAACGGTTTCCACGGCAAGGGTTGGCCTTGACCCATGATTTCCGCAGCACTCATGGGAAAAACCCACTGGATCCGCAGTCTGGTCACCCGCCGCTACCCTGGGTCGGTCCACTGTCGCCGGGGAGGCCACACGGTGCGCATCGAAGAGACGATCGCCGAGCTGGAGCGCGTCGCCGCGCGCGAGGTGGGCCGGGGCAGCGAGGCGCTGGCCGAACCCGCGGCCGGCGGACTGTTGGCCGCCGCCCGGTCGCTCGCCGCCGGGGCGCCGGACGCCGCGGTGTTCACCGGGTTCTTCATCCCCGGCGCCGAGCCACCCGCCGCGGAGACCGACGGCCCACTCGGCGCGGTCCAGATCGCCGCCGCGCTACGCCAGCTCGGTGGCCGGTGCCGGCTCGTCACCGACGAACCCTGCGCCCCGGTGGTCGAGGTGGCCGCCGCCGTCGCCGCGCCGGGCCTGCCGGTCGACGTGGCGCCGCTGCGGGGGTACGACGAGTGGGCCGCCGCGCTCCTCCCCGAGTACGGCCGGCTGACCCACCTCATCGCCTGCGAACGCGTCGGGCCCGGGATGGACGGTCGACCGCGCAACATGCGCGGCGACGACATCGGCGCGCACACGGCACCCCTCGACCGGCTCTACACCTCCGGGTCGGCGTACCGGATCGGCATCGGCGACGGTGGCAACGAACTCGGCATGGGCCGCCTACCAGCGGACCTGATCGGACGGGTGGTCGCCTCGGGCGAACGGATCCGGTGCGTGGTCGGCGCGGACGCGCTGCTCGTCGGCGGCACGTCCAACTGGGCCGCCGCCGCCCTCGTCGGCGCGCTGTCGCTGCTCCGCCCCGAGGTGCCCGAGCTGCGGACGCTCCTGGAGCCCGCCTGGTCGTACGACCTGCTGACCGCGATCGTGCGCGCGGGCGCTGTGGACGGCGTACGTCGCCGCCCCACGCTCAGCGTCGACGGCCTCGACTGGCCCGCGTACGCCGAACCGCTCACCCGGATCGCCGAGCTGGTCAGGGCAGGCCGGTAGGTGTCTGTGGCTCGGTCGCCCGCCGCAACGCCCCCGGCGGGCGGCTCGCCTGCGCGACCCGGCGGGGACGCAACGGCAGGTGCAGGACGGCAGCGACCACCGCGAACACCGCCCAGCCGGCGCCCAGCGCCACGCCCGACGAGACGTCCTGAAGGTAGTGGTAGCCGGTCAGGAAGCCGACCAGCGCGAGGCTGTTGCGGGCGAAGTGCCTACTGAACTCGGCCAACTGCCGGCGGGCCTCGACGGCGACGAGCACCCCCGAGTACGGGAACGTCACCACCATGCCGCGCAGCACGGCGCCGAGCAGCGCGGTGAGGATCGCCCCAACGAAGATCACCACCAGCTTGAGCAACGGCGGCAGCCCGTCCGGGCGAGCCTCCGCGACGGCGGCCGCCTCCACAGCGGAAGCGCCGCGCGGGCTGTCGCTGTCGCTGGCGCGACGGCGTAGCAGCAGGACGGTCGCCAACCAGAGCGCGAGCGTGCCGGCGAGGGCCACCTCAAACGGGATGTCGACGGCCAACAGGCCGGCGCTCAACGCCACGTACACGGCGATCCCCGCGACGTCGGCGAGCAGGATCGGCCAACGCCACAGCTGGTGGGTGACCGCCACGGTGACGAAGAAGAGGTTGAGCCCGACCACGCCGAGCACCTGCGCGCCGCCCACCGGATAGTCCGTGCTGACCAGGGCTAGCGTCATCGGCAGCGGCAGACTGTAGACCAGCGCGCGGAGCCGGACGGAGCGGATCACGCTGACCGCCCAGACCACTGCCGTCACCAGCAGGACCGCGCTCCACGTCATGGCTCTCCCGTCCCCGCCCCGATGGGGGCCGTCAGTCCTGGAAGGTCGCGGCGTTCACGCAGCTGTCGAACACACGGGTGAGCCGGGCGACGTCCGTGCGGTTGACCGAGAACTGATTCTCGCCGATCTCGCCGTGCGCGGTCATGTGGGCCTCCCAACAGCTCGACCCGTCCCACAGTGTCAGGTTGACGTACAGGTTCGGACTGACCACACCGAGAGGCAGCAGACCCACCCGCGCCCCGGCCGCGCGCTGCCGTTGCACCAACGCGGACAGCTCGTCGGTCAGCGTGGCGTAGACGAAGACCCGGGTGATCTGAACACCCCGTTGCAGGGCCTCCTGGTTGGCCTCCCAGTAGCGCCGGCCGATCTCGCTGCGCCACCAGCTCAGCTCCCCGCTCACCCGGGGCATCACGTTTGTCAACGCGTCCAGCCGCCGCACGCAGGTGCGGGTCGCCCCGACCAGGTCCTCGTCCTCGTCGCCGCGCCGGATGATCCGACCGTCCGCGAGCTGCTCGGCCTCCAGCCGGAACTGCTCGTAGCGCCGCTGAGCCTCCACCTCGACCCGGGTGCCCGCGTGCTGCTCCGCCGCCTCCCGCATGGCCCCGGCCAGCTCCGTGGTGGTGCGGACCAGCCAGGGCGGGCCGTCCAGCAGGGTACGCAGGTGGAAGCGGCGCTCCGCGCGGGCCAGTGAGTCGACCAACAGCGAGATGGTGACGCCCATCAGGCCGGCCAACAGCGACTCCACCCCGGAGGCGGCGTTGGTGAGGTCGAGCGCGAGGCTGAGGGTGATCGACAACGTGATGCCGACCAACGCCACCGGGTCGGTGTGCGCCACCAGGCGGACGAAGCCCGCGGTGGAGCTGCCGCTGTCCCGCACTCTTTGCCGGGCCACGTCACGGGTCATCGACATCCCCCAATCAACCGCTTCCGCCAGCGTAGACAGCAACCACAACCACCGGCCCCACCGCGCCGGGCGGTAGCATCCGGCAGGTGCACAGAGCGGACGCGGCGCCGTCGACCGGGACGGACGACGAGCGGATCACGGCGGAGAATCGGGCCTGGGTCTGCTCCACCCCGCTGCGCGGCCTGGTCGCCCACTTCGGCGGCACCTGGCCCGACGGTGACCTCAGCGAGGTGCTCGGTTACCTCGACGACTTCTCCGCCCGCCACTGGGACTTCCGGGGCGGCCGGGAACGACCCGACGCCCGGGAACCCGACCTCGACCCGGCCACCGCGAAACTGGTGCTCGACGCGGCCGCCGCGCTCGGGCTGATCCAGCCGGTGCCACCGGCCCGGTCGGCGTACGCCCATGTGGTGGTGCTCGGCGGCCTGGCGCACGCCTGCGTACGCCGCGTCGGCTACGCCGCGCACCTGCTCCGCACCGGCCTACCGGTGAGCGGCGAGGTCGCCGTCCTGGGCAGCTTTCGGCCGCTGTCGGACTGGGAGCGCCGCACGCTGGCCGACGCGGGTCTGCCGGCCGACGAGACCGAGGTGGACGTGCTGGAAACGGCCGTCCGCCGGGTGTTCGGGGTGGCCGCCCCGACCGAGCAGGCGGGTGTCGACGCCGGCCACCCGCACCACTCCTGGTCGTCGCGGACCTACCGGCCGGACGGGCTGCCGCCGATCCGGGTGCTGGCCGCGCCGTCCAGCGAACCGGACCAGCGGCGTGCGCACACCGCCGACACCCAGCGGTTCTGGGCCGGGCACGTCCGGCTCGCCCCGGGCGACGAGGTCCTGATGGTCACCGCGCCGATCTACGTGCCGTTCCAGCACTGCGACGCGCTGCGCACGCTGGCCCTGCCCTACGGGTGTGCCATCGACACGGTCGGCGTGGACCCGACGCTTGCCGACCTGGCGGTGCTGCCCGAGCAGACACTCACGCCGGGGCGATACCTCCAGGAGATCCGCTCGGCGATCCGCTCGATGCGCGCCCTGCACGCCGGGCTCGACCGGCGCTGAGGCGGGCTCAGCGGGCGGTGTCGGCGACGGCCTGGGCGAAGACCTCGGAGCGGTGCTCGAAGTTGCGGAACCGGCCGTAGCTGGGGGCAGCCGGGGACAGCAGCACCACCCCACCGGCCGGGGTCACCTCACGGGACAGCCGGACCGCGTCCACCAGGTCGCCGACCAGTTCGGTACGCACCTTCGGCAGGCCGGTGAGCACCTCGACGATGCGGGCCCCGCTGTCCGGAATCCCGATCACGGTCAACTCACGCTCGGCAAGGTGCTCGGCCAACGGCGTGTAGTCCAGACCCCGGTCGTTGCCCCCGACGATCACCGTCAGCGGCCGCCCGTCGTACGCGTCGATGGCGTGCATGGCCGCGTACGGGCTGGTGGCCAGGGTGTCGTCGACGAACGTCAACCCGGACGGGTCGGTGATCTCGGTGAGTCGGTGGGCCAGCCCCTGGAACTCGGCGACCGCGACGGCGAGGTGGTCCTTGTTGGCCAGCACGTCCACGCCGAGCGCGTCGAGGACGGTGAGCGCGACGCAGAGGTTGCCCTCGTTGTGCCGGCCGACCAGCGGCAGCACGGCGCGGGGGAAGAGCGGCTGGTCACCGACGTGGAACCACTGCGTGCCGTCGACGCCGGTGGCGACGTGGGTGGTGTCGGGGCGGCCGGCCCGGACCGCCGGCAGCTCACCCAGCTCCGCGGCGAGCCGGGGGTCGCCCCCGTTGACCACGATCGTCTGCGGGTCGTGGGCGAGCAGGTTGAGCTTGTCCCGGTAGTACTCCCGTTCCCCGCCGTGCGCGTCCAGGTGCTCGGGAAAGAGCGCGGTGACCACGGCCACCCGGGGCGAGTCGGCGAGGTCGCTGCACTGGTAGCTGGACAGCTCCAGCACGTACAGCTCCGCCTCCGGCAGGTCCAGGGTCGGCACCCCGATGTTGCCGCCGAAGACGTTCGGCCGGCCCATCGCGGTGAGCAGGTGACTGATCAGGCTGGAGGTGGTGCTCTTGCCCTTGCTGCCGGTGACCCCGACGGTGCGCGCGGCGTGGTCGGCCATCCACAACGCGGTGCCCTGGGTAACCATGATCCCGCGGCGGCGCAGCTCGACCAGCCACGGGTGGGTCTGCGGCACGCCCGGGGAGCGGACCACCACGTCCGCGGCGGCCAGCCGTTCGAAGCCCGCCTCACCAGTGACCAGCGGCGCCGCCTCGGCCAGGGGGCCGTCCCAGGGCAGCGACAGGAAGTTCGCGCTGTCGTCGACGGCGACCAGCTCGGCCGGGCCGTGCGCGGCGATGGCGGTCACAGCGGCCCGGCCCTCCCGACCGGTGCCCCAGACGGCGACGGTACGTCCGCGCAGGTCAGAAAGGCGCACGGGGCTCTCCTCGTGGGTCACGGCGGCGGCAGGGCGGGCCCGGTCCGGACACGGCCGGACGAACCAGGGCCTAGTATGGCGTGTGCCCAACGAGCAGCTCCGGCGGATGGACGCCTTCACCTTCCCGTCCTACTCGATCGACTTCGCCACCGGCGAGGTGTTGTTCGACTACGCCCTGACCGGCCCGGCCGGTGAGCAGCGGTTCACCGAGGTGATCACACTTCCGCTGCCGGCGGAGCCACCCTCGGACGAGACGGTGGCGACCCTCAACCGGGTGCTGGAGGTGCTACACCTGGTCGCCGGGGTCAGCTACTACAAGGCCGCCGCGCCGCCCCGACTCGTGCTGCCGGCGCCGCTGGGCGCGGCCACCGTCGACTACGTCACGGCCGTCTACACCAAGGGCCTCGCGGAGTACGCGTACCGCAACCAGCTGCCGCACGTGCTCCAACTGCGCCCGGAGGTGCCGGCCGGCTCGCCGGAGCCCCCGCGCGTGTACGACGACTCCGACCGTCGGCCGCTCTCGGCGGTCGGCGGCGGTAAGGACTCGATCGTCAGTCTGGAGGCGCTGCGCCGCGCCGAGCTGGACCCGGTGCCGTTCTCGGTCAACCCGAACCACGTGATCGTCGCCGTCAACGAGGCGTCCGGGCTGGTCCCGCTGGCCGCCCGGCGGCGCATCGACAGGGTGCTGTTCGACCTGAACGCCGCCGGCGCGCTGAACGGGCACATCCCGGTCACCGCCATCAACTCCCTGATCGCGGTGGCCACCGCCGTCCTGCACGGGCTGGGCCCGGTGGTGATGTCCAACGAGCGTTCGGCGTCCGACCCGAACCTGGTCTGGAACGGCCACGAGATCAACCACCAGTGGTCCAAGGGCGTCGAGGCGGAGGGACTGCTGCGGGCGTCGCTGGGCGAGCACGCCGGCCTGACCGACCCGTACTTCTCCCTGCTGCGTTCGCTGTCCGAGCTGCACATCGCCCGGCTGTTCGCCGAGTTCACCAGGTACGACGACGTGGTGACCAGCTGCAACCAGGCGTTCAAGCTTCGCGACGCGAGTGAGCGCTGGTGCCGTGACTGCCCGAAGTGCCGCTTCGTGTTCCTGGCCATGGCGCCGTTCATGCCCCGGGAGCGGGTGGTGGGCATTTTCGGCGGCGACCTGCTGGCCGACGAGTCGCAGATCCCCGGCTACCGCGAGCTGCTGGGCGTGGACGGGCACAAGCCGTTCGAGTGCGTGGGCGAGGTCGAGGAGTCGGTGGTGGCCCTCGGCCTCCTCGCCGAGCAGGACCAGTGGCGCGACGCCCCGGTGATCCAGGCCCTGGTCGACGCCGTCCCGGAGACGGCCTGGTCCGCAGTGGCCACGTCCGATGTCTTCACCCCCGGTGGCCCCAACCACATCCCCCCGACCTACGCAAAAGCCCTGGCCACCCTCACCTAACTCCCGCCCCGGCCCGGTCGGCTGGGAGGTCGCCCTGGTCGTCGTCGGCCGGGGCGGCCTACCGGGCATCCTGCGGCCCGCCCCTGGGGAGCGTGTCCCTGCCTGCTCCTTTGGAGCTGATGTCGTAAACGATTCAGGGCCTGGTTGACCCGACCCGAGCCGAGCCGAGCGAGCCGAGCCGAGCGAGCCGAGCGAGCCGAGCCGAGCGAGCCGAGCCGAGCCGAGCCCAGCGATTCGTTCATGGCATCAACTCGATAGCGTGCCGACCCCCTATGCCCACCCCCACGCCAGGCCGACCCCGCCCGTGTCGATCATGGCGATGTGGTGGGCGCACCAGACGTTTCGCGAGTTCTGCACCCCCGCCACAACCCCTTGGCCGACGCGGGCGGGGCGGGGGCGGGGCGGGGGCGGGCGGGGTTAGTCCCTGTCGCCTCTGGCGATGCGGCCCGTTCCGGGCTGAAAATCGTGGTGGTCGCTCGCTGACGTCGTATCTCCTTGGTCCGTGTGAGGTCGTGGGTTA
>NZ_JAGPXW010000039.1:0-66326 GCF_018070365.1 Micromonospora sp. D93 | reverse complement strand
GAGGGGGTGGGTGGGTGGGGTTTAGCGGAGGGCTAGGCGGGCGGCTCGGGCGTCGCGCTTCTCCTCGAAACGGTTCGCGGCGCGGTCCAGGTTGTCCAGCTGGGCGGCAAGCTGCTCGCGGGCGGCCTCGCCGTCGGCGTTGAGGCCTGTCACGTTGAAGACGTCCCACTGGCGCAGGACCGGCTGCAGCACGTCGTCGCGGTGCTGGCGCAGGTCGTAGATGCCAGCCAGGGCGATCGCCACCGACTTGCGGGCGAAGCCCTCGATGCCGCTACCCGGCATCTGGAAGTCGGCCACCACGTCGGCGACGGCCCGCATGGCCTGACTCGGGGCCAGCTCGAACGAGGCCGCGAGCAGGTTGCGGTAGAAGACCATGTGCAGGTTCTCGTCGGCGGCCACACGGGCCAGCAGCGCCTCGCAGGCGGGGTCGCCAGTGGCCTTGCCGGTGTTGCGGTGCGAGATTCGGGTGGCCAGTTCCTGGAACGAGACGTACGCCAGTGAGTGCAGCACCTCGTCGCCGTGGGCGTTGGTGTAGCCCTCCGACATGTGCGTCATCCGGGCCCGCTCCAACGCCACCGGGTCGACCGCCCGGCTGACGGTCAGGTAGTCGCGGATCGCGACGCCGTGCCGACCCTCCTCGGCGGTCCACCTGTGCACCCAGGTGCCCCACGCGCCGTCGCGGCCGAACAGGGTGGCGATCTCGTGGTGGTACGAGGGCAGGTTGTCCTCGGTCAGCAGGTTCACGATCAGCGCGGTGCGGGCCACGTCCGGAATGGTGGAGTCGGTCGGCGACCACGCCTCGCCGCCGAGCGGCCCGTCGAAGGTCCGCCCTTCGCTCCACGGCACGTACTCGTGCGGGAACCACTCCTTGGCGAGCGAGAGGTGGCGGTCCAGGTTGCGTTCGACAACCGGCTCCAGCTCGACGAGCAGCGCGGTCTGACTCAGTGTGGTGCTGACGGTCACGAGAAACTCCCTACGGTGGCGTAACTTACGCTACCGTAGGTCCCCGTGGCCGTCAGCGCCAGTGGGGAACTCAACCGACAGTCGGCTTGAGGTCCGCCGACTGTGGCATCCACTCCTCGGCACCGGCCGTGACCTGCTCACCGGAGCGGATGTCCTTCACCTCGTCCGGCGCCCCGTCGGCACCCGGGAACCAGACGTACGGGATGCCCCGCCGCTCGGCGTAGCGGATCTGCTTGCCGAACTTCGCCGCGCTCGGCGAGACCTCGGTGGGGATACCGCGCCGCCGCAGCGCCGCCGCGATCCGGCCACTGGTCGGGCGGTGTTCCTCGTCGGCCAACGCCACCAGGACACAGGTGGGCACCGAACGCGAGACCGACAGCTCCCCCGCGCCGAAGAGCAGCCCGAGGAGCCGGGTGACCCCGATCGAGATCCCCACCCCGGGGTACGACACAGCACCGGCGCTGGCCAGGTTGTCGTACCGACCGCCGGAGCAGATCGAGCCGAAGCGCTCGTAGCCGCGCAGCTGGGTCTCGTAGACGGTGCCGGTGTAGTAATCCAGGCCACGGGCGATGCGCAGGTCCGCCAGGCAGAGGCCGGGCGAGTGCTCGGCGGCGGTCTCCACCACCCGGACCAGCTCCTCGATGCCCTCGTCGAGCAGCGGGTCGCTCACCCCGAGCGCCCGCACGGCGTCGGCGAACGACGCGTCCGGGGCGGAGATCTCGGCCAGCGCCAGGCACGCCTTGGCCTGCGCCTCGCTCGCACCCGCGGTCTGGGCCAGCAGCTCGGCCACCTTCGCCGGGCCGATCTTGTCGAGCTTGTCCACGGCGCGCAGCACCGTCTCCGGGTCGGTCAGCCCGATGCCCCGGTAGAAACCCTCGGAGATCTTGCGGTTGTTGACCTGGATGGTCACCGGCGGGATCGGCAACGAGCGCAGCGCGTCCCCGATCACCAGGGGCATCTCGGCCTCGTGGTGCCCTGCCAGGGTGTCCCGGTCGACGATGTCGATGTCGGCCTGGACGAACTCCCGGTAGCGGCCCTCCTGCGGCCGCTCACCCCGCCACACCTTCTGGATCTGGTAGCGGCGGAACGGGAAGCTCAGCTTGCCGGCGTTCTCCAGCACGTAGCGGGCGAACGGCACGGTCAGGTCGAAGTGCAGGCCGAGCTGATCGTCAGTGCCGGCGCCCTCGGCGTCGGCGTGCAGTCGCCGGATCACGTAGACCTCCTTCGAGGTCTCGCCCTTGCGCAGCAGCTGGTCCAGCGGCTCCACGGCGCGGGTCTCCAGCGGCGCGAAGCCGTACAGCTCGAAGGTGGCCCGGATCTTGTCGAGCACGAACTGCTCGATCATCCGCTGGCCGGGGGTCCACTCCGGGAAGCCGGAGATGGGCGTGGGCTTGCTCATCGGCGTACTCCTTGCGGTTCCGCGCCCGCGGCGCGGTGGTGTCGTGGGTCCGCGCGTGGCGCGGACGAAGATCTAGAGGCCCCGGGTGGGAGCGGCCGGCGACGTGCCAGCCACCTCGATGAGGTACGGGTTGCTGGCGCGCTCGCGGCCGATGGTGGTGCCGGGGCCGTGGCCGGGCAGCACGACGGTGTCGTCGGCCAGCGGAAGGATCTTGTCGCGCAGGCTGGTGAGCATGGCCGACATGCTGCCGCCCGGCAGGTCGGTGCGACCGATCGACCCGGCGAAGAGGACGTCGCCGGAGAGGCACAGCTCGTCGGCCTCCCAGCTCGACCCGGCGCCCGGCAGCCGGAACAGCACCGACCCGCCGGTATGGCCCGGGGCATGGTCGACGGCGATCTCCAGGCCGGCGAGCGTGAGGGTGGCGCCGTCGGTCAGCTCCGCCACGTCGTCGGGCTCGGTGTAGCTCAGCCGGCCGCCGAAGAGCGACGTCAGGTCGGTCGAGAGGCCCTTGGACGGGTCGGCCAGCATCTCCCGGTCGCCGGGGTGCACGTAGGCGGTGATGCCGCGCGCGCCGCAGACCGGCGCGACCGAGAAGGTGTGGTCGAGGTGGCCGTGGGTGAGCAGCACGGCGGCCGGATGCAGGCGGTGCTCGGCGAGCAGCGCGTCGAGCTGGTCGAGCACCCCGATGCCGGGGTCGACCACCACGCACTGCTCCCCCGGCGCGGTGGCAACCACGTAGCAGTTGGTGCCGAAGGCGTCCGCGGGAAAGCCGGCCACGAGCACGGGCGCTGTCCTTTCCGTCGAGCAGCTGTCGTCCTTGCACAGCAGCCTATCGGGCGGGCCGAGCGAGTTTGCCGCGTCCGTCCCGCGCGCCCCGTGGGGCACAGTGACAACCTCCGATAAGCGCTGCTCGGGATGGGGTGGACCTCGTACACCACATTCCCAGTCACTAGCCGTACACTCTGGCGGGCGTGAGGCGCGGCACACGTGACGCCCGGACGGGCCGGGGCGACCGGCCGCCGGCGACGACCAGGTAGAGGAAAGGGGAGCACCTGTGGCTTCCAGCAGGGACCGGCAGCGCAAACTGGCGCGGGCCAAGCTCGACCGGCAGTTGGCTCGTCGGGCCGCCTCCACGCGGCGACGACGGCAGATCCAGGCCGGAGTTGGCGCCGCCCTGGTTCTCGTGTTGGTCGTGGCCGGCTCGGCCTGGGCGCTCGGGGCGTTCGACTCCGACCCGAAGCAGAACACGGCCGCGGAGGACACCTGCCTCTGGACGCCGCAGGACGCGACGGCCAACACCAACCTCAAGGACGTCGGCACGCCGGCCACCAAGGATCTGCCCACGGACGGCACCCGCGCGATGACAGTGACCACCAACCAGGGCGCACCGATCACCGCGGAACTGAACCTGACCAACTCCCCGTGCGCGGCGGCGAGCATCGCCCACCTGGCCAGCCGGTCGTTCTACGACAACACCAAGTGCCACGAGATCACCGCCGAGGGCGCGCTGCGCTGCGGCGACCCCAGCGGCACGGGTCTCGGTGGGCCGACCTACTCGTTCTACGACGAGGAGGTGCCGACCGTGCCGTCGGCCTCACCGTCGGCCAGCCCGGCCCCCGGCCAACCGCCGACGTACCCGAAGGGCACGGTGACGATGGTCTCCAACCCGCCGGGCAGCAACGGCAGCCAGTTCCTGATCTTCTTCAAGGACTTCACCACCGCCGACCCGAAGTACCCGGTCATTGGCCGGGTGACCGGCGGGCTGGACGTGGTGGAGAAGATCGGCGCCCTCCCGACCGTGGACAATGGGACCGGGGCGAAGGTCAAGCCCAACACCGATGTGACGATCCAGAGCCTCACGGTCGGTGAGCCGGCCACCGGTGCGGCACCGGCGCCGTCGGTCTCCGGCACCCCGGCCAGCAGCCCGAGCGCCGGCTGACCGGTCGTCCCACCCAATTACTCGGCACCCAGCAGCAGATAGCCAGGAGGATCCAGGCGTGACGTCCACCAGAGAGCGGCAGCAAGCGGCGGCACGACGCGCCCGGCTTGAGAAGGAGATGGCCGAGCGCGCGGCCAAGGCCCGCAAGCGCCGGCAGACGACGGCGATCATCAGCGCGGGTGCCGCACTGGTGCTCGTCGTCGCCGGCACCGTCTGGCTGGCGGTGAGCCTCGGCGGCGACGACGACAAGAACGACACCGCCGCGCCGGCGGCCGGCGCGTCCGAGTGCGTGTACAACGCGCTGCCCACGGAGCAGCGGCCCCCGCAGATCAAGGACGTCGGGGTGCCGAGCAACCAGCAGTCCGGCACCGGCGTGCAGACCATGACGATCGACACGAACCTCGGCCCGATCACCGCCAAGGTCGACCGGTCGCTGGTGCCGTGCACGGCGGGCAGCTTCACCCACCTCGCGGAGAAGAACTTCTTCGACAACACCAAGTGCCACCGCCTCGTGACCGAGGGCATCAAGGTGTTGCAGTGCGGTGACCCCAGCGCCACCGGCGACGGCTGGCGCCCCACCGACGGTCAGGGCGGCCCGAGCTACCGCCTGCCCGAGGAGAACCTGCCCACCGACAAGCGCCCGCCGTACCCGGAGGGTGTCATCGCGATGGCCAACTCCGGCCAGCCGGGCAGCACCGGCAGCCAGTTCTTTATCGTCTACGGCGACTCGCCGCTGGACCCGGCCTACACCGTGCTGGGCTCCATCACCGGCGGTCTGGACCTCGTCAAGGACGTGGCCAAGGCCGGCGACGACGGCGCGTTCGCCCAGCAGGCCGGCGGCGGCCACCCGAAGAAGGAGGTCATCATCAAGGACCTCACGATGAGCAACCCGCAGGGCTGACCCCCCGCGCGCACGACGAAGCGCCCGCCGGCTGAGCCGGCGGGCGCTGTCGTTTCCGGGGTACGCGGTGAGCCCCGCGACCGATCAGGTGGGCGTCAGGCGCCGGACGTGACCCGGTAGGCGTCGAACACGCCGTCGACCTTGCGGACCGTGGCCAGCAGGTGGCCCAGGTGCTTCGGGTCGGCCATCTCGAAGCTGAACCGGCTCACCGCCACCCGGTCGCGGGTGGTGGTGACGGTGGCGGAGAGGATGTTGACCCGCTCGTCGGAGAGCACCCGGGTGACGTCGGCCAGCAGCTTGTGCCGGTCCAGGGCCTCGACCTGGATGGCCACCAGGAACGTCGAGGCGGAGGTGAGCTTCCAGCTCACCTCGACGACCCGCTCGCTCTGCGCGCGCAGGTCCTCGGCGTTGGCGCAGTCGTCACGGTGCACGCTCACCCCGCCGGAGCGGGTGACGAAGCCGAACACCGAGTCCGGTGGGACCGGGGTGCAGCAGCGCGCCAGCTTGATCCAGACGTCACTGACGCCCCGGACCACGACGCCCGGGTCGGCGCTGCTCTGCCGGCTGCGCGGCGGCCGGGTGGCGACGGCGGTCTCGGCGATGTCCTCCGCCGCGCCCTCCTCGCCGCCGTACGCGGCCATCAGCTTCTGCACCACCGACTGCGCGGAGACCTGACTGTCGCCGACCGCGGCGTAGAGCGAGGCCACGTCGGCCAGGTGCAGGTCGCGGGCGATCGACATGAGCGCGTCGGAGGTGAGCATCCGCTGCAACGGCATGCCCTGCTTGCGCATCGCCTTGACGATCGCGTCCTTGCCGGCCTCGATCGCCTCCTCGCGCCGCTCCTTGTTGAAGTACTGCCGGATCTTCGTCCGTGCGCGGGGGCTCTTGACGAAGCCCAGCCAGTCCTGCGTCGGGCCGGCCGTCTCGGACTTCGACGTGAAGATCTCGATCACGTCGCCGTTGGACAGCGTCGACTCCAGAGGCACCAGCTTGCCGTTGACCCGCGCCCCGATGCACTTGTGCCCCACCTCGGTGTGCACCGCGTACGAGAAGTCCACAGGCGTCGACCCGGTCGGCAGCGGGATGACGTCACCCTTCGGGGTGAAGACGTACACCTCCTGGCTGGACAGGTCGAAGCGCAGCGCGTCCAGGAACTCGCTCGGGTCGGCTGCCTCTCGCTGCCAGTCGAGCAGTTGCCGCAGCCAGGTCATCTCGTCGATGTGCGCGGGCGGGCCGACGATCTGGGTGCCCTTGTGCTCCTTGTACTTCCAGTGCGCGGCGATGCCGAACTCGGCGGTGCGGTGCATCGCGTACGTGCGGATCTGCATCTCCACCGGCTTGCCGGTGGGCCCGATGACAGTCGTGTGCAACGACTGGTACATGTTGAACTTGGGCATCGCGATGTAGTCCTTGAACCGACCCGGCACCGGCTGCCAGTTGGCGTGGATGACGCCCAGCGCCGCGTAGCAGTCGCGAACCGTGTCGACCAGGATGCGCACGCCGACCAGGTCGTAGATGTCGTTGAAGTCGCGACCCCGCACGATCATCTTCTGGTAGATCGAGTAGAGGTGCTTCGGCCGCCCGGTGGTCTCCGCCTTGATCTTGGCGGCCTTCAGGTCGGTGCCGACCTTCTGCGTCACCTGCCGCAACAGCGACTCGCGCTGCGGCTGGTGCTCCCCGATCAGCCGGTTGATCTCCTCGTAGCGCTTCGGGAACAGGGTGCCGAAGGACAGATCCTCCAGCTCCCACTTGATCGTGTTCATACCGAGGCGGTGCGCGAGGGGCGCCAGGATCTCCAGCGTCTCCTTGGCCTTCTGCTCCTGCTTGGGGCGGGGCAGGAAGGTCAGGGTACGCATGTTGTGCAGCCGGTCGGCCAGCTTGATCACCAACACCCGCGGGTCCTTGGCCATGGCCACGACCATCTTGCGGATCGTCTCGGCCTTGGCCGCATCGCCCAGCTTGACCTTGTCGAGCTTGGTGACGCCGTCGACCAGCAGGGCGACCTCGCCACCGAAGTCGGCACGCATCTGGTCGAGGGTGTACTCGGTGTCCTCGATGGTGTCGTGCAGCAGCGCGGCGACGAGCGTGGTGGTGTCCATCCCCAGGTTGCCGAGGATCGTCGCCACCGCGAGCGGGTGGGTGATGTAGGGGTCGCCGGACTTGCGGTACTGCCCGGAGTGCCACCGGGCGGCCGTGTCGAAGGCACGCTGAAGCAGCCGGGCGTCCGCCTTGGGGTGGTTGTCCCGGTGGCTCGCGATGAGCGGCTCCAGCACCTCGCTGACCTGAGAGGTCTGCCAGGGCGCGTTGAACCGGGCCAACCGGGCCCGGACCCGCCGACCGGTGGGCGCGTTGGACAGCCCGAAGCCACCGCTTGGTGACGGGTCGACACCGGCGTCGGTCGGGAACGGCACCACGACGCCATCGGCGCCGGGAGACGCCTCGGCACTCGGCGGGCCGCTGGTCGGACGCACCGCGCTCTCGCCGGAGGCCCTGCCGGAACCGTTGCCGGTGCCCGTCACCCGGGCCGGCGCGTCGCCTGTCCGGTCGGTCACCGAGCCGTCAGCGTCGCCTGTCGGGTGCACCGTGCCCTCCGCCGGAGGGACGACATCGTGGGACACCGGCCTCCTCACCGCTCGCCGGAAACACGCCGGCCGAACATCGGCCGACCTGGTCTCGCCCGCCGGACGGGTTACCGCCGGCGTCAGCAAAGGGCAATGCTACCCGCACGGACGGTCCCCTGCCGCTCCGCCGGACGGTCGGCGCCGGGTCCGTCCGACGGGTCCGGGATCAAACGGTCAACAGAGTCTCGACCGGCTCAAACGGTCAGCAGGGCGTGCACGGGACGCGGCGCCAGTCGCTCACGCCCACCCAGGAAACCGAGTTCCAGCAGCACTGTGAAGCCGGTGACGGTGCCGCCGGCCCGCTCGACCAGGTCCAACGTCGCCTCGGCGGTGCCACCGGTGGCCAGCACGTCGTCGACCACCAGCACCCGGTGCCCGGCGGTGAAGGCGTCCTCGTGCACTTCCAGGGTGGCCTCGCCATACTCCAGCGCGTAGGAGACCGAGTGCGCCGGGCGGGGCAGCTTGCCGGCCTTACGCACCGGCACCACGCCCACCCCGGTCGCGTACGCGATGGCCGCCGCGACGACGAACCCGCGCGCCTCGATGCCGACCACCACGTCGAAGGCGTCCCGCCCGTGGTACGCGATGACCTCGTCGATCACCTCACGGAAGACCTTGCCGTCGGCGAACAGTGGCATCAGGTCCTTGAACAGGACGCCGGGCTTGGGAAAGTCGGGCACGTCCAGCACCCGGCTGGCGACCAGTCGGGCGACCTCCGGGCCACTGTCCCCGCGCGCTGCGGTGCTGTGGGTCTCCGTCACGGCTGTTTCGCTCTCCTTCGACGACGAACGGCGTCCGGCAACAGCATGCCGGACGCCGTTCGGGTGTTTCCTGTCGGGTCAGCGCCGCTTGGCGCCACCCGGCCGGTTGCCGCCGCCACCCGGGCGACCGCCCCGGGCGCCGGTGGCCCGCTTGCCCGCCGGGCGAGCGCCCACCTTCGGGGCGGCACCGGCCAGCGCGGCGGCGTCCTGGTCGACCGGCTCGTCGGTCGCGTCGGCCTGGTCCACCGGACCGGCGGCACCCTTACCGGTGACCTCGCCGCGGCTGACCGCGCCCCGCCGGGTCAGGACGCGCTTGTTGTGCGCCTGGATCCGCGGGTCGTAGTTCTTCAGCAGCGCCAGCAGCGGGGTGGCCACCAGGATGGAGGTCAGGAACGCCACAGCCATGCCGACGAACAGCACCAGACCGAGGTCCTTCAGCGTGCCGGCGCCGAGCAGGCCGGCACCGATGAAGAGCAGACCGCCGACCGGCAGCAGGGCGACCACCGAGGTGTTCAACGACCGCATCAGGCTCTGGTTGATGGCCAGGTTGGACGCCTCGGCGTACGTCTGGTTGTTGTTGGCGGTGATGCCCCGGGTGTTCTCCTGGACCTTGTCGAAGACCACCACCACGTCGTAGAGCGCGAAGCCCAGGATGGTGAGGAAGCCGATGATCGTCGACGGGGTGACCTCGAAGCCGACAAGCGAGTAGATGCCGGCGGTGAGGATCAGGTTGGTGATCAGCGAGGCGACCGCGGCCACGGCCATCCGCCACTCGAAGCGCAGGATCAGGTAGACCATCACCAGCGCGATGAAGATGACCAGACCGAGCACGGCCCGCTCGGTCACCTGGCTGCCCCATGCCTCACTGACCTGGTTGCTGCTGATCTGGTCGGCGTTGATGCCGAGATCCTCGGCGATCTGGGCCTTTACCGAGTTGGCCTGCTCGACGGTGAGCTGCGGCGTGCGCAGCTCGTAGGAATCGCCGCCCGTGCCGCCGACCTTCTGCGTGGTGGCCACCGTGACGCCGGTGTTCTCGGCGGCGAGGGCCGAGTTGACCTCCCGCTCGGCGTCGTCCAGGGTGCCGACACTTGCCGGCACCTGGAACGAGTTGCCACCGGCGAACTCGATGCCCAGGCTGAACCCACGGATCGAGAAGCTGAGGATCGCGATCAGGACCAGGACCCCGGCGACGCCGAACCAGAGCTTGCGCCGGCCGACGATGTTGAGACCGGCCTCGCCGTTGTAGAGGCGGCTCGCCAGACCGTTTTCAGCCATCTCAGGCCTCCTTGGCGCGCGGGTTGCGGGGCTGAGTCGGCTGGTTGCGGGCCGGCAGTGCCCGGCCCAGACCGCTGACCCGCGGGGACAGGAACGCCCGGGTCCGGGCGAACATCGTCATGATCGGGTGCCGGAAGAGGAAGACCACCACCAGGTCGAGCACGGTGGCCAGGCCGAGCGCGAACGCGAAGCCCTTGACCGTGCCGACCGAGACCACGTAGAGCACCACAGCGGAGAGCAGGGTGATCGCGTTGGCCGAGATGATCGTCCGACGGGCCCGGATCCAGGCCCGGGGCACCGCGCTACGCGGACTTCGCCCCTCCCGGATCTCGTCTTTCAGTCGTTCGAAGTAGATGACGAACGAGTCCGCCGCCACACCTAGCGAGACGATCATTCCGGCGATGCCGGCGAGGGTGAGCGTGAAGCCGATCTGCCGGCCGAGCACCACGAGCGCGCCGAAGACCAGCAGCGCGGAGAGGATGAGGCTCAGGAAGATCACCGAGCCGAGCAGCCGGTAGTAGAAGAACGCGTAGACGATGACCAGCAGCATGCCGATGCCGGCCGCGAGGAGACCGGCGCGCAGGTGGCTGGCACCCAGCGTGGCGGTGACGTTCTGCGCCTCCTGCTGCTCGAAGGTCACCGGCAGCGCGCCGTAGCGGAGCTGGCCCGCGAGGGTGCTGGCGTCCTTCTGCGTGAAGGTGCCGGTGATCTGGGAGTTGCCGGTCAGCACGCCCTGGATCTCCGGGGAGGAGACGATCTCGTTGTCCAGGACGACGGCCACCCGGCACTTGCCGTCCTGACCCAGCGCGGTCGCGTCGCAGGCCTGGCCCTCGTTGTTGAACGCCTCACGGGTCAGCGAGGTCCACTTGCCCTGGCCGTCGCCGGTGAAGTCCAGGCTGACCACCCAGGCGTTGGTCTGGTCGAGCACCGCGTCGGCGTCGGACACGTCGGTGCCCAGCACCTTGGCCTTGTCGAGCAGGTACTTCGACGCGCCGTCCTCGCAGGAGACCACCTGCTGGTTGGCGTCGGAGATCGACGCCGGGGGGCGCTGGTCGAGCTGCGTGCAGCCGATCGTCGGCACGTTGAACTGCATCTGCGCCGGCAGCACAGCGATCTCCTGCGGAGACAGCGTGCCGAACGGCTTGAGCTTCTCGGCCAGCGACGGGTCGGCGGTCAGGTCGGCCGGGGCCTGCAGCCCGTTGGCGGCCTGCCACGCGGCGGCGCCGACCTTCTGCTCGACGGCCTTGCGCTGCTCCTCGACGCTGGCCGGCACCGGCTCGGCGCTGGCGCTGGGCGCGGCGGCGCTCGGCGAGGCCGTGGCGGACGCGGAGGGCGTGGCGCTGGGCGACGCCGGGGCCATTCCGCCCTGACCGCCGCTGGGCGACGAGGTCACCTTCGGCGAGGCGCTGCCCGTCGGGGTCGGGGTCGCGCTGCCGGTCGGGGCGGCGCTGCCGGACGGGACCGGAGTGGCGGCGGGCGGCGCCTCGGCCACACCACTGCCGGAGGCGGCCTTGAGCACCTTGCGGAAGCGCAGCTCGGCCGCGCTGCCCACATCGGTGAGGTCCCGGTTCTCACCGGGCAGGGAGATGACGATGTTGCGGTTGCCCTCGGTGACCACCTCGGCCTCGGCCACGCCGAACGCGTTGACCCGGCTCTCGATGATCTCGCGGGCCTCCTCGAGGTTCTCCGCCGTCGGGGGCTTGCCGTCGACGCTGTTGGTCGCCTCCAGTGTCACCCGCGTGCCGCCGATGAGGTCCAGGCCGAGCTTGGGCTCGAGCCGGTCCTTCCAACTGCCGCTGGCGCCAGCGAAGAACACCAAAAGATAGAGGACCACGAAGATGAACCCGAGCACGGCGAGCTGCCGCCCGGGGCGCATCTGTCCCTGAGGTGGTGCCACGGCTGTCCTGTCTCCCTGTACGGTCGCGCCGCTGTCGCAGCGGCGGCGGTGTCGGGCCGGGGGTCCCGCCCGACGGGGTCTGCCTTGAGCCGACGGAATGCCGACACGAGGACCGGGCACCCCGGCGCGGAACGCCGACGGTCACGGGAACGTGCCGACGCCCGGCGTCGACCCAACTATCCAGTTTTCACGTCTCGCCCGCTGCCCCGTTCGGGCGCGACGACCCGGAAGTCGGCCGACCGGCCGTACGCCGGACTCGCCGCTCCCGGGGGAGGATCACTCCTTGACGGTGTCCGCGTCCTCGGTGACCGGCTCGCTCGGCAGCTCCGCGCGGGTGACCACCCGCGCGATGGCCGGGCGGGCGTAGCGGGTCTGCACGCCCGGTGCGACCTCGATCAGGACGGTGTCGTCCTCGATGCCGGTGACCGTGCCGTAGAGCCCACCGATGGTCACGACCTCATCGCCGGGCCCGAGGTTGGACTGCATCGACTCCGCCTCTTTGCGGCGCTTCTGCTGGGGCCGGATCATCATGAAGTACATGACACCGAAGAGCAGGGCGATCATCAGGATCGGCGTGATACCGCCGGCCCCGCCACCCGCTGCTGCGTAATGCACGGTTACTGACCTTCCCATTGGCCACCTGCCCGGCACGAGGGTGCCGGAGCGGAGGCGGATTCTCACGTCCTGTACAGACCGCGGCGAAGTCTAAACCCTGCACCTGAGAACGCCGAATGCGGCACAGATCACGTTCACATCACGGCTGATCGACATCCAAGGAGAACAAGTCCGGCACAGGTGGACTATCCACACCAAATGTACCATTCGGTGGTGTGCGCCCCAGATGCCGCCAGGCGCCCTCGGTCGCCACCCGACCCCTGGGCGTACGGGCCAACAGACCGGCCCGCACCAGGAACGGCTCGCAGACCTCCTCCACCGTGTCCGGCTGCTCCCCCACCGCCACGGCGAGCGTGGACAACCCGACCGGGCCGCCCCGGAACGAGTCGACAAGCGCGGTCAACACCGCACGGTCCAGCCGGTCCAGGCCGAGCGCGTCCACGTCGTACACGATCAGGGCCGCACGGGCGGTGTCGAGATCGACCACCCCGTCCGCCCGAACCTCGGCGTAGTCGCGGACCCGGCGCAACAGCCGGTTGGCGATCCGGGGAGTGCCCCGGGACCGACCGGCGATCTCGGTCGCGCCCTCGGGGGTGATCGGCACACCCAGGATCCGCGCCGAACGGTGCAGCAACGTCTCCAGATCCGCCGGAGCGTAGAAGTCGAGATGCGCGACGAAGCCGAACCGGTCCCGCATCGGCCCGGTCAACAACCCCGAGCGGGTCGTCGCGCCGACCAGGGTGAACGGCTCGACGTCCAGCGGAATCGCCGTCGCCCCCGGACCCTTGCCCACCACGACGTCGACCCGGAAGTCCTCCATCGCGCTGTACAGCAACTCCTCGGCCGGCCGCGCGATCCGATGGATCTCGTCGATGAAGAGCACGTCGCCCTCGGCCAGGCTGGTCAGGATCGCCGCCAGATCACCGGAACGCTCGATCGCCGGACCACTTGTCACCCGGATGCCCGCGCCCAGCTCGGCGGCGACGATGTTGGCCAGGCTCGTCTTACCCAACCCCGGTGGGCCGGAGAGCAGAATGTGATCCGGTGGCGCCCCCCGCCGCATGGCGCCCTGCAACAACAGGTCGAGCTGGTCGCGCACCCGGTCCTGGGCGATGAACTCGGCCAGCCGCTTCGGCCGCACCGTGGCCTCCGCGTCCAGGTCGGCGTCGCTGACGTACGCCGACACGAGCCCCTCGGCCTCGCTCATCGTGCCGCCCGCGCGGTCATCGGGTGCGGCCCAGCAGTCGGATGGCCTGCTTGAGCAGGACCGGCACCGGCGGGGTCTCGCCCTCGATCGACTCCGCCACCGCGGCCACCGCCTGATCGGCCTGCCCGGCCGTCCAACCCAGCCCCACAAGCGCCTGCCGGACCTGCTCGGGCCAACTGCCGCGGGTCACCCCGGCCACGCCGTCGGCGCCGATCGGCACCGGACCGATCCGGTCACGCAGCTCCAGCACCAGGCGTTCCGCACCCTTCTTGCCGATCCCGGGTACGCGGGTCAGGGCGGCCGTGTCGGCGTTGGCGATCGCCTTGCGTACCGCGTCGGGGGTGTGCACCGCCAGCACCGCCTGGGCCAGCCGCGGGCCAACCCCGCTGGCGGTCTGGAGCAGCTCGAACAGTGACTTGGCGTCGTCGTCGGCGAAGCCGTAGAGGGTCAGCGAGTCTTCCCGCACGATCAAGCTGGTGGCGAGCCGGGCGACCTGGCCTACGCGCAGCTCCGCGAGGGTCCCAGGGGCGCAGTGCACGGCGAGCCCGACCCCGCCGACCTCGATCACGGCCTGGTCCGGGCCCGTCGCGGTCACCGTGCCGCGCACGCTGGCGATCATCGAGCTCCTCCTCGTCGTGCCCGGTCGGCCGCTGCGGCCAGCTTGGAACGGGTCCCGCCGCGCCACACGTGACAGATGGCCAGGGCCAGCGCGTCGGCCGCGTCCGCCGGCTTCGGCGGCTCGGCCAGCCGCAACAGCCGGGTCACCATGGCGGTCATCTGCGCCTTGTCGGCCTGACCGGAACCGGTGACCGCCGCCTTCACCTCGCTCGGCGTGTACGTCTGCACCGGCAACCCGGCGCGCGCCCCGGCCAGCACGGCGATCCCACTGGCCTGCGCGGTGCCCATCACGGTGCGGACGTTGTGCTGGCTGAACACCCGCTCGACGGCGACGCTCTCCGGTTCGTGCTTGGCGACCAGCTCGGTCAGCGACCGGTCCAGGTGCAACAGGCGCAGCGCCAGGTCGTCGGCCGGGTCGGTGTAGACCACGTAGTAGGCGACAAGTGTGCAGGGCCGGCCGGGCACACCCTCGACGACGCCCACCCCACACCGGGTCAACCCCGGATCGACACCGAGCACGCGCACGCCGCCCCCTCCCCAACCGTCAGCAGTACGTGTGTTCGACACCCTAACCGGCGCCCTTCCCACCAGCCCCACGGGACACGCCCTCCGCACTCCACCCCCCGCCCCGGCCCCCGCCCCGGCCCCCGCACCAAGATCCGAGCAACTTCCCGGATGTTGCTGCCTCCGGCGCGGATGAGACAGCAACATCCCTGATGTTGCGCGGATCTTGAGGACGAACTCGGTTGCTGAGAGAGCGGGAGCGAGGTCCGGGGCACGCGCAGCCGTCAAGGTCACGCTCGAACCTGGTTGTAGTGGGCACGACGCGCCTGGATGCCACTACAACCTGGATACTGCGCGATCTTGACGCTGCGCGGCACGGCACGGGAGGGGCGGCGAGCGCGGCATGCGGCGGGGCGGGGCGTGGGCCGGCGGCGAGGGCGGGTGGGGCCACACAGCTTTGGTACGGAGTATGTGTCGCTGGCCCATGTGCCGGGGAGCACACAGCTCGTAACTTCTTGCGCCATGACGGCAGAACCCGTGGTGGTCCCCCACGTCGTACAGGTCGACCTCTCCGGTCGGACCGCCCTGGTCACCGGGGGCGGCGGCGGCATCGGGCGGGCGTGTGCCCTGCGGCTGGGCGCGGCCGGCGCCAAGGTGCTCGTGGTGGACCGCAACCTGGAGGCCGCCAAGGCGGTGGCCGCCGAGGCCGGTGGCCGGGCCGAGGGCGTCGACCTGTCCGACGCCGCTGCGGTGGACGCACTCGACGTGGACGTGGACATCGTGGTGAACAACGCGGGGCTCCAGCACGTCGCGCCGTTGCAGGACTTCCCCGTCGAGCGCTTCGAGTACATCCAGCGGGTGATGGTGGAGGCGCCGTTCCTGCTGATCCGCCGGGCGCTGCCGCACATGTACGCCCGGGGCTGGGGGCGGATCGTCAACATCTCCTCGGTGCACGGGTTGCGCGCCTCGCCGTACAAGGCGGCCTACGTCTCGGCCAAGCACGCTCTGGAGGGGCTGTCGAAGGTGGTCGCGTTGGAGGGCGCCGCGCACGGGGTGACCGCCAACTGCATCAACCCGGCGTACGTGCGTACCGCCCTGGTGGAGAGCCAGATCGCCGACCAGGCGGCCAGTCACGGCATCGACGAGGCCGAGGTGATCGAGAAGATCATGTTGGCCCGGGCCGCGATCAAGCGGTTGATCGAGCCGGAGGAGGTGGCCGAGCTGTTGGCGTACCTCTGCTCGCCGCCGGCGGCGTTCATCACCGGCGCGTCGATCGCCCTCGACGGGGGCTGGACGGCCAACTAGTGGGGCTGAGCACAATGTCGACCATGTCATCGCCGGTGGAGTTCCTGGAGCTGCTCGCCCGAGAGGCCGCGGCGGTCGAGTTCGAGGGACCGTTGGTGGCCGCGCGGGCCGCCGGGCTACCGGCGGACCGGCTGGCCGAGCTGGAGCAGGCCAAGTCGGTGGCGTTGCGGGTCCGCGCGCTTCTGGAGCGTCGGCGCCGCCGGGAGAGCGAGTTGTCCGGCCTGTACGACACGGTCAGTGACCTGGCCGGGCTGCGCGACCTGGACGACGTGTTGCGGGCGATCGTGCACCGGGCCCGTCACCTGCTCGGCGCGGACGTGGCGTACATGACGCTCAACGACGACGAACGTGGCGACACCTACATGCGGGTGACCGACGGCTCGGTCTCGGCCCGTTTCCAGCGGCTGCGCCTGCCGATGGGCGCCGGTCTCGGTGGTCTGGTGGCCCAGTCCGGCGCCCCGTACGTCACCGCCAACTACGGCGAGGACGCGCGTTTCCACCACACCGGCGAGATCGACGCTGGGGTGGGCGAGGAGGGGCTGGTGGCGATCCTCGGGGTGCCGCTGCGGCTCGGCTCCACCTCGATCGGGGTGCTCTACGCGGCGAACCGTTCGGCCCGGCCGTTCGTCCGGGAGGAGGTGGCGCTGCTGGTGTCGCTGGCCGCGCACGCCGCGGTGGCGATCGACACCGCCCGCCTGCTGACCGAGACCCGTTCGGCGTTGGCGGAGTTGTCGGCGGCGAACACCACCATCCGGGCGCACAGCAGCTCGGTGGAGCGGGCCGCGGCGGCACACGACCGGATGACCGCGCTGGTGCTGCGCGGCGGCGGTGTGGAGGACGTGGCGGCGGCGGTGACCGAGGTGCTGGGCGGTGCGCTGCTGGCGCTGGACGCCGAGGGTCGCCTGCTGGCCCGGGTGGGTGAGATCGAGGAGCCGGACCGCGCGGACATCGTCGAGGCGGTGGCCGCGTCCCGGACCGAGGGGCGCAGCGTACGCCGGGGTCCGTTCTGGTACGCGGCAGTGGTGGCCGGCGCGGAGAACCTGGGCGCCCTGGTGTTGCGCCCGGACGACGAGTTGGTCGACGCCGACCAGCGCATCCTGGAGCGGGCGGCGTTGGTGACCGCGCTGCTGCTGCTGTTCCGGCGGACGGTCGCGGAGGCAGAGGGACGGGTGCGTGGCGAGTTGTTGGACGACCTGATCGCCCGCCCGTTGCGCGACACCGACGCGCTGCGCAGCCGGGCCCGTCGGCTCGGCGTGGACCTGGACGCGCCGCACGTGCTGGTGGCGGTGGGCGACGACGCGATCGCCGCGACCGGCTCGGCTCGGCAGCGGGTGCTCTCCTGGGCCACCACGTACGCCTCGGCGCGTGGCGGTCTGGCCGCGGCGCGCGATGGCCGGGTGGTGCTGATGCTGCCGGGGTTGGACGCGGGCGGCAGCGCACGCGCGGTGGCCCGGGACCTGTCCCGGGTGACCGGCCGACCGGTGACCGCCGGGGCGAGTGGCCCGTCGAACACGCCGGCGGCGTTGGCCGGGACGTTCCAGGAGGCGGACCGGTGCCTGACGGCGTTGGGCGCGCTGGGCCGTGCCGGGCAGGGCGCGAGCACTGCGGAGTTGGGCTTCGTCGGGTTGTTGCTGGGGACTGTCGGTGACCGGGGTGAGAAGGACGTGACCGAGTTCCTGAGCGCCACCGTCGGGCCGGTGCTCGACTACGACGCCCGGCGGGGCACGGCTCTGGTGAAGACGCTGGAGGCGTACTTCGGGGTGGGTGGCAGCCTGGCCCGGGCCGCCGAGCAACTGCACGTGCACGTCAACACGGTGACCCAGCGGTTGGAGCGGGTCGGGCAGTTGCTCGGCGTCGACTGGCAGCGGCCCGAGCGGGCGTTGGAGGTGCAGCTCGCACTGCGTCTGCACCGGCTGCGCGCGCCGGCCGCCTGAGCGGGGCCGGCCGGCGGCACGAACGCCGCCGACCGGGCGCTCGACGTCAGCGGGCCTGGATGCCGTCCAACACGGCGTCGACGACCCGTTCGGGCAGGGTCTGCTCGTCCAGGTCCGGATTCCACTGCAAGACCCGCTGGATCAGCATCGGCCCGGTGAGCAGCGCCATCGTCACCTCCACGTCGATGTCGGCGCGGAGCACCCCCTCGTCGATGCCGCGGCGCAGCACCTCGCGCATCAGCTGACGCCGGGGCGAGATGATGTTCTGGTAGAGCTGGAACTGGTCCGCGCTGCGGTTCACGGCGGGCGCCAGGCAGGGCATGATCTTGGCCGCTCGCGGGTCGACGTTCTTGCCGATCGCACCGACCAGCAGCACCAGGTCGTCGCGGACGGAGTGGCCCGCCGGCTGCGCCATGACGCCTTTGAGTCGCCGCAACGCGTCCAGCAGCAACGCGTCCTTGCCGGCCCAGCGGCGGTAGATGGTGGCCTTGCCCACCCCTGCGCGGGTGGCGATCGCCTCGATCGACAGCGCCTCGATGGTGCTGCCCTCGGCGAGCAGGTCGAGGGTTGCCTCGATGATCGCCTCGTCGGCGCGGATGCTCCGCGGTCGCCCGGGCGACCGCGGAGCATCGGCAGTGGACGTCATGTCCGCCATTGTCCCCGGACCTATGCCGTGCCGGCCAGTTCAGGCTCGGCGACCGGAGCCGCCGGAGCGACGCTCGTGTCCTCCTTGCCCGGCATCCAGCGCAGCACCACGATGATCCCGAGCGCGGCGATGACCGCGGAGAGCCCGGCCGCCCAGTGCATGGCGGTGACGAAGGCGTCGTTGGCCGCCGAGATCAGCGCCGGCGCCGCCGGGCCGAGCTGGCCCGCCGCCGCGTACGCCCCGGAGATCGACTCGTTGGCCGCGTCCTGGGCCTGCGTGGGCAGTCCGGTCAGCGCGTCACCGATGTCGCTGCGGTAGACCGCGGAGAGCACCGAGCCGAGGACGGCCACGCCGAGCGCTCCGGCCACCTGGCGGATGGTGTTGCTGACCGCGGAGCCCACCCCGGCCTTCTCCCGGGGCAGCGCCGACATGATCGACTCGGTGGCCGGCGGCATGATGTTGGCCATCCCGGCGCCCTGGATGAGGAAGACGAGCAGCACGATCCAGATCGGGGTGGAGGCGCCGATGAAGACGAAGGCGCCCAGGGACACCACTGTCAGCGCCAACCCGACGGTGGCGACGGCCTTACCGCCGTAGCGGCGGACCATCGCGGCGCTGCGCGGCGCGAAGATCAGCTGGGCGCCGGCGAAGGGCAGGAAGAGCAGACCGGTCTGCAGCGGGCTGTAGTCGCGCACGAGTTGCAGATAGAACGAGCCGAAGAACATCGAGCCCATCGCGGCGAAGAACACCAGGCCGACGATGGCGACCGGCGCGGCGAACCGGGGCACCTTGAACAGTCGGACGTCCAGCGACGGGTGGTCGCTGCTCCGCTCGTGCTGCACGAACCAGCCCAGCACCGCGAGGCCGACCAGGATCGAGCCCCACGCCAACGGGCGGCCGAAGCCGTGCTCGCCGCCGTCGATGATGCCGTAGGAGAGGGCGACCAGGCCGACCACGGAGAGCAGGACGCCGAGCACGTCGATCCGGCCCGGCCGCGGGTCACGCGACTCGGGGACCAGCAGTGCCACCAGAACCACGCCGGCGATGACCACCGGCACGTTGATCAGGAAGACCGAGCCCCACCAGAAGTGCTCCAGCAGCGCGCCGCCGAGGATCGGGCCGATCGCCACGGCGAGACCGACCGCGCCGGCCCAGACACCGATGGCCCGACCACGCTCGCGCGGGTCGAAGACGTTGGAGATGATCGAGAGCGTCACCGGCATGATGGCCGCGCCGCCGACCCCCATCAGGGCGCGGGCCGCGATGAGCTGTCCGGGGCTCTGGGCGTACGCGGAGAGCAGCGACGCCAGGCCGAACAGCAGCAGACCGATCATCAGGAAACGCTTGCGGCCGGCGCGGTCGCCGAGCACCCCGAAGGTGAACAGCAGCCCGGCGAAGACGAGCGTGTAGGAGTTGATGGACCACTCCAGCTCGCCCTGGCTGGCGCCGAGGCCGTGCACCGGGTCGGCCAGGGTGCGCAGGGCGACGTTGAGGATCGTGTTGTCGAGGACGACCACGAGGAGGCTGATCACCAGCACCCCCAGGATCGCCCACCTCCTCGGGTGTCCCGTGTTGTTGTGCAGCTCCATGCCTGGCTTCCCCCCACGATGATCACCCGCAACGAAATACGATACGGGTCAGACTCGTAACGCGGATCAGCCTACGACGGGTATTAACGATACGGGACCGATCCGTATCGTATGTGGTGGACGTCACGCATCGGCGTGACCGCCACACAGGCGGCGACGGCGTCCGTCAGTGCGCCGAGACGGACCGCCGGCCTACCCAGCGGCTCGATCCAGCCCGGCCCCGCGCCGTACACCCGAAGGAGCGGGAACTCCCGGGCGAAGCGCACCAGGCGGTACGCGCGGCCGGTGAGCGGCGTCTGCGACCAGAGCACGACGGCGCGCGGGCGCGCCCGGTACACCGCGCTCGTGAGGGCGGGCCAGGGCAGCGCGGGGCCGAGATTCAAACAACCCCTGCCCTCCTCGCGCAGCGCGGCGGCAAGGGCGTGCAGACCAAGGCAGTGCGCCTCCTTCTCCGCGCCGGCCAGCAGCACCCCGCCGGTGGGCAGTGACCGGCCCGGCTCCCGGCGGTACACGTCCAACCCGACCCGGACGCCCTCGCAGAGGGCGTGCTCGATGACGACCTCGGCGGCGCTACGCCCCGACAGCCGGGCCAGCAGCGGACGACAGACCTGCTCCCAGAGCGCCGGCACGCCCCACGCCTCGGCCAACTCCAGCATCAGCGTGGCGACGGCGTTGCCGTCCAGGTCCTCGGCAGCCAGCGAGACCCGCTTGTGTGCGATCTCCACGGTCTCCGCCGGCATCGGCTCGGTCAGCACCACACGTACCCCCGGATAGACAGTCCCTGTCCGGGGGTTCGCTGAAACGGGGCGCGGTGGATGCGCCGGCGCGGGATTTACGCATAGATATGCTCGGGCGTGCTCTCCACCTGTCCGTGCGCCTGTCTCGACAGTTCACTACTCGGGGGAAGTCGGACCCTCCCGGCGGCCACACGCCGCCCGACAGTCAGATGAGCGGGGTGAGGCTGCCGTCACCGGAGGAGCCCGGCGCGACGGGACCGGTGCTGGACCGGCAGGCAAGCAAACGGGCAGCCGATCTCGCCGCCGCGATGGCGCAGGTGTGCGCCACCCGAGGCGTGCCGTTCGTCGATGTCACGGAGCTCTCAGCAGACCCGGTCTGGAGCCGGGAGATCGCTGCGGGTGATGCCCACCATCCGTTCGCGGCTGGTTATGCCAGCCTCGCCGCCCTGGTAGAGCCGGTTCTCCTGCGGTGGCTGGCCGGCATGTCAGCCGACCTGAGGCACTCAACATGATCAAGTTTCCTGAGCGGATCAGCTCGTCAGACGGTGGCGGCCCGCTCCCACCGGCGGGGAGCACTGATCTTGGCCCAGCTTGGGCCGAAGGTCATCCGGCGCAGCGGTGACACCATGCCGCAGAGGCTGAACCAGCCACGAGTCAAGCCCACGTTCACCGGGTTGCTCATCATGCCCTGTTGAAGGGTCCGCATGGCCAGGTCGACGGCCTCGAAACCGTACTCGCGCATCTCGGTCTCGTATTCGCCGATCGCGTCCAGCAGCGGCAGGTGACAGGTGCCGGCCAGAGACAACTGGCGGGTGAGCAGGGCGGCGTCGCGCAGTGCGGTGTTGGCGCCGTTACCGCCGGCCGGTGGCATGCCGTGCACGGCGTCGCCGAGCACGGTGACCCGTGCGGGCGCCCAGGGCGCGGGACGGTCGGACGCCTGGAACGGAAACACGCTCACGTCGTCTGGTGGACACCCGTCGATCAGTCGGCGCAGCGCGGGGTGCCAGTCCGTGATCAGCCCGGCGACGTACGCCTTCAACTGTGCGCCGTCGAGGCGCTCCGGACGCGAGGGGAACAGTTCGTTGCGGGCGACGAACGCGCACAGCAGATAGTCGTCCCCCACCGGCTTCTGGCGCTCGAACACGGAGGTGAACAGGAAGTGCGGCGCACCGGTCAGGACGAGGTTCATGCCTTTCGCCAGCCGAGCGGGTAACCAGGCTCGGGTGCCGTCGTTCAGCGGCAACTTGAGCCCAACGCCCACCGCACCGGTGTCCCGCTGGGTGGCGGTCGGCAGGTACTGCGCGCGTACCCGGGAGTTGATCCCGTCGGCGCCGACCAGGACGTCGCAGGTGGCGGCCGTTCCGTCGGCGAAGTGCGCGGTGGGGCGACCGTCGGCGGTGAACTCGTAGCGTTGGAATGTCTTGCCGTAGTGGACGACGTCGTCGAGTCCGTCGAGAAGAACGCCGCGCAGCGTCTGACGGTCGACCGGGTAGGCCCGTTCCGCGGGGTCGGGATCGTCGGGATACATGAGCGCGTCCTCGACGAGGACCAGCGTGCGCAGGTCCGTGCCCAGGAAGCCGAAACCGCCGCCGGGGCGGCCCGTGCTGTCCGTGAACGCCTGCCAGTGCCGGTCGGGCAGGCAGGCACGCAGCGACCGGCTGCCCGCCGGGTTGATCGCGAGCCGGTAGCGGTCCACCCGGTCGTCGCGGCGCCGGTCACGCTCGTACACGGCGACGTTGATGCCGTGTTTGCGCAGACCCTGGGCGAGCGCGAGGCCGCCGATGCCACCGCCGACGATGAGTACGTCAATCATGCGTGAGCCTTTCTGGTGAGAAGAGGTCGCACAGTTGGTTGACAACCGACTCGGCCTTTTCCGGACGCAGGCGAACGCCCTTGACGGTGGCGATCACCAACTCGACGCTGGCAGCGACGTCGAGGTTCACCGACCAGACGTGGTGCTCGATGCCTTCGGCGAAGATCGCCGCCAGCGCGTCGCGCCAGCCCTGTTCGTCGCGCTCGATGTCGGCCCCGGTGGACTCGTCACGTCGCGCCCGAAGATCGAGTTCGTCGAGCACGACGAACAACTCGGGTCGTTCCGCGACGGCTCTGGCGATCTCGCTGAGGTGTTGCCGCAACCGGGCGGCGGGTTCCAGATCGTTGTGCATCGTCGCCTCGAATTGGCTGGTCACGTGCTCGAGCACCGCGGCGATCAGATCGGCCTTGGTCCGGAAGTAGTGGTGCAGGGTGGAGTGGTCGATGCCTGCCGCGGCAGCGATCGGTCGCAGCCGGAACCCCTCGAAGCCGCTCTCGGCGATCGCCGAGAAGGCCGCGTGCACCAGGGCCTGCCGGCGGTCGAGCTGTTCAGTCATCCTCAGCCATCCTCAACCAAGCGGTTGGTTGATAGTCCAGCATCACTGTGCCGTACTGTCAACCAACCGCTTGGTTGATGCGGTCGGACGAGCCGTACCGGCAGCGCCTAGGCGTAGCTGAACAGTGGCGGGAAGACGAGGACCACGATCCAGGCCCACGCGGCGTACACCGGCAGGTAGCCGGTCTGCCACCGTTCGAGCGCCGCGAAGGGCGTGCGCCGGCGGATGAAGGTCAGCAGGAGCCACGCCGACCACGCGAGATTGACCAGGAGGATCACGTTCTCGCCGAGCGCGGCCGCCCGGTTGGGCGTACTGCCGTAGTCGTCGGTGATGCGCCCGGTGATCTCCACCAACACCAGCACGTCGATGGCCAACGCACTGACCACCAGCGCGAGTTGGAGTTTGTCGAACGGGCCGGGCGGGGCCAGCGGATCGCGGGCCGAGAGTGAGTAGAGCAGCAGGCCCAGCACCACGACCAGCAGGAGGTCGAAGAGGAGCAGCGCCTCGCGCTCGACGTCGATGCCGTGGCTGGTCCAGACGACAGCGACGAGGAAGGCGAGCAGGGCTGCCGTGAAGAGTGGGGTGAACAGCCGGGTGAGGACCGGCGCGATGTTCTCGACGACACTCTGCTTCGCCTCGACGAGCCACCCGGCCACGACGACCGCCGCCGCGGCGCCACAGGGCAGCAGCCACTGCGAGATGAACTCCTCCGGGACGATTCCGATGGCCGCGAAGGTGTTGAACAGGAACGCGGCGAGCACGCCGCCGCCGAGGGCCATCAGCACCAGGTAGATGAACCACTCGCCGGTGAACCGGATGAAGTCCATGCGTCGACGGGACGAGCGCCAGTCGTCGGCGACATAGGCCAGACCGACCACGAGCCACAGGGCGATGGGAAGGTGGACGCCTGTGACGACCACGGACTGCGAGTCGTCCGCCAGGGGGTAGGCGTTGGCCGCCACGGCGCCGAGAGCGAAGAGCGCCACCAGCACCGCGATCACCGACCGTTGGGCTCCCCGGCGCCAGGCCAGGAAAGCCGCCAGCCAGGGCAGCGCGAACACTGTGGCGTTGCGCGCGTAGAACGAGCCGTCGTCGGCGAAGCTCAGCCCGAACAGCGCCGGCACCTTGACGGACGCCACCGCACCCGCCGCGCAGCCGAGCATGACCCACAGGGTCCGCCGGGAGCGCGTGCCGGCGACCGGGCTGTCGGAGTCGCCGGTCAGCACCAACTGCTTCCACAACCGATCCGAGTGTTCCCGCGCGAACTCGCGGGAGAGTTCGTCGAGGCTGCCCATCCGTTTCACAGCGACCAGGAACGCCTCGTCCGGGCTCAGGCCAGCGGCGACGAGCTCGTCCACGGAGCCGCGAAGGTGGTCTTCCAACTCGTCGGCGTCCACCGCCTGCAGCTCCCTGCGGCGCAGCACGTACTGGCGCCACTGCGCGAACTGCGCTTCCAGCTCCGCTGGCCCGTCGTGCGCCGTCATGCCAGGCCCTCCAACCTGTTGACCGCCAGTGGCGCGCGGTCGTGCCAGATCTCCCGGAGAGCACCCACGACCGTGTCCCACTGCCGGCGCTGCTCGACCAGCTCAGCCAGGCCCCGATCGGTGACGCGGTAGTACTTGCGCTTCCGCTCGCCGGCGACCGACTGCCAGTTCGACTCCAGATGGCCGAGCCGCTCGAGCCGGTGCAGCAACGGGTACAGCAGTCCCTCGGTCCACTCCAACTCACCCCCGGACAACTCGTTGATCCGCCGGAGGATGGCGTAGCCGTAGCTCTCGCCCTCGGCCAGGATGCCGAGCACCATCGGCGTCGCCGAGGCGGCGACCAGATCCTTGGCGACCTTCACGAAACCTCCCGCCTCTAAACCTAGAAGTACGATGCATAGTACTGCTAGGTATGGCTCCCGGCGCAACGTCCCGGGACGAAGAGGTCGCCCGAATCGCCGTTCCACGCAGCTGTGGTGCCGCGAACGGCATGGTCCGGGTTAGCCTTGGCGCATATGGCTACCTTTCGCAGCGCCTCAGTGCTCCTTTCCTCGGACGGCACCAGGACCCCCGGCACCGCCGCCCTCTTCGCCGAGCCAGCCCGTAGGGGTGGGACTCCCCCGTGGGCGGGCGACTTCCGGCCCGCCAACAGCGCCGGCAACGGCCCCAAGAACGCCGTCGGAAAGACCTTCACCCTGGAGCTGCCCGACGGCAGCACCGGCAAGGTCGTCGTCCAGGGCCTCAAGAGCGGCAAGGGCGGCGTCGTACTGGCGCTGATGGGCGAGGACGCCCCACCCTTCTGACCAGTCGCACGACTCTCGTCGCCCGGGTGCCCGGGGATGACCCTTCCCGGGTCAGCCCAGGGCACCTGGGAAACCACGTCAGTCGAGCGTGACCACCCAGCGAGCGCCCTCGCCCCGGGCGAGCCGGTCGAACGCCGCGGGTGCCTCGTCCAGCGGGACCGTGCCGCTGACCAGCACGCGCAGATCCAGTGCGCCGTCGGCCAACTCGGCGGCCAGCACCGGCACCTCCCGGTCCGGGTCGGACGAGCCGTACACCGAGGAGCGCAGCGTGCGCGCGGAGTGGAAGATGTCCAGCGCGCCGAGGCTGACCATGTCGTCCTTCGCGCCCATGCCGACCACTGTCACCGCTCCCCCACGCCGGGTGAGCCGCCAGGCGGCACGGATGGTGGCGGCCCGACCGACGCACTCGAAGGCGTGATCGACACCCCGGCTCTCGGTGCGCGCCCGTACCTCCTTGGAGAGCCGATCGTCGGAGAGCAGGAAGTCGGTCGCCCCGGCGGCGAGCGCCAGGTCCCGTTTCGCCTCCGCGACGTCGATGGCCAGGATCGTCGTGGCCCCGGCCCGGCGGGCCGCGCTGAGCACGGCGAGCCCGACTCCACCGAGCCCGACGACCGCCACCGACTCGCCGGGCGCCACCCGGGCGGTGTTCCGGACCGCGCCGACGCCGGTGAGCACCGCGCAGCCGAGCAGCGCGGCCTGCTCCGGCGGCAGCCCGGCGGGGATCGGGATGACGGCACGCTCGGGGACCACCACCGCCTCGGCGAGCGCGCCGAGACCGAGGGTCAGGTGCAGCGGGACCCCGTCGTCGGTCTCGCCACGCGGCACGGTCGGGGCCGTGGTGTCGGCGCAGAGCCACGGCTCGCCACGCCGGCACCACCAACACGCCCGGCAGGCCGGCGCCCAGTTGAGCACCACCGGTGTGCCGACGGTCAGTTCGCTGCCCGGCCCGACCTCGGCCACCACTCCGGTCGCCTCGTGCCCGAGCACCAGCGGGAACCTCGCGGCGAGGGTGCCGTTGACCATGGACAGATCGGAGTGGCAGACACCGGCCGCCCTGATCGTCACCCGCACCTCGCCGGGGCCGGGCGCGGGCAGGCGTACCCGCTCGACCCGCAGTTCGGCACCGGACCCGCGCGCGACGAGCGCGCGAACGATGACTGGCGCGGGCGCCGGCTCGGTGCCGCCGCCCGGCGCGGCCGGGGACAGCTCGGCGCGGCCCGCGGGCGCGGGCGGGGACAGCTCAGGGTCGGTCATCGCTGGATCGCCTTCAGTTCGCAGAACTCGGCCAACCCGTGCACGCCCAACTCCCGGCCCAGGCCGGACTGCTTGTAGCCGCCGAACGGGGCGAGCGGGTTGAACGGGGCACCGTTGATGTCGACAGCGCCGGTGCGCAACCGCCGGGCCACCGCGAGTGCCGCGTCGGTGTCGGCGGACCAGACCGCGCCGGCCAGCCCGTACTTCGAGTTGTTGGCGATGTCGACCGCCTCGTCGGTGTCGGCGAACGGGATGACGGCGAGCACCGGACCGAAGACCTCCTCCTGGGCGAGCGCGCTGTCGGGGTGCACGTCGGCGAAGACGGTGGGGGCGACGAAGTGCCCCCGGGCCGGCACCGGGGCGGCGGGCCCACCGGCGACCAGCCGGGCGCCGTCGGTCAGGGCGCGGTCGATGTGGCCGTGTACCCGCTCGGCCTGAGCGGCGGAGACCAGCGGGCCGAGCCGAGTCGCCGGGTCGAACGGGTCGCCGAGTCGGTAGCCGGCCACCGCCGTGGCAATCAGGTTGAGGGCTTCGTCGTACCGGTCGCGGTGCACAAGCATCCGCGTCCACGCGGTGCAGGTCTGCCCGGAGTTGAGCAGGGCGTTGCCGACGCCGACCTTGACGGCGGTGGCCAGGTCGGCGTCGGGGAGGATCACGTTGGCGGACTTGCCGCCCAGCTCCAGCGCGACCCGGGCGATCCGGTCGGCGGCGAGCCGCATGATCCGCGCCCCGGTGGCGGTGGAGCCGGTGAACGAGACCAGATCGACGTCGGGGTGCCCGGCGAGAGCCTCGCCGACCACCGGCCCGGCGCCGGGGACCAGGTTGAGCACCCCCGGCGGCAGCCCGGCTTCGGTGACCGCGTCGAAGAGCAGGTACGCGGTCAACGGGGTCAGCTCGCTGGGCTTGAGCACCACAGTGCAGCCGGCGGCCAGGGCGGGCGCGAGCTTCGCCAACACCTGGTGCAGCGGGTAGTTCCACGGGGTGATCGCGCCGACCACACCGATCGGCTCGCGGACGACCAGGGAGTTGCCGATGCTCTCCTCGACGGGTGCGCGGGCGGCGAGCGCGACGTGGTCGCGCAGCACTGTCAACGGCAGCCCTACCTGCACCCGGGTGGCGAGCTTGAGCGGCGCGCCCAGCTCCACGGCGATGGTGCGGGCGACGTCGTCGGCGCGGGCGCTGAGCGCCGTGTACAGCCGGTCGAGGTGGGCGGAGCGTTCGGCGGGAGTGGCGGCCGACCAGCCGGGAAACGCGGCGCGGGCCGCGGCCACGGCCCGATCCACGTCGGCCGGGGTGCCGGCCGGCACCTGCCCGGCCAGCTCCCCGGTGCTCGGGTTCTCCACGTCGATCAGATCCACGTCGGCGGGGGACGTCCACTCCCCACCGACGTGCAGGTGGTGCCGGAGGCGCAGGGAGTCGGGCAACTGCGACGGCGGGGCGGCGAGGTCCATGTCATCCCTTCGAGGGCGGGCGATGGGCGATGGCGACGGCGGTCGCGACGGGCGATGAAACTAGCGCTGGGAGTTTGGACGCTACCCGTTGGGCCGGGCGGACTCCACCGTGTCGTCGACGGTGCGGGCGTACTCGGCGGCCAGACCGTGCAGCAGGGCGTCCAGGCCGAGGGCGAAGGCACCCTCGTCCACGCTCTGCTGGTGCTCGGCGAGCCGGTGCGCCTGGCGCAGGTGGGGGTAGTGCGCCGCGTACAGCTCCGGGTCCTCGACGAACCCACGGGCGAACGAGCCGAGCGCCGACCCGGCCACGAAGTAACGCAGCGCCGCGCCGATGTGGGTGGCGCGGGCCGGCGGCCAGCCGGCCCGGACCAGGCCGCCGTAGACCGCGTCGGCCATGGCGAGGGCGGCCGGTCGACGGCCCGGCCCCTGCGCCAGGTACGGCACGATGTTCGGGTGCGCGGTGAGCGCCCGCCGGTACGACCATGCCCAGTCCCGCAGCGCGGTGACCCAGTCCCGGCTGGCGAAGCCGCCGGTGTCGACGGCACCGGTGACCGTGTCGGCCACCGCGTCGAGGATCTCGTCCTTGGTGGCGAAGTGGTTGTAGAGCGAGGGACCCTGCACGCCGAGCGCGGCGGCGAGTCGGCGGGTGGAGAGCGCACCGAGCCCGTCGGCGTCGATCAGCGCGAGCGCCGTCTCGACGATCCGGTCGCGGGTGAGCAGAGGTCGTCGAGGTCGGGGCATGTCAGAGCTCCTCGGTCTGCGGTGTCCCTCCCCGTGGGAACCACCTGTTCACGCACCCTATCCGGGCCGTCTCCGCGCAGGCGTCACCACGTCGACCGGGAAAGGGGTCTGGACGAAGGAAAACTTACACCGCTAGTTTAGGAGCGACCGCTGCGGCCCGCAGCGGCGCACCGCCACGTCGACCGAGGGGGAACCGTGGACTTCGCACTGTCCGACGAGGAACGAGCCGTCCGAGACACCGTGCGCGCGTTCATAACCCGCGAGGTGATGCCCCTGGAAGCGGAGGTGCTCCGCCGGGAACGGGCGCACCAGCCGGGCCTCGACCACTCCGAGGTGCGCGAACTGCAACTCAAGGCGCGCAAGTTCGGCTTCTGGGGCCTGGCCACCCCGGAAGAGTACGGCGGGATGAACCTGCCGGCCGTACTCCAGTCGTTGATCTGGACCGAGCTGGGCCGCACGTTCGTCCCCTTCCGCTTCGGTGGCGAGGCGGACAACATCCTGTTCCACGCCACCGAGGAGCAGAAGCGGGAGTTCCTCGTCCCGACCATCGAGGGCGAGCGACGCTCCTGCTTCGCGATCACCGAACCGGGCGCCGGATCGGACGCGGCCAACATCCGGCTGTCCGCCCGCCGGGACGGTGACGACTGGATCCTCGACGGCGAGAAGACCTTCATCACCGGCGGTCACGACGCCGACTTCGCCATCGTGGTCGCGGTGACCGACCGGGAGAAGGGCGCCCGCAACGGCGGCGCCACCGCTTTCCTGGTGGACCGGTCGATGGGCTGGCGTTCGGAGTTCATCCAGACGATGGGCGAGGGCGGGCCCGCCTCGCTCATCTTCGACGGCGTACGCGTGCCGCACCGCAACATCCTCGGTGAGATCGGGCAGGGCTTCACGCTCGGCATGGAGTGGATCGGCAAGGGGCGCTACACCATCCCGTCGCACGCCATCGGCATCGCCGAGCGGGTGTTGCAGATGGCCATCGAGTACGCCAACACCCGGGAGACCTTCGGCGCGAAGATCGGCACCAACCAGGCCATCCAGTGGATGATCGCCGACTCGGAGACCGAGCTGGAGGCGGCCCGGTGGCTGGTGCTGCGCTCCGCGTGGACTGTCGACGCGGGCCTGGACCCCCGGCACGCCTCGTCGATGGGCAAGCTCTACGGCGCCGGCATGGTCAACCGCGTGGTCGACCGGGTGCTCCAGATCCACGGCGGCATGGGCTACACCCGAGAGCTGCCGATCGAACGCTGGTACCGGCAGGTCCGGCTCTACCGGATCTTCGAGGGCACCGACGAGATGCAACGGCTGATCATCTCGCGGGACCTGCTGCGCGGCTACACGAAGATCGGCGGCCACCTGGCCTGACGCCGGGGCCCCGATGCTGTCGAGGGCGGCCGGGCGCACGCCCGGCCGTCCTCGACGCCGGGTTCAGCCGGTCAACGCCGTCAGCGCGGCGTCCACGTCGGCCTCGGTGGAGTAGATGTGGAACGAGGCCCGGACCCGTCCGGCGCGCACCGCCGCCCGGATGCCGGCCGCCGCGAGGCGCTGCTCCGCGTCGGGCACGTCCACGCTGACGATGGCGCTCTCCCCCGGCGGCCGGCCCAGCCCGGTCAGGAACCGGTTGGCCAGCGCCACGTTGTGCGCCCCGATCGCCGGCACGCCGATCTCGGCGACCACCTCCAGTGCGGGCGCCGCCCCGACCCAGCTGAACCAGGCCGGTGAGATGTCGAACCGGCGGGCGTCGTCGGCCAACCGCAGTGGCGGGCCATAGTACGAGGCGTGCGGGTCGGCACCCGCGTACCAGCCGGCCGCGTCGGGGCGCAGCCGCTCGCGCAACGCGGGGGCCAGATAGGCGTACCCGGTCCCACGCGGATTCATCAGCCACTTGTAGCCGCCCACCACCACCGCGTCGGCCTGGCTGCCGTCGAACGGCAGCCAGCCGCACGCCTGAGTCGCGTCCACCACCACCAACGCGTCGTGCGCACGGGCCGCGGCCACGATCTCGTCGTACGCCGCGACCGCCCCGTCGGCCGACTGCACCAGGCTGAACGCGACCAGGTCGGTATCGGCGTCGATGGCGTCGACCAGCGACCCCAGCGGCACCGTGCGGACCGTGACGCCACGCTCCTCCTGAACCAGCCAGGGGAAGAGGTTCGAGGTGAACTCGACCTCGGGGACCACCACAGTGGCACCGGCCGGCAGCGCCGCCGCGACCGGCGCGAGGAGCTGGGACACGGCCGCCCCGACCGCCACGTCACCGACCGGCACGCCGATCAGGTCGGCGAACGCCGCACGGGACCGGTGCACCGACTCGCCCCAGCCCTCCCACGACGTACTGCCGACCCGCCACGCGCCCAGGGCCTCCTGTAGTGCCGTCCACGCCGGCTCCGGCGGCAACCCGTAACTGGCGGTGTTCAACCAGCCCGGCTCCGGCTGCCACAGCTTCTGCGCCTGCTCGATCTCCATGCCCTCGACGCTAGGCGGCGTGGCCGCGAACGGGCACGACCAATCGGCGACCTGTGGCGCGCTCCCGGGGCTCCGAGCCGCGTCAAACAGGGCATCAGTCCCTGAAGAGCGTGATGACTGTGAGGCATCACAATGACTCACAGTCATCACGCTCACGAGCACCCTGCCGGGCCGGGTGCGGTTGGGGCAGGGGCAGGGGCAGCTCCCAGTCAGTCGATGGTCGGCCCACCAACAGCGGGCGGGTGGATCCGGGCGAGGCTGTCGGCGAGGCCGGCGAGCCACCTGTCGACCTCCACCAGGTGCCGGACCGACTGACGGTCGGCCCCGCCGAGGAGCGGACGGATCCGGTCCAGCTGGTCGACGCAGGTGGTCGAGACCGGCGCCCGGTGCGATGTCCGGCCGTGGGCGACCTCGTCGGCGAGGGTGCCGTACGCCGATCGCAGGCGCCCGGCCGACTCCCGCAGCAGTGCCGCGGCCTCGGGCCAACCGGCGAGGCTGCCGGGCGGGTTGCGGCGCAGCAGCGACTCCGCGCCGGGCACGACGTGGTGCCCGGCGCTCAGCACGGCGTCCCAGTTCACCTGTTGACGGTGCGGATCGTGCCGCTCCGAGTGGTACTGGCAGTAGGACGAGTCGATCAGGACCATCCGGCGACGGACCCGGGCGAGGGCACGCGCGGGTGGCGGAGCAGCGCCGAGCAGCGACTGGACCGTCTGTTCGACAGCGTCCGCGCTGGCCGCCAGGTAGCGGGTGGCATTGTGCCGCAGGTCGTGGCCCGCGCCGCGCGGCCAGATCGCCACCCCGGCGAGCACGCCGATCACCGCGCCGAGCAATACGTCGACCAGGCGGGCCTCGGCGAGCCGCCACCCCTCCGGGCTGAGCTGGGCGAAGACGACAGTCAGCAGCACTGTGAACAGCGCCTGCTGCCACACCGGACCCAGCAGGCGGCCAACGCCGAAGGCCAGCAGCAGGGTGATCGGCAGGACGATGGCGTACACGATCGGCTCGTCGACGACCAGCATCACCCCGCCGCTGACGACCGCACCGACGATCGTGCCCAGCACGGCGGGCCGCAGCGCGGTGCGGGTGTCGGCGGCCGAGGTCCGCAGCACCGTGAGGGTGGCCAGCAGCACCCAGAAGCCGTGAGTCAGCTGCAACACTCCGGCGGCCACCCGGGCGATGGCGAGCGCCACGGCCAGCCGCAGCGAGCTGTGCAGGTGGGCCGAGCGCGGCGCCAGGTGGGAGCGGAACTGCCACCAGTACAGCGTCCACGGGCTGTGCCGGGCGTACTCGAACAGCTCGGAGGAGGCGTCGCCGCCGTCGATCCGCGCCCCGGTGGCCACCCGGCAACCGACGGCGAAGACCCGCACCTGGTCCGCGAGGGCCAGCGCCGTCGCGTCCCGACACAACCGGGGTACGTCCGGCCTGTCGCGGACGTTGCCCGCTCCCACCGGGTACGCCGCCTCGGCTCGTCCGACCGCCACGTCCAGGTCGGCGGGGTCCGCCGCCGGCGCGCCCGGCGACAGGCTCCGGCCGGCGGCGCGGGTCGTGTCCGCGCACGAGCGCAGCAGACGCCCCGCCGCCAGGTCCGGGATCGGCTCCGGCGGGGCGTCCGCCGCCAGCCGGTCGGCCTCGGCGAGCACCTCCCGTAACGCGGCCGCGCAGATCCGCAACGCCCGGTCCTGAGCGCCCGCCGCGGTGGGCGCCCACGCCGGAGGGTTGCGGCTCAGCTCGATCGCCCCCACCGCGTCGTACGCCCGCTCGCGCCGCGCGTCCCGATCACCCGCGGCGGCGGGCGGGTCGGTCAACCGCTCGGCGGCGGCGTCGAGGAAGGAGGCGACGCCGTCCGCCGTCGCGGCGAGGCGCTGCCGGTAGGAGACCGGCACCGGGTCGGGCCAGAGGAACACCTCGGCCGCGGCGAGCAGCACGACGGCGAGCGTCACCCCACCGAGTCGCTCCGGCAGGGCGCCCGGCTGGTACGGCGGGAACGACGCCAGGATGTAGAAGAGCTGGAACGCGCTCGCCAACCCCACCAGGCGCGGGTTGCCGACTCCGGCGAACGCCACGACGAACCCGACGACCAGCATGCCGCCGGCGGCCGCCCACGTGCTCCACGCCAGGAGCGAGCCCACCGCGATCAGCGCCCACACCGCCGGCAGCGACAGCAGGAGGATCCGGGCCCGCTGCGGCGCCGGACCGGGCAACTGCGCGAACGACCCGGCGGCGATGGTGCCGAACAACCCGTACGTGGCGAGCGTCGAGCTGCCCGCGCCGTACCGGCAGCCGTAGAAGACGGCGGACGCGACGAGCGTGAGTCGTGCCGCGCGTCGCAGGATGGCGTCACCCGGGTCACGGCGGCGAAGCCGGCCAGGGAGGCTGGTTCCGAGCACGACCGCTCCCCCGGTTCGTCGCAGCACCCCTCCCCGGCCCACCATTCTCCACCGCGCCCCGCCACGGGCGGCGGGTTTGCCGACGAATCACCGCCACGAGCGGCCCAGCGTCACCGCCGAGAGCCCCTCAGCAGACCGAGTCGGAGGGCCCGGAACAGGGTGCCGGGGCGGCTCAGGGCGGCCGGGTGGTCGAGCATTGTGGTGACCCGACCCAGCCGGGCGTTGAGCACCGGGTCGGTCAGCGACGCCCGGAAGAGCAGGTCTCCGAACCACTTGGTGACCTTGTAGCCGGGCGGGTACGGCCCGTCCACGTGCGGCAGCTCGATGTCGGCGGTGGTGGAGATCTGCCAGGCGGCGTCGACCACCACGCGGACCTGCTCGAAGTACGCGCGCGCGGGCTCGTCGTGCGGCTTCGGACGGGACCGCAGGTACTTCGACAGGCAGGAGGCGTGCAGTGTCGCGGAGGTCATGCCCTGGCCGTACACCGGGTTGAAGGACGCGACCGCGTCGCCGGCGGCGACCAACCCGGCGGGCAGGCGGTCGAGCTTGTGGAAGTCGCGGCGTCGGCTGTCCGCCTGGTGGTACGTGACCACCCCGCCGAGCATCTCGCCGTGTTCGGCGATGTCACCGAACATCTGCGGGTAGTGCCATGGTGTGGAAGACCGCCACCCAGGCGTCACTGACCTTCTCGTCGCGCGTGAAGAGCGCCGTCGCGTAGTTCAGTTTGATCGGCATGCGGTGCAGCGGTGGGCGCGGCCACCCGTGCTCGGCCAGCCAGTCGCTCAACCGGCTGGACCGCCCCATCGCGTCGACCACCAGGTCCGCCGCGTCGACGATGGGCTCGGCGCCGCCCTCGGGCAGGTACCGGGCGCCGGTGACCCGCCGCTCGTCGAAGAGCAGGCCCTCCGCGCGGCCGTACACCATGCGGATGTTGTCGACGGCGAGGGTGCGCCGCCGGACCAGCGCCTCCAGGAACGGACGCGTGGTGATCAACGCGGGCCCGGTGCCGGTCGGCGCGGGCGGTAGACCCAACATGCCGTTCACGAAGACCTTCGCCGTGCCCGGGTCGTTTGGCGGCGGCGGGGCGCCGAGCGCGAGCGCCTCGTCGGCGATGCCGGGAAACCAGCGCTCCGACTGGACCTGGCCGGCGGGAAGCAGCGCGTGCACCTGGCTGCCCTGGGGTACACCCGGCCGTGGGCCGGCGTCGACATCGGACGGATCCCGTTCGACGATCAGCACTTCCTCGGCGTGGTCGCTCAACACCCGGGCGGCCAGCAACCCGGCCATGCTGCCACCGAGCACCACCGCACGGTCGGGGAACCTCGGCATCCACGACCGTAACCATGGCAGCGCCCGCCGTCACCGCTGTCCACTGTCGCGCCCGGTCCGGCCACCAGCTATGAATACCGGATGAGTACCCACGCCGGTACGACCCGGACCCCCCGTGCCCCGGCCCTACCGGATTCCGGGGTGGGCAGCCGGACCGGGCCGATCGCCCGGTGGGGCTTCCTGTGCCTGGCGTTGGTCCTGTCCGCCTGCACGCCCGCAGGTGACTCGCGCCAGCACAGCACGCGGCCGGCCGACGGCGCGGAGCCGTCGACGGGCACCAGCGGCGGTGGGCCGCCCTGCACACCATCGGTCGATGCGCTGCCGGCGCCGCCGGCGGGCTACCGGCTGGTGGGCAAGGACGTGGCGGTGCCCGACGCCCCCGTGCTGTCGCCGGAGGATTCCGGGGAGGCCGATCCGGCGGCGCGACTGTTCGCCAAGTGGGGGCTCGTCGTCCGCGCCGGCCGGGTCGTCGACCTGCGGGTGGCACCGGGCTGGCAGGACAAGGCCCGGCTCGGCTGGGGCGGCACCGGCACGCCCGCGGCGACCGCCACGGTGCACGCCTGCGCGCCGGAGGGTGGGCAGGCTCAGTGGCTGGCCTTCGTCGGCGGCACCTGGGTCGCGCGGGCCTCCTGCGTACCGCTCATCGTGACGTCGAACGGCCAGGACGACCGCGTCACCCTCGGCATCGGCGTCCCCTGCGACAAGACCACCACGCCCTAGCGCCGCGCGCGGGCCGCCCGGGTGGACGGGGACGTCTACTGTCTACACCGCCTGTACCGGCATCGCCGCTCAGCCCGCGGGCGCCCTGGACGTTCTGTCGAGAGGTCAACGACATGCTGAAGGCCGAGGATCTTCCCCCGTTTCAGCGCGCCGTGTCCTACGAGTCACAGCGCGGCCAACGCGTGTACGCGACCCTGATCGGGCTGCGGCTGTCCCTGCTCCTGGTGGCCGCGGTCGCGGGGGTCGCCACGTGGAAGCTCGACGATTTCGCCCCGGGCCCGGCGCTCGCGGCGGGCGCGTTCGCCGCCACCTCAATCGTCGAGGTCTTCCTCCTCACCAATCGTCCCAATGAACGGTGGTACGTCGGCAGGGCCCTCTCCGAATCCATCAAGTCACTCACGTGGCGATTCACCATCGCGGCCGACCCTTTTCCCCGATCGCGGAGCGACTCGGACAGCGCCGAGGAATTCACCCTCCGACTGTTGGGCTTGACCCGGGACATGTCGGCCGCCGGTTTGGCGGCACCCGCTGTGGCTGGGCAACAAATCACGGAGGGAATGCGGACACTGCGCGCCGCCTCCTTTGCGGAGCGCCGCGCCGCGTACCTGACCGGCCGTCTTGAGGCTCAGCGAGCCTGGTACGCCGAGCGATCCCTGTCGAACCGGGCGCGGTCGACCCGCTGGTCGGTCAGCATGCTCGTGCTGGAGATCGTCGGGGTGACCCTGGCGGTGTCGAGGGCTGCCGGGCTGACCGACCTCGACCTGCTCGGAGTGGCCGCCGCAGCCGTCGCGGCCGGCGCGGCCTGGACGCAGACGCGGCAACACGCCGCGGTGGCGACCGCCTACGCCCTGGCAAGTCAGGAGCTTGCCGCCATGGGGTCGCTGGCCACCCGGCTCGGCTCGGAAGCCGAGCTGTCGCGGTTCGTGAACGACACGGAGACGGCGATCTCCCGGGAACACACGATGTGGCGAGCACGTCGACGCTGACACCTGGACGCACCGGCCGCCGCTCACTGATCAACTCGGTTTTCAGGACGTCGCTGTGTGCGGGCGGCTCGGATGCCCCGATTTTCAGGAAGCGGAGTGGATCACGGCGTGGGCCGGGGTCGGGACGGCGGAGGCGCGCCACGAACCCGGCCCACGCCGTGGATCAGGCCGGCGCTCCGGCTGGCGCGGCCGCCTTCTCGTCGGTGCGGGACGCCGCCTCCTCGTCGTCGTCGTGCACGTCGACCATGGTGGCCTCGTCGAACGGGTCGTTGCCGCTCAGCACTCCGAGCGCCCGCTCCCGGTCGAACTCGCCGGTCCAGGTTCCCACCAGCACGGTCGCCACAGCGTTGCCGGCGAAGTTGGTAAGCGCCCGGGCCTCCGACATGAACCGGTCGATGCCGACGATCAGCCCGACCCCGTCGACGAGGTCCGGCCGGTGTGACTGGAGGCCGCCGGCCAACGTGGCCAGCCCGGCGCCGGTGACCCCGGCCGCGCCCTTCGAGGCGATGATCATGAACAGCAGCAGCGAGATCTGCTCGCCGATGGCCAGCGGCTTGCCCAGCGCGTCGGCGATGAACAGCGACGCCATGGTCAGGTAGATCGCCGTACCGTCGAGGTTGAACGAGTAGCCGGTCGGCACCGTGATGCCGACGACCGGCTTGCTCACGCCGAAGTGCTCCATCTTGGCGATCAGCCGCGGCAGCGCCGACTCCGACGACGAGGTCGACAGGATCAGCAGGAACTCCCGGCCCAGGTAACGCAGCAGCGAGAAGATCGAGATCCGGGCCACGAACCACAGCAGCGCGCCCAGGAACACCAGCACGAAGATCAGACAGGTGGCGTAGAAGCCCACCATGATCTGGGCGAGGCTCTTGAGGGCGTCCACGCCTGTCGCGCCGACCACGGCGGCCATCGCGCCGAACGCGCCGATCGGCGCCAGCCACATGATCATGGCGAGGACCTTGAAGACGACCCGCTGGATGACGGTGATGGCGCCGAGCACCGGCTCACCCCGTCGACCCATGGCCTGGACGGCGAAGCCGACCAGCAGGGCGACCAGCAACGTCTGGAGCACCTTGCCCTCGGTGAGCGAGGAGAGCAGCGTCGTCGGGATGATCCCGAGTAGGAAGTCGGCAGTACCGGCTGCCTCGTCACCGGCGGCGGCCTTGCCGGAGCCGACGAGGTCCGGGCCGAGGTTCAGGCCGGATCCGGGGTGGATGACGTTGCCGACGACCAGGCCGATGGCGAGCGCGACTGTCGACATGGTCAGGAAGTAGCCGAGGGCAAGGCCGCCGACCTTGCCGACCTTCGCGGCCTGCCGGACGGAGCCGACGCCGAGCACGATGGTGCAGAAGATGACCGGGCTGATCATCATCTTGATCAGGTTGACGAAGCCGGTGCCGATCGGCTTGAGTTCCTTGCCGAAATCGGGGGCGACCAGGCCGACCACGATGCCGGCGGCCACGGCCACGATGACGGCCAGATACAGGTAACGGGTACGGTCCCGGCGGACCGCCGGTGCCGGGGTGGTGGCGGATGCGGTGGTGTCCATGTCGACAATGTGAAGCGCGTCTCACCCGTTGACAGCCTTGCGGTCATTCTGTTCACCACGAAACGCACGACGGTGGCGCGACAAGGAGGTGGTCGAGGGTGGCCCGACGCCAGTGGAGCATCGCGGGGCAACTCTTCGCCCTCCAGGCGATGGTGGTGACGTTGCTCGTGCTGGCCGGCGCGGCCGGCGCCGTCTGGCTGGCCCGCAGCGACTCCCGTCAGGCCGCGCAGGACGAGGTGCTCGCGGTGGCGCAGACCGTGGCCGGCTCCCCCGACGTCCGGACGGCCCTCACGACCGCCGACCCGGCCAGGGTCCTCCAGCCGTACGCCGAATCGACCCGGAAAGCCACGGACACCGACTTCGTGGTGGTGATGGCCCCCGACCGCACCCGTTTCTCGCACCCGACCCAGGACCGGATCGGCGAGCCGTTCGTCGGCGAGATCGGGCCCGCTCTGGCGGGCCGCGCGTTCACCACCACAAACGTCGGCACGCTCGGCGAGTCGGTGCGTTCGGTCGTTCCGGTGTACGACGAGCAGCAACGCCTCGTCGGTCTGGTCTCGGTGGGCATCACCACCCGCGCGATCGACAAGAAGCTGCTCGGCCAGTTGCCTGTGCTGTTCGGTGTGGTCGCGCCGGCTCTGGCGCTCGCGGCGACGGGCTCCTGGCTGCTCAGCCGCCGGCTCCGTCGCCAGACGCACGGTCTGGGGCCGGCCCAGATGACTCGGATGTACGAGTACTACGACGCCGTTCTGCACTCGGTGCGCGAAGGTCTCGTCGTGCTGACCACCGATCGTCGGGTGGTGCTGGTGAACGACGAGGGCCGCCGGCTGCTGGGGCTCGACGCGGACACGCCGGTGATCGACCAGCCGGTGGCCGGGATCGACCTGCCGCCCGCGGCGGCCGAGCTGCTCGACTCCGGGCGCGACGCCCGCGACGAGCCGATCGTCGCCGGTGACCGGGTGCTCGTCGCCAACCAGCGGACCACCCGCTTCGAGGGGGCGGTGCTCGGCACCGTGCTGACCCTGCGCGACCAGACCGAGCTGCGCACACTGGCCAGCGAGCTGGATTCGGTGCGGGCACTGACCGAGGCGTTGCAGGCGCAGACCCACGAGTCGGCCAACCGGCTGCACACAGTGCTGACCCTGGTCGAGCTGGGCCGCGCCGACGAGGCCGTGCGGCTCGGCACCCGGGACCTGGCCCTCGCCCAGCAGCTGACCGACCGGGTGGTCGGCGCGGTGACCGAGCCGGCGTTGGCCGCGCTGCTGCTCGGCAAGTCGGCACAGGCCGGCGAGCGCGGGGTGGATCTGGTCATCGAGCCCGACTGCCGCCTCGACGACAGCCCGCTGCCGACCGGTGACCTGCTCACAGTGGTCGGCAACCTGGTCGACAACGCCCTGGAGGCGGTGGCCGGCACGCCGGCGCCCCGCCGGGTGCGGGTCTTCGTCGGCGCGGCCGACGACGAGCTGGTGGTCCGGGTCGCCGACAGCGGCCCCGGGCTGGCCCCGGAACGGGTGGCCGACGCGTTCCGGCGCGGCTGGTCCACCAAGAGCACCGGCCGGGGTCTCGGCCTGGCGCTGGTCGGGCAGGTGGTACGCCGGCACGGTGGTAGCGCCGAGGTCTGCCGCTCGGACGACGGCGGCAGCCTGTTCACCGTCCGGCTGCCGGGCAGGGTCGAGCGGTCATGACCAACATCAGGGTGCTTGTCGTCGAGGACGAGCCGCTGCTGGCCGAGGCGCACAGCGCGTACACCGAACGGGTTCCCGGTTTCGTGGTGGTCGGGGTGGCGCACACCGCGCGGGCGGCGATGGCGGCCCTGCGCGCCAACGGCGGCGGCGACGTGGACCTCGTACTCCTTGATTTTCGCCTACCCGACCTGCACGGCCTGGACGTCTGCCGGGCGCTGCGGGCGGCCGGCAGCAGCGTCGACGTGCTGGCGGTGACCTCCGCGCGGGACCTGGCGGTGGTACGCACCGCCGTGTCCCTCGGGGTGACCCACTACCTGCTCAAGCCGTTCACGTTCGCCGCGTTCCGCGACAAGCTGGAGCGGTACGCCGACTATCGCGCCCAGGCGCTCGCCGACGGCGAGGTCGCCGCCCAGCACGAGGTGGACCAGATGTTCGCCACCCTGCGCGGCACCGCCGGGCACAGCCTGCCCAAGGGGCTCGACGCGCAGACCCTCAATCGGGTACGCGCCGCGCTCACCGACGGCACCCGCGCGGAGGTCGGACTGTCCGCAACCGAGGTGAGCGCGCTGACCGGCATCTCCCGGGTGACCGCCCGCCGCTACCTGGAGTACCTGGTGACGGTGGACCGCGCCGCCCGCACCCCGCGCTACGGCACCCCCGGCCGCCCCGAGGTCGAGTACCGCCCCCGCTGACGCCCCCACCGCGTCGATCTTGCACTTTCTGCTGGGACTATTGCCCGCATAAGCGACATTTCCACAACAGCAAATGCAAGATCGACGAAGGCAAAGGGGCGGGGCGGCCACCACGCCGAGTACGTCAGGCGATCTGACGGAGGTCGTCGCCGTAGTCGAAGATGATCCGCATGCGGGCACCGAGCGCTCGTGCATATCGGCTCAGCGTCGCGACCTCGTTGGCTTCCAGATCACCGTTCTCGATCTGGCTGACCCGGCCGGGCGTGACACCCATCAGCTCGGCCACCTGTCGCTGGGTCAGGCCCAGGCGCTTCCGCTCTTCGGCAAGGTGGAAGGCGCTGATCCACGCCTCGGTACGGGCACGTTCTACGTCGAGCGCTTCATCGTCCCCGTCGTGCAGCTCAGCCCGAATGTCGTTCCAGTCATGGAAGTCGCTCATCAGCCCTCCCTCCGTTTCCTCTCGAAGGCAAGCCAGCCCTCATACGCAATCTCGGCCACTGGAATCGCCTTGTCGTACCATCGATTCCAATCGCCCGCCTTGTTTCCGGCTACCAGCAGCACGGCCTGGGACCAGGGATCGAAGACGAACAACACCCGAACGGCGACGTCCCTTCCGGATCTCGGTCGGAGTTCTTTGAGATTGCTGATGGTCGAACCCCTGAGGGTGTCAACCAGTGGACGCCCCAGGCCCGGACCGCTATCCGCAAGCATGTCGATCGCTACGTTGACGGACCGGTACGTCGCGGGGTCGGCCTCCCGCAGGGATCGCAACCAGTCGCGGACATCCGTTGTCGTCTTGATCGCCCAGCGACGTGGCGGCTCATGAGACATGGAACAACTATAGCCTGAGCTATACGCGGAGCGCTGCGCCCTATTGCGGTGGCGGGGTGGAGATCCGTTGTTAGACTCGGCGGGTTGGGTTAGTGGCACGACCAGGGAGACCAGACATGGTGGGTGACGACGACATCTCCGGGTGAGACCGGATGTGTTCGGCCATCGGTTCGGCGCGCGTAGGCGCAGCCGCCGAGGCCATGTCGTCGTTCCACCGGTTCCCGTTGTCGTCGGGCGGCTGAGGCGCGCCCACCCCACCCTTTGAGGTCACTCGCATGTCTGATGCGTTCATTGTCTGCTCGAACCTGTCCTTCTCCTGGCCGGACGACACACCGGTCTTCTCGGAGCTGTCCTTCACCGTGCCTGGCGGCCGCACCGGCCTGGTCGCGCCCAACGGCGCCGGCAAGAGCACCCTGCTGCGGCTGATCGCCGGGGAGTTGCGGCCCAGCGACGGCGGCGTCACCGTCGACGGTGTGCTCGGCTACCTTCCGCAGACGCTGCCACTGGCCGGTGACCTGAGCGTGGCGCAGGTGCTGGGCGTGGCCGAGCGGATTTCGGCGCTGCACGCCATCGAGGCCGGCGACGCCAGTGAGGAACACTTCGCCACGATCGGCGACGACTGGGACATCGAGGAGCGCACCCGCTCGGAGTTGGACCGGCTCGGCCTGGGTGAGTTGTCGCTCGACCGGCGGCTGCACACCCTCAGCGGCGGTCAGGTGGTCTCCCTCGGCCTGGCTGCGCAACTGCTGCGCCGTCCGGACGTGCTGCTGCTCGACGAGCCGACGAACAACCTGGACGTGGAGGCCCGGCACCAGCTCTACGACGTCCTCACCGACTGGTCCGGGTGCCTGCTGCTGGTCAGCCACGACCGGGAGCTGCTGGACCGGATGGACCGCATCGCCGAGATGGACCAGGGTGAGATCCGCTGGTACGGGGGCAACTTCACCGCGTACACCGAGGCGGTGCAGGCGGCGCGGGAGGTGGCCGAGAGCAACCTGCGCAACGCCGAGCAGGAGGTCAAGCGGGAGAAGCGGGAGATGCAGCAGGCCCGGGAGCGCGCCGACCGGCGGGCCAGCAACGCCTCCAAGAACCTGAAGAACGCCGGCCTGGCCCGGATCGTGGCCGGCGGGCTGAAGCGCAGCGCGCAGGAGTCGGCGGGCAAGGCGCAGGACACGCACGCCGGCCGGCTCGGGCAGGCGAAGGCCCGACTCGACGAGGCGGGGCGGGCGGTACGCGACGAGGACCGGATCACCGTCGACCTGCCGGACACCAGCGTCCCGGGCGGGCGCACGGTCTTCTCCGGCCAGGGGATGCGGGCCCGCTTCGACGACCGGGCCCTGTTCGGCGGCGACGGCGCGGACCTGGTGATCCGCGGGCCGGAACGGATCGCGCTCACCGGGGCGAACGGCGTCGGCAAGTCGACCCTGTTGCGCCTGGTCAACGGTGATCTGGACCCGGCCGGCGGCGAGATCCGGCGGGCCGACGGGCGGATCGCGTACCTGTCGCAGCGGCTGGACCTGCTGGACCTCGACCGCACTGTGGCGGAGAACTTCGCCGCGTACGCACCGAACCTGCCGGACGCCAAGCGGATGAACCTGCTCGCCCGGTTCCTGTTCCGGGGCGCCCGGGTCAACCTGCCGGTCGGGGTGCTGTCGGGTGGCGAGCGGCTGCGCGCGACCCTCGCCTGTGTGCTCTGCGCCGAACCGGCGCCGCAACTCCTGCTGCTCGACGAGCCGACGAACAACCTGGACCTGGTCAGCGTCGGCCAGTTGGAGAGCGCGCTGTCGGCGTACCAGGGGGCGTTCGTGGTGGTCAGCCACGACGAGCGGTTCCTCGCCGAGATCGGCGTGCAGCGCTGGTTGCGGCTGGCCGACGGCCACCTGCGGGAGATCAGCGCCCCCGACCGGGGCTGAGGCCGGCGGTCCGGCCGGCGCGCGCCGGCTGGACCGCGGCCCGCTCAGCTCACGTTGGCCGGGCCGAGGACGCTCTTCAGGTCACCCATCAGCGCTGTCGTCGCCGCCACCCGGAACGGACCCAGCCGCAGGGTGGTGGTGCGCCCGCCGTTCTGCAGTTTGACGTGCACCTCGGTGTCGCCGGGGTGCAGCACCAGGGTTTCCTTGAGCTTCTCCACGAGCGGTGGTGTGCACCTGTGCACCGGGATGGTGAGGGTGACCGGCTTGTTGGTGGCGCTGGTGCTGACGTCCGGCATGGACATGTCCATCGCCATGATCCGAGGGGTGTCGTCGCGACGGTCCACCCGACCCTTGACCACCACGATGGCGTCCTCGGCGATGTACTGCCCGATCACCTCGTAGGTGTTGGGGAAGAACAGCGTCTCCACCCCACCGGCCAGGTCCTCCAGGGTGGCCGACGCCCAGGCCCGGCCCTGCTTGGTGACCCGGCGCTGCACCCCGGACAGGATGCCGGCGAGGGTGACGACTGCGCCGTCGGGCACCGCGCCCTCCTCGGCCAGGGAGGCGATTGTGGTGTCGGCTGCCGCGTTGAGAATGTGCTCCAGGCCGAACAGCGGGTGGTCGGAGACGTACAGGCCGAGCATCTCCCGCTCGAAGGCCAGCTTGTCGCGCTTGTCCCACTCGCTGTCGCCGATGGTGGGCATCACAGTGGTGCTGCCGGTGTCGGCGTCGCCGAAGCCGGCGCCGAACAGGTCGTACTGGCCGACGGCCTCCTTGCGCTTCACGTCGGCGTACGCGTCGATGGCGTCGGCGTGCACCGCCAGCAGCCCCTTGCGGGGGTGGTCGAGGGAGTCGAACGCGCCCGCCTTGATCAGCGATTCGATTGTCTTCTTGTTGCAGACCACCGCGTCCACCTTGGACAGGAAGTCGTAGAAGTCGCCGTACTCGCCCTTCTCCTCCCGGCAACGCATGATCGAGGCGACCACGTTCGCCCCGACGTTGCGCACGGCGGCCAGGCCGAAGCGGATGTCCTTGCCGACCGGGGTGAACGGCCCGGCCGAGGTGTTCACGTCCGGTGGCAGCACCTGGATGCGCATCCGGCGACACTCGGCCAGGTAGAGCGCCATCTTGTCCTTGTCGTCACCGACGGACGTCAACAACCCGGCCATGTACTCGGCCGGATAGTGCGCCTTCAGGTACGCGGTCCAGTAGGAGACCAGGCCGTACGCGGCGGAGTGCGCCTTGTTGAACGCGTACCCGGCGAACGGCACCAGGACGTCCCACACCGCCTGGATCGCCTCGTCGGAGTAGCCGCGCTCGCGGCAGCCGTCCCGGAACGGGATGAACTCCTTGTCGAGGATCTCCTTCTTCTTCTTACCCATGGCCCGGCGCAGCAGGTCCGCCTGACCGAGGGTGTAGCCGGCGAGGATCTGCGCGGCGCGCTGCACCTGCTCCTGGTAGACGATCAGGCCGTGGGTGGGCTCCAGAATCTCCCGCAGCGGCTCCTCCAGCTCCCTGTGGATCGGCGTGATCTCCTGGAGCTTGTTCTTGCGCAGCGCGTAGTTGGTGTGCGAGTCGACGCCCATCGGGCCGGGCCGGTAGAGCGCCAGGACGGCGGAGATGTCCTCGAAGTTGTCCGGCTTCATCAACCGCAGCAGCGACCGCATCGGCCCACCGTCGAGCTGGAACACGCCCAGGGTGTCACCGCGGGCCAGCAGCTCGTACGCGGCCTTGTCGTCGAGCGGCAGGCCCAGCAGGTCGAGCTTCCGGCCGTGGTTCAGCTCGATGTTCTTGACCGCGTCGTCGATGATCGTCAGGTTGCGCAGGCCGAGGAAGTCCATCTTCAGCAGCCCGAGCGACTCGCAGGTCGGGTAGTCGAACTGCGTGATGATCGCCCCGTCGGCGTCGCGGCGCGTCAACGGGATGTGCTCGATGATCGGCTCGGCGGACATGATGACGCCGGCGGCGTGCACACCTGTCTGCCGGATCAGCCCCTCGATGCCCTTGGCCGTGTCGATCACCTTGCGGACGTCGGGGTCGGAGTCGTACAGGCCACGGATCTCGCCGGCCTCGGCGTAGCGGGGGTGCTTGTTGTCGAAGATGCCGGTGAGCGGGATGTCCTTGCCCATCACCGCCGGCGGCATCGCCTTGGTGATCCGGTCACCGACCGCGTAGGGGAAACCGAGGACCCGGGCCGAGTCCTTGATCGCGGCCTTCGCCTTGATCGTGCCGAAGGTGGCGATCTGGGCGACCTTGTCCTCGCCCCACTTGTCCGTGACGTACTTGATCACCTCGCCGCGCCGACGCTCGTCGAAGTCGATGTCGACATCCGGCATCGAGACCCGCTCGGGGTTGAGGAACCGCTCGAAGATCAGCCCGTGCTGGATCGGGTCCAGGTCGGTGATGCCCAGCGCGTACGCGACGAGCGAGCCGGCGGCCGAGCCACGGCCCGGACCCACAGCGATGCCCTGGTTCTTCGCCCACTGGATGAAGTCGGCGACCACCAGGAAGTAGGACGGGAAGCCCATCTGGTTGATGACGCCCAGCTCGTACTCCGCCTGGACGACGTGCCCCTCCGGGATGCCGTTCGGGTAGCGGCGGCCCAGGCCGGCGAAGGTCTCCTTACGGAACCAGGACTCCTCGGTCTCACCCTCGGGCACCGGGAAGCGCGGCATCAGGTTGTGGAACTCGAACATCCCGGTCGGGTCGACCTTCTCGGCGACCAGCAGGGTGTTGCGGCAGCCCTCCTGCCACAGCTCGGACGAGTCCACAGCGCGCATCTGGTCGGCGCTCTTGACGAAGTAGCCGCCGCCCTCGAACCGGAACCGGTTGGGGTCGTCGATGTTGCTGCCGGTCTGCACGCAGAGCAGCACGTCGTGGGCGGTGGCCTGCGCCTCGTGGGTGTAGTGCGAGTCGTTCGTGACGACCGGGGGGATGTCCAGCTTGCGGGCGATCTCGGTGAGCCCCTCGCGGACCCGGCTCTCGATGGAGAGGCCGTGATCCATGATCTCCAGGAAGTAGTTGTCCTTGCCGAAGATGTCCTGGTAGCTGGCGGCGACCTTGAGGGCCTCGTCGAACTGGCCCAGCCGCAGCCGGGTCTGCACCGCGCCGGACGGGCAGCCGGTGGTGGCCATGATCCCCTCGGCGTGCTCGGCGATCAGCTCCATGTCCATCCGGGGCCACTTGACGTAGTGCCCCTCCATGGAGGCGCGCGAGTTGAGGGTGAAGAGGTTCTTCAGCCCCTGCGCGTTCTTCGCCCACATGGTCTTGTGGGTGATCGCGCCGTTACCGGAGATGTCGTCGCTCTTCTGTTCCGGGCGCCCCCACTTGACCCGCGCCTTGTGATAGCGCGACTCCGGTGCCACGTACGCCTCGACGCCCAGGATCGGGGTGATCCCGGCGGCCATCGCCTGGTTGTAGAAGTCGTTCGCGCCGTGCATGTTGCCGTGGTCGGTGATCGCCACAGCGGGCATGCCCAGCCGCTTGGCCTCGGCGAACAGGTCCTTCAGTCGGGCCGCTCCGTCGAGCATCGAATACTCGGTGTGCACGTGCAGATGCGCGAACGAATCAGCCATGCGTGGCGCCCCCCGGCGGTGTGGATCTTGTTGGTCGGAGCCGACCGGGACCTACCCTACCGAGGTGATCTCGGCGGCTCCACCGTCCGCGCCGAGGGTGGCCCTCGTCTCCTGATCGCCCCCGCGTGGGCCTAGGCTCGGAGGATGGCGAGGTACTACGACGTGCACCCGGAGAACCCCCAGCCCCGGATCATCGGCCAGGTCGCCGACCTGATCCGCAGTGGTGGGCTGGTCGCCTACCCGACGGACTCCTGCTACGCGCTCGGCATCCAGCTGGGCAACCAGGACGGGCTGGACCGGATCCGGCAGATCCGCCACCTCGACGACCGGCACCACTTCACGCTCGTCTGCCGGGACTTCGCGCAGCTCGGCCAGTTCGTCCAGATCAGCAACTCGGTCTTCCGTCTGGTCAAGGCGTCCACCCCGGGCAGCTACACCTTCATCCTGCCGGCCACCAAGGAGGTGCCCCGCCGGATGCTGCACCCGAAGAAGCGGACCGTCGGCGTTCGGGTACCCCGGCACACGGTCACCCAGGCGCTGCTGGCCGAGCTGGCCGAGCCGCTGGTGTCCAGCACGCTGGTCCTGCGCGGCGACGAGGAGCCGATGACCCAGGGCTGGGAGATCAAGGAACGGCTCGACCACCAGCTCGACGCGGTGCTCGACGCCGGCGACTGCGGCAAGGAGCCGACGACCGTGATCGACCTGTCCGGGCCCGAGCCGGAGATCCTGCGCCGGGGCGCCGGGGACGTGTCCCGGTTCGAGTAGCGGGTCGGGTGCCGGACCGAACGGGGCCGCAGCGGCGACGCCGGTCGTACGCTCAGGGATCGGCACCGGCGAGCATTGGACACCCGGCATGCCCGACGCGGACGACATCGACGCCCTGGCCCGGTCCGCCGCGCACGGCGACCCGGCCGCGCTGAACGCCCTGCTGGTCGCGGTGCGCCCGGAGGTGCTGCGGCTGTGCGCCCGATTCCTGCCCAGTCGGGAGGACGCCGAGGAAGCCTGCCAGGACACGTTGCTGGCGCTGGCCGCCGGCATCACCCGGTTCGAGGGGCGCTCCTCGTTCCGCACCTGGCTGCACCGGCTGACCGCCAACCGGGCCCGCTCCACGTACCGCACCCTGCGCCGCCGCTGCCGGCTGGAGGCCGGCGGCGTGCCGGTGCCCGACCAGGCCGACCCCCGACGGACCAGCGTCGTCGCGGGCACCCGCCTCGACCTGCTCGACGCCTTCGACTCGGTCCACCCCGACCTCGCCGAGGTGGTCGCCCTGCGCGACGTCCTCGGGCTGAGCTACCCCGAGATCGCCGTTCTGCTCGACGTGCCGCTGGGCACTGTGAAGTCCCGGTTGCACCTGGCCCGCCGGCAGGTCCGGCAACGGCTCGGCGCCGAATGAGCCTGGCGTCGTTCCGCCGGCTCGTCGTCGTCCTCGCGACCGCCCTGGGGGTGGCCGCCTGCGGCGCCGACGCCGTCTCGCCACTGCCCGTCCAACCGCCCGGCCCGACCCGTTCGACGCCGACAGTTCCCGCGGCCTCCTCGATCTCCGCGATCCCCACGCCCACTTGGTCGCCGTCCCGACCGCCGCCGACCAGCGCGCGCCCGGTCGCGGCACCACCCGCACCCACCAGAACCAGGGGTACGCCCCGAACGACTCCCCCGCCGACCGACGCGACACCTGCCTGCCAGGGCGCGGTCCGCTACGACCTCCCGCTCGCCGAGACCGAGATCGAGCTGCTGAAATCGCTCTGCTTCGCCACCGGCGCGGTGCTCCGGATCCAGGGCATCGGGCCCGGCCTGGTCACCGTGGACCGCCCGGAGTTGGTCTCCCAGCAGTACGAGGCCGGGGTGGTGGACATCCGCTTCGTCCGCCCCGGCACCGTCGACGTCACGATCCCCAAGGAGGGCCGGGAGCACACCATCACCGTGGTGGTCCGCTAGGGCGGGTTCGGCCGCACCTACCGCAGGCGTACGCCGGCGAGCAGGGCGTCCACGAAGTCGGGCCCGCTGTCCGCCGGCGGGGCGATCTGCACGTACACCAGGGCGGGTCGGCCGGGGTGCAGGGCGGCCGACTCGACGATCCGCGGCCGACCCCGGTCGCAGCGGTACGCCACCACTGTCCACTCGACGCCGGCCTGCCGGGTGGCACGGGCCGGCGCGGGCGTGCAGTCGCCGTGCGTGCGCTCGGCCAGGAACCCGGCCGGCGTGGCGCGTGCCGCCGTGCTGGCGGAGAGGCCCACGAACGCGCCGGGCAGTCGGGGGTCGGCGGCCCAGCGGCGGGGTTGCGGCGACATCACCAGCGCCGGTTCGGATTCGCCGTCGGCGCCGTACTGACCGGCCCAGGTGGCACCCGTGGCGGACCAGCCGGGCGGCAACGACACGGTCAGCGGCCCGGTCGTGTACGTGCCGCCGACCGGCCGAGCCGACCCGGCGCCCCCCGATTCGGCGCCCACCGCGCCTACCACGGCGACGGCCAGGACCGCGGCCCCGGCCAGCCGCAACCGGTACGGACGGCGGGCCCCCGGCCAGGGTGCCGGCTGTCGCCCCACCCGGCCGCCCCCGCGCGTCGCCCCGACTGGTCGTCCCGCCGGGTCGCTCCCGCCGGTCAGCGCGACGGGCCCCGGGCCGCTCGCGCGGGTCAGCGCGGTTCGCAGGGCGGCGGCGTCGGGGTAGCGGTCCGCCGGGCGGTGGGCGGTGGCCTGGGCGAGCACCGCCGCGACCGCCGGAGGCACGCCGTCGCGGAGTCGGATCTCCGGGGCGCGCCGAGGCGGCTCGGGTCTGGCCGGGCTCGCGCCCGACGGGTCGGCCGCCAGCAACCGGATGCCGAGGCGGCCGAGCCCGTACACGTCGGCGCGGGTGTCGACCACCGCGCCCGGATCGTCCTGCTCGGGGGCCATGTAACCGGGGGTACCGGCGCGGGCGGTCAGCCCGGAGGCGGCGGCGAGCGCCTTGGCGAGGCCGAGGTCGGCGATCAGCACCTGTTCGGCGCCGTCGGGTCCGGCGGAGCGGAACAGGATGTTGCCCGGGGTGAGATCGCGGTGCACGACGCCGTGCCGGTGCAGCACGGCGACCCCGGCGCAGACCTCACCGAGCAGTCGCAGCGCCGCCGCCGCGGGGATCTCGTCAGCGGCCAACCGGTCGCGCAGGCTGCCGCCGTCCGCCCAGGCCAGGACCGCGTACGGCCGGCCGTCGGGCAGCTCACCGACGGCGTGCACCCGGATCAGTCGCTCGTGCTCCAACCGGCGCAGCAACCGGGCCTCGTCGAGGAAGCGTTCCCGGACCCGTAGGTCGTGGCTCCAGTTCTCGGCCAGCACCTTGATCGCCACGTGCGCGTCGAGCGCCCGGTCGTAGCCCAGCCAGACCATCGCGAACGAACCGACGCCCAGCAGTCGCTCGACGGCGTAGGGCCCGATCCGCAGTGGAGCCGTCACGGCGTCACCCCCGGCCGGCGTTTCTCTGCACAGTAGACCGGGCCGGTCGGAATCCCGACGAACCGTTGGCCCTGGCGCGGTGACTAAGAGGGCAGGAGACCCATCACCGAAGGAGCCACCATGAACCGTCCCGCGATCCTCCTCACCACCGCCGCGTTGGCGCTCGGCACCCTCGTCCCGGCGGCCGTCGCCGGTCCGGCGGCGGCGTCGCCGGCCAGCGGCGCCGCGTACGCCTCGGCGTCCGGTCCGCTCGCCGTCGCTGTCGGGCACAGCCACCCGGAAGTGCTCAGCGTTCGTGGCGCCGGCGTGTACCGCATCGGCGCCAGCCTGGCGGCGCTCACCAGGAACGGGCACGTCGGCTGGACCGCGCCGGGTTGCGACGGGGTGGTGCACACCGGCGTGACCGGTTCCTGGGCGGGCGTGCTGCTGCTGGCCTTCCGCGACGGGCGACTGGTGGAGGTCGGTACGGCCACCGCGCCACCGCGCTCTCCCGCCGGCGCCACTGTCGGCATGTCCTTCGACGAGTTGGAGGCGATCTACGGCCGGCGGGGCTCGTTGATCCGCAACGACGCGGGGGACGCCGAGGCGTACCTGGTCCGGGTCGGGTCGCGGGTGGAGCTGTTCACCGGGCACCCGATCCGGCCCGGGGTGGGCTACTTCCAGGTCGGCCCGGCCAGCTTCGTCGAGCGGAACTTCCGCCACGGCGCGGCCTGCTGACTTTTCCCAGGTACGGGGCGTCCGGTGTCGACCGGGCGCCCCCTACGTCGTGTCGGCCCGAACGGAGGTTGGGCGGACACGATGATGTCGCTGTAGACAACACTGTGTGCCACACAGTATGGTGTGACACATGGTTAGCGAGGACGTTCTACGGACGCACCTACAGGAGTTGCGTCGAGGCACCGTCGTGGTGGCCAGCCTGGTCGCGCTGCGCCGACCGGACTACGGCTACGCACTACTGCAACGGCTCACCGACCACGGCTTCCCGGTCGACGCCAACACGCTCTACCCGCTGCTGCGCCGCCTGGAGGACCAGGGGCTGCTGACCAGCGAGTGGAACACCGCGGAGAGCCGACCGCGCAAGTTCTACCGGACCAGCGACGAGGGCGAGTCGATGCTGAGCCGGCTCCTCGACGACCTCGCCGCCGTGCAGACCTCCGTCACCGGGCTGATCCAAGGAGTGGACCGATGAACACCCTGACCGACCGCTACCTCGCCGCCACCCTGCGCTCGGTGCCCACACCGCGCCGGGACGAGATCGCCACCGAGCTGCGGGCCTCCATCGACGACATGATCGAGGGTCGGACCGATGGAGGGCAGGACACCGCCACCGCCGAGCGGGAGGTGCTCACCGAGCTGGGCAACCCCGACGTGCTGGCCGCCCGGTACGCCGACCGCCGGCTGCAGCTCATCGGCCCGACCTACTACCTGCTCTGGCTGCGACTGCTGAAGCTGCTGCTCAGCTTCATCCCGGCGCTCGTCGGCACGATCGTCACAGTGGTCGAGGCGGCCGAAGGAAAGGGTTTCGGGGCCATCGGGCCGGGCATCGTCGCGGCCATGCAGGTGGCCGTGCAGATCACCTTCTGGCTCACCCTGACCTTCGCCATCATCGAGCGCACCCAGACGGCCGTGGACGTGCCGGAGTGGACCGTCGACCAGCTGCCCGACGCGCCGGTGCGACGAGGCATCCCCCTCGCCGACACCATCGCATCCGTGATCATGCTGGTGCTGACCATCGCGTACCTGCCGTTCCAGCACTACCACTCCTGGGTGCGCGGCACCGACGGCGAGAACATCCCGATCCTCGACCCGGCTCTGTGGTCGTTCTGGCTGCCGGCACTGATCGTGGTGCTGGCGCTCAGCGTGATCTTCGAGATCGTCAAGTACCGGATCGACCGCTGGACCTGGGCTCTGTTCGGCATGAAGGCGCTGCTCAACCTGGCCTTCTCGGTGCCGCTGGCATGGCTGGCGCTCTCCGACCGACTGCTCAACCCGGCCCTGGGCGAGCGCCTGAGCTGGGTGGCGGAGGCAGGCAACCGGGACTCCCTCGGCCTGGCCATCGCGGTCGGCGCGGCCGCGGTCGTGGTCTGGGACCTGGTCGACACAGCCCGGAAGGCCCGCCAGCAGACGACCGCATGAGCGACACCAGAGTAGGCGGCCCGGCGCGTACCCCGCGCCGGGCCGCCGCCCGTCGACGCGACCGCGCGGGAACCGGCGTGCCCGGTCGGCGGGCCGGGCGGGCGGCGTGGCATCGTTCCCGGATGACAGTGGCACCGCGACAGGTTTGGCGTCGTCCGGGTCCAACGGCGGAGCAGCGCCGAAACGACCTCTGGATCGGCCTGGGGATGACCGGGCTGGCGTTGGTGAGTCTGACCCTGGCCCGCAGCACCGGGGCGTTCCTGCTGGGCCCACCGCCGTCCGGGCCGGAGCAGCTGCTCTGGACCGTCGCGGTGACCCTGCCGCTGATCTGGCGGCGCCGCTGGCCGACCGCGACCCTGCTGGTCGTCGCTGTGGCGTTCATCGCCGCACAGGCGCGCTCGGCCCCGGAGACCCAGTTCTCCTCCTGGGCCCTGTTCTGCGCCCTCTACACGGTCGGCGCCTGGGGGCGGGACCGTCAGCTGTCCCGCCGGCTGCGGATCGGCGTGATCGCCACGATGTTCGCCTGGCTGGGGGTCTACTACACGGTGATGATCGATCACATTCCCGCGACCGCCTTCGCCGACGCGGTCGGGCCGGTGCCGCCGGTGCTCGCCGCGATGGTCAACGGCGTGCTGCTCAACGTGCTGGTCTTCGGCTTCGCGTACTTCTTCGGCGAGACCGCCTGGGTGGCCGCGCGCCGCGAGCACGAGCTGCGCGCCCAGGCCGAGGACCTGCGCCGGTCGCAGGCCGAGGCCCGGGAACGGGCGGTGCTCGGCGAACGGGTCCGGATCGCCCGGGAGCTGCACGACGTGGTCGCCCACCACGTGTCGGTGATGGGCGTGCAGGCATCCGCCTGCCGCCGGGTGTTCGACCGCGACCCGGGCAAGGCCCGCACGGCGCTGGCCGCCATCGAGCAGAGCGCCCGCACGGCCGTCGACGAGCTGCGTCGGATGCTCGGCGTGCTGCGGACCTCCGCCGGCACCGACGCCGCGCCGCCGGTGGCCGGCGGCGTCGAACGGATCGACGAGCTGGTCGCGCGGGCTCGGGCCGCCGGGCTGACGGCCACCCTCGGGGTGTACGGCGACCCGGTCGCGTTGCCCGACTCGGTCTCCCAGACGGCCTACCGGGTGACGCAGGAGGCGGTGACGAACACCCTGAAGCACGCCGACGCGGCCCTGCTGGACGTGCGGGTCCGGTACCTGGCCCGGGAGGTGGAGGTCGACGTGACCGACGACGGGCGGGGCGGTGGCCGGGCCGACATCGTCGGGTTGGGCCTGATCGGGATGCGCGAACGGGTCACCGCCCACGACGGCGACCTGGAGGTCGGGCCGCGGGCCGGCGGCGGCTGGCGGGTACGCGCCCGCTTCCCCCTCGCGGTGCCGGAAGCCAACACTGTGAGCCCGCAGCGGGAGCCGAGCGACAGGCAGCAGGCGGCAGCTGGCGCGGAGCCTGCGGCATGAGCGCCGCACCAGACGCGGGCCAGCCGGTCCGGGTGCTGCTCGCCGACGACCAGCACCTGGTCCGTACCGGCTTCCGGGTCATCCTCGAGGTGGAGGACGACATCGAGGTGGTCGGTGAGGCCGCCGACGGCGAACGAGCCGTCACCATGACCCGAGCCACGGCCCCCGACGTCGTACTCATGGATGTGGAGATGCCCGGGATGGACGGCCTGGAGGCCACCCGGCAGATCGTCGCCGACGGCCCCGGGGCGCCCGCGGTGCTGATCCTCACGACCTTCGACCGCGACGACTACCTGTTCGCCGCGCTGCGTGCCGGGGCCAGCGGCTTCCTGCTCAAGAACGGCACGCCGGAGGAGCTGATCGAGGCGATCCGGGTGCTGGCCAGGGGCGACGGTCTGCTCGCCCCGGAGATCACCCGCCGGGTGATCTCCACCTTCGCCCGACCCGGCGACCCGACGGGCACCGCTCACCGAGGCCCGGACGCCGATGCCGCGCTGGCCGAACTGACCCCGCGCGAACGGGAGGTGCTGATGCTGCTCGCCGCCGGGTCGAGCAACGCGGAGATCGCCGCGACCATCCACCTGGGGGAGGCGACGGTGAAGACGCACGTGAGTCGCGTACTGGCCAAACTCGGCCTGCGCGACCGGGTGCAGGCCGTGGTGTTCGCGTACGAGAACGGGGTGGTCCGGCCCGGTGGGTGACAGGCGTCCGCCGCGAGGTGGACCAGCCCGCTCACCCGTCGGGCGGACGGCGCGGCGGCGTACGCGATCTAGCGTGGGTGCGTGACCAGAACGCTTCGCCTCGACGGCGTCGACCGCAGCTTCGGCGACCGTCAGGTGCTCAGGAACGTGTCCTTCGAGGTGGCCGCCGGTCGGATGACCGGTTTCGTGGGCGCCAACGGCGCCGGCAAGACCACCACCATGCGCATCATCCTGGGTGTCCTCGCCCCCGACGCCGGCGAGGTGAGCTGGGGCGGCACGACGCTGACCCGGCAGGACCGTCGGCGCTTCGGCTACATGCCGGAGGAGCGGGGCCTCTACCCCAAGATGACCACCCGCGAGCAGGTGACCTACCTGGGCCGGCTGCACGGGTTGGACGGCGCAGCGGCACGGCGTTCCACCGACGCGCTGCTGGACCGGGTCGGGCTCGGTGAGCGCGGCGACGACCTGCTGGAGACGCTGTCGCTGGGCAACCAGCAGCGCGCCCAGATCGCCGCCGCGCTGGTGCACGATCCCGAGGTGCTGGTGCTCGACGAACCGTTCTCCGGCCTCGACCCGCTGGCCGTGGAGACCGTCGTGGCCGTGCTGCGGGAACGGGCCACGGCCGGCGCGCCGGTGCTCTTCTCCAGTCACCAGCTCGACGTCGTGGAGCGCCTCTGCGACGACCTGGTGATCATTGGGGACGGGGTGATCCGGGCCGCCGGCAGCCGGCAGCAGCTGCGCGACTCGTACACCGTGCCCCGCTTCGAGCTTGTCGTGGAACACGACGCCGGCTGGGTACGCGACCACCCCGGGGTGACAGTTGTCGAGCTGGACGGCGCCCGTGTGGTCTTCGACCTGCCGGCCGGCACCGACGAACAGCCCGTGTTGCGGGCGGCCCTCGCGCGTGGTCCGGTCCGCGCCTTCCGCCCGGTCAGCCCCTCGCTCACCGAGATCTTCCGAGAGGTCACCCAGTGAACGTCACCCAGGCCACCCGGCTGGTCGCCGAACGCGAGATCCGGGTCAAGCTCCGCGACCGCACCTTCCTGTTCGGCACGCTGTTCTTCCTGTTGATCGCCGCGGCGGGCACCATCCTGCCGCCGCTGTTCTCCGGCGGGCCGTCCACAGTGGCGGTGACCGAGAGCTTGGCCGCGCCGCTGCGCGCCGCCGGGCTGGAGGTCCGGGTCGTCCCCGACGACCGGGCCGCCGAGCAGGCCGTCCGCGACGACGACGTGGACGCGGCGGTGGTCACCGGACCGGCCGTCCTGGCCATGGACGACGCCCCGGACGACGTGGTGAAGGCCCTGAGCACCCAGCCGACCGTCCGTCTGCTCGACCCGGACGCGGTCGACCCGGTGGTGGCGTTCCTGGTGCCGTTCGTCTTCGCGTTCGTCTTCTTCCTCACCTCGCAGACGTTCGGTGTGCAGATCGCGCAGAGCGTCATCGAGGAGAAGCAGACCCGCATCGTGGAGATCCTGGTCGCCGCCGTGCCGGTCCGGGCCCTGCTGGCCGGGAAGGTGGTGGCCGGGGCGATCCTGGCGTTCGCGCAGATCGCCCTGATCGCGGTGGTGGCGGTGCTCGGGCTGCAGATCGGCGACAGCGGAGGTCTGCTCAGCCTGCTCGCCCCGGCGATCGGCTGGTTCGTGCCGTTCTTCCTGATCGGCTTCGTGCTGCTCGCCGCCATGTGGGCGGCGGCCGGCGCGCTGGCCAACCGGCAGGAGGACATCGCCGCCGTGTCGACGCCGGTGCAGCTCGCCGTCATGCTGCCGTTCTTCGCGGTGATCTTCCTGAACGACAACGCCACAGCGATGCGGGTGCTCTCCTACCTGCCGTTCTCGTCGCCCACGGCCATGCCGCTGCGGCTGTTCACCGGTGACGCGGCCGGGTGGGAACCGATCGTCTCGCTGGTCATCCTCGTGCTCGCCGCCGGCGCGTTCCTCGTCGCCGGCGCCCGGGTGTACGAGGGGTCGCTCCTGCGCACCAACGGTCGGACCTCGCTGCGCACCGCCTGGCGGGAGCGGGAGACCATCGGCTGAGCACGACGGTTCGCCCGCGCGGGCGTCGGTGTCCTGATCGGACGCCGGCGCCCGCCGCGTGCTGCTCAGCGCGCGGGCGGCACCCGGTCCCAGCCGGCGGGCAGCGGGGGCACCGTCCAGGCGGGGTCGGGCCGCCAGGCGGCCCACGCCGGGTCCCACCAGCGCTCACCCCCGTCGAGCAGGGCGGCGATCCGGTCGCCCTCGGCCTGGATGGCGTCCCCCATACCCGGGTAGCGCCCCTCGACGAGGCGCTGGGCGAACATCTCCACGTCCTTCCAGACGTACCGATCGGCGTCCGCGGCCCACCACAGATCCAGCTCGTGATCCAGGGTGTCCACGCCGATCGGCGTCCGCCGCACCGGGTCCTGGAGGTTGAAGTACCAGCCGGCGAAGTCGCGCCCCGGCCCGGTCCAGAACACGTCGATCGAGTGCGCCTCACCGGGGCGTTGCAGCATCAGCTTGCCGTGCCCGGACCAGGAGCGTTGCCCCGCCGCCTCCCACGGGTGCCGCCCGCACGGGAAGACGCCGGTCTCCGGGAAGCCGAACTCGGCCCCCGGTGGGAGGTAGAGGGCGAGCAGGTCAGGCGAATCCTCGACGCAGATCGTCGGGCAGCCGAACCAGACCTCACCCCGTAGCACCTCACGCCGCACCACGGCGTCACCAGTCGAAAACCGCTCCCCCACCAAGCCCTCCAACCCTCACCGCGATCTTGCACTTTCTGTTGACGATATGCCGCGAGCGACCCGGTATGTCGGGTCAGAAAGTGCAAGATCGCGGCGGAGTGGGGGTGGGGTCAGGCGTCTACGGCTGCCATCACGTCGTCGCTGACGTCGAAGTTCGCGTAGACGTTCTGGACGTCGTCGCAGTCCTCCAGGACGTCGATCAGCTTGAAGATCTTGCGCGCGCCCTCTTCGTCCAGCGGCACGTTGACGCTGGGGATCAGGGACGACTCGGCCGACTCGTACTCGATGCCGGCGTCCTGCAACGCCGTCCGCACCGGGATCAGGTCGGTCGGCTCGGAGACCACCTCGTACGCCTCGCCGATGTCGTTGACCTCTTCGGCGCCCGCGTCCAGGACGGCCAGCATCACGTCGTCCTCGCTGGTGCCCTCCTTCGAGACGATCACCACGCCCTTGCGGGAGAACATGTACGACACCGAGCCGGCGTCGGCGAGCGAGCCGCCGTTGCGGGTCAACGCGGTGCGCACCTCGGTCGCCGCCCGGTTGCGGTTGTCGGTGAGGCACTCGATGAGCATGGCCACGCCGCTCGGCCCGTACCCCTCATACATGATCGTCTGCCAGTCGGCACCGCCGGCCTCCAGGCCGGAGCCACGCTTGACGGCGCGGTCGATGTTGTCGTTCGGCACCGAACTCTTCTTCGCCTTCTGGATGGCGTCGAAGAGCGTCGGATTGCCGGTGGGGTCGCCGCCGCCGATCCGTGCGGCCACCTCGACGTTCTTGATCAGCTTGGCGAACATCTTGCCGCGCTTGGCGTCGATGACGGCCTTCTTGTGCTTGGTCGTCGCCCACTTTGAGTGGCCGGACATCTTCTACCTCCGTTGCTACCCGCCGTCTGCATCGACCGCACCGCTCACGCCCCGCTCCCGCCGGCGCACGCGGAGGTGCCGGTCAGCTCTGGTGGAAGCCGTGGCGGGCAGATGGCCCTGCCGAATCTCCGCAATCCTACCGACGTCCCCCAGGTCCCTGTCATGCACCGCGCGCGGCAGTACCGCCCGGCCCCGACGGACCAGGGCAGACGGGACAAAAACCCTGGACGACGTCACGACCGCGGCGAGCATCATGGACAGCCCGGCGCGGTCGCCCGTCGCTCAGCAGGCAGAGCGGACCAGGTCCACGAAGTACGCGTGCACCCGCAGGTCACCCGTGAGCTCCGGATGGAACGAGGTGGCCACCAGGTTGCCCTGTCGGACCGCCACGATCCGGTCGGCAGCCGGGCCGCCGGCCACCACCCCGATGACCTCGACACCGGGGCCGACCCGCTCGACCCACGGCGCACGGATGAACACCGCGTGGAACGGCTCCCCCAGCACACCGGCGACGGTCACCGGCGCCTCGAACGAGTCGACCTGCCGGCCGAAGGCGTTGCGCCGGACGGTCATGTCGATGCCGGCGAAACCCCGCTGATCGGGTCGGCCGTCGAGCACCTCGGTCGCCAGCATGATCATCCCGGCGCAGGAGCCGTAGACCGGCATGCCGTCGGCGATCCGCTTCTCGATCGGCTCGCGCATCTCGAAGATGTCGGCGAGCTTGCTGATTGTGGTGGATTCGCCGCCCGGGATGACCAGGCCGTCAACCGCGGCCAGCTCCGCCGGACGGCGGACCGGGCGGCCGTCCGCGCCCGCCGCGGCCAGCGCCGCCACGTGCTCGCGGACGTCGCCCTGAAGGGCGAGCACACCGATCACGGGTACGCCCACGTTTCGCTCACCAACCCTTCTTTCGCTCGCGACTGCGGGGCTCGCAAGAGCGGCTCACTCCTCGCGCTCACCAACCCTTCTTTCGCTCGCGACTGCGGGGCTCGCAAGAGCGGCTCACTCCTCGCGCTCACCAACCGCGCTCGGCCAGGCGGTGCGGCTGCGGGATCTCGTCGACGTTGATGCCGACCATCGCCTCGCCGAGACCCCGGGAGACCTTGGCCAGCACGTCCGGGTCGTCGTGGAAGGTGGTGGCCTTGACGATGGCGGCGGCCCGCTGAGCCGGGTTGCCCGCCTTGAAGATGCCGGAACCGACGAAGACACCCTCCGCGCCGAGTTGCATCATCATCGCCGCGTCCGCCGGAGTGGCGATCCCACCCGCGGTGAACAGCACCACCGGCAGCTTGCCGCTCTCGGCGACCTCCTTGACCAGCTCGTACGGGGCCTGCAGCTCCTTGGCCGCGACGTACAGCTCGTCGGCCGGCAGGGAGGAGAGCCGGCTGATCTCCTGGCGGATCTTCCGCATGTGGGTGGTGGCGTTGGAGACGTCACCGGTGCCCGCCTCGCCCTTGGAGCGGATCATCGCCGCGCCCTCGGTGATCCGGCGCAGCGCCTCGCCCAGGTTCGTCGCGCCACAGACGAAGGGCACTGTGAACGCCCACTTGTCGATGTGGTTCGCGTAGTCGGCCGGGGTCAGCACCTCGGACTCGTCGACGTAGTCCACGCCGAGCGACTGGAGGATCCGTGCCTCCACGAAGTGACCGATGCGGGCCTTGGCCATCACCGGGATGGAGACCGCCTCGATGATCCCGTCGATCATGTCGGGGTCGCTCATCCGGGACACCCCGCCCTGCGCGCGGATGTCGGCGGGCACCCGCTCCAGGGCCATCACCGCGACGGCGCCGGCGTCCTCAGCGATCTTGGCCTGTTCGGCGTTGACGACATCCATGATCACGCCGCCCTTGAGCATCTCGGCCATGCCGCGCTTCACGCGGGCGGTGCCGACGACGGGGGCGGTACCGGCGTTCGAGACGGTGTTTTCGGGCACGGGTCATCGCTCCTTGGACGTGCTCTGGGGGTGGCAGCGAAATGCTACGCGCGGTTCAACGCCGTTCCGACAGCCAATCAGACCCCCGGTGGCCTGCACTGTGGCAGTGGTCACCGGCCCGACGTGGAGCCACGGCGACCGTCGGAGATCAGGCGGCGGGGACGTCCGCCGGGACGACGAGGGTCGGGTCGTCGATGTCGAAGTAACGCGGCCACTGCCGGCCACGCCCCATCCGCAACAGCCGCACCAGCGGCCGGCTGCGCGCCGAACGGGCGTCCCGGACCAGGTCGGTGTGCACCTGCCGGGACAACGCGAGCCGACGGCTGGCGGCGATGACCGCAGCGCAGCTCGGATCGTTCGGGTCCAACTGGACGCTCCGCAACTGCCGGGTGAGGTCGTTCTCCGCCGCCTCCCGCTCGTCCGGGCTGGCGTCCAGGGCGATCCGGGCCGCCGCGTACAGCTCGACCCCGAAACGCCGCTCAGCCAGGACCGCGGCTGCCGCCGCGCGGCGCAGCAGGTGGGCGTCGAGGGCCCGGGCCGCCAGCTCCGCCCGGCCCTGCAGCCGCTCGACCCGGCCGGCGGTCCAGATGAGGTACGCCGCGACCAGCCCCACGACCACGCTTCCGGCCACCACCCACCACATGTGCGGCATCGTAGTGCTGCTCCGTTTCGTCCGATTGGGCACGGCCGGACCGGTCCCGCCGGTCACCACCGCACCATCCGTCACACCGGCTCAGCCCAGCCCCACCCATTCCTGGTCGATGACCCGCCCGTCGGTTGCCTCGATCGCCGCTGCGTATACCTCCAGAACGCGCCGAGCAACCACCGGCCAGTCGAAATTCGCGACCACCTGATCGCCGCAGGCACTCAGCGTGGCCCGCCCGGCCGGGTCGTCCAGCAGCTCACTCAGCACGTCACGCAGCCCCACCGGGTCGCCCGTGGGGAAGAGGCGACCGGCCCGCCCACCGTCGAGGACCCGCCGGAAGGCGTCCAGGTCACTGGCGACCACGGTCGTACCCGCCGCGAGGGCCTCGGTGAGGATCATTCCGAACGACTCACCGCCGGTGTTCGGTGCGACGTAGAGGTGCGCGCTGCGCAGCATCCGCGCCTTGTCCGCTTCGCTGACCAGGCCGAGGAACGTGATCCGCTCGTGCAGTTCGGCGGGGAACTGGTCGTACAGGTCGTCGGGGTCACCCGGGCCGGCGACGAGCAACCGCAGACCGGGCCGGGTGGCGGCCAACGCCACGAACGCGTCGCGCAGCACCGGGAAGCCCTTGCGAGCCTCAGTGAACCGGCCCAGGAAGCCGAGCGTGCCGCCGGTGCCGGCCGCGCACTCCCCCGGCCAGCCCGGCAACGGCTCGGCGTCGGCGAACTTGGCCACCGCCACCCCGTTGGGGATCTCCACCGCGCCGCCGTCCATGTGCTCGACCTGCACCTTGCGGGCCAGCGCGCTCACCGCGATCCGGGCCGTGATCCGCTCCAACACGATCTGGAGCACACCCTGCGCGGCGGCGAGGACCCGCGAACGGGTCATCGCGGTGTGGAACGTGGCCACCACCGGGCCACGGGCGGACAGCACGGCCAGCAGGGACAGGCTCAGCGTGAGCGGCTCGTGCACGTGCAGCACGTCGAAGTCGCCGTTGGTGATCCACCGCCGCACCCGGGCGGTCGACACCGGGCCGAACGCGATCCGGGCCACCGAACCGTTGTACGGCAGCGGAACGGCCCGCCCGGCGGACACCACGTACTCCGGCAGCGGTGAATCCTCGTCGGCAGGCGCGAGCACGCTGACCTCGTGGCCCAGCGCGATCAGCGCCTCGGCGAGGTCCATGACGTGGTTCTGCACCCCACCGGGCACGTCGAAGGAGTACGGGCACACGATGCCGATCCGCATGCGTCAGCCCACCTCCTCAGGCCTGGCCGGGGGCCGACGAGGACCGCGCCGCGCCCTCCCCTGACCTCGCCTGGTCCAGCCACATCCGCTGCAACATGTGCCAGTCTTCCGGATGTTGGGCGATACCCGCCGCCAGACGGTCGGCGATCAGCTGGGTCAGCGACCGGACCCGCTGGTCCAGCGGCCCCACCTCGGGCCCCGGCACCGGCAACGGACCAGCCAGCGACGCACAGGCGGCGTCCGGTTCGTACCACAGCGAGGCCACGTAGAGCGGCGCACCGGTGTGCAGCGCGAGCAACGCCGGCCCGGCGGGCATCCGGGTCTTCCCACCGAAGAAGTCCACCTCAACCCCCCGGGCGGAGAGGTCCCGGTCGGCCAGCAACGGCACCACCGCGCCGGCCCGCAGCCGGTCCAGCAACACGTCGAACGCCGGACGCGGCCCCCCGTGGGTGGGCAGGATCTCCATCCCCAGACTCGCCCGGAAAGCCAGGAAACGCTTGTACACGCCCTCCGGCTTGAGCCGCTCCATGACCGTGGTGATCGGCCAACCGGTGGCAGCCACCCAGGCGCCGGCGGCATCCCAGTTGCCGGCGTGCGGCAGCGCCACCACCGCGCCCCGTCCGGCGGCCACGTCGGCGGCGAGCAGCTCGGCGCCGTCGAGCCGGAAAGCGGACAGGATCTGCGACCGGCTCAGAGCGGGCAGCCGGAACGCCTCCATCCAGTACCTGGCGTAGGAGCGCAACCCGCGCTTGACGAGATCGTCCAACTCGGCGTCGGGCAGCTCCGGGCCCACAACCCGGCGCAGGTTCGCGCGCAGTCGGGCCGTACCCCCGCCACCGGCGCGGTGGGCGCGGTCCGCGCCCGCCCGGAACGCCGCCGCCACCAACGGCCGGGGTAGCGCGCGGACCACCCGCCACCCGGCCACGTAGCCCAGCTCGGTGAGGTTCACGCGACTCGGCCGCCGGTCTTCCGACGGGTCGCCGGCACGCCCCTCACGCCTGGCCGTCCGGCTGGAGCTGCTGGGCCTGGCGGTAGACGTGCGCCATCCGCTGCCCCACCGTGAAGATCGACACGGCGGCGAGCAGCCAGAGCGCGATCTCCAGGGCCGGATCGACGCCGACGCCGGTGAGGATCCCGCCGACCCCGACGATCAGCAGCCGCTCGGTGCGCTCGGCGATGCCCACGTTGCAGGTCATGCCGAGCCCTTCGGCACGAGCCTTCACGTAGGAGACCAGGCTGCCGGCGGCCAGGCAGACCAACGCGGCGGCCACCCCGGAGTAGTTGCTCTGCGTAGCCAGCCAGTACGCGACCGCGCCGAAGACGGCGCTGTCGGCGACCCGGTCCATGCTTGAGTCGAGGAACGCCCCGAACCTGGTGGAGCCACCGCTCATCCGGGCCATCGTCCCGTCGAGCAGGTCGGTGAGCGCGAACAGGGTGACGATCAACGCGCCCGCGACCAGGTGGCCGCGAGCACCGAAGCCGAGCGCGCCGACGAGCACACCAACGGTGCCCGCGACGGTGACGGCATTGGGGGTGACGCCCGCGCGCAGCAGGGCGCGGGCAATCGGCTCGACGACGCGGGTCATCCCCGCGCGGGCCGACACTTGGAAGATCTTCGCCATGGCGGTCCCCACGATAACGGTCCGCCCAGCTCCGGCGATACGGACGGTACCGCCGACCCGCCCGGGAGAGGCTTGTGCCTACCCGGCAACGGGTGTGAGATCGAGCCGGGAGGTGAGCCAGCTCACCCGTCCACCCGTCCCGTTCCCGCTGTGCAGCAGACCACCGGAGGATGACGCCGCGCACTCGCCCCGGGCCGCTACCCGTCGCGCGGCGGTCGCCACCACCACCGGCTGAGGGAGGTGCGCCCCATGGCGCAGAAGAGTCACGACAAAGGTTCCACCGGCGGCACGCCGGTGGTGACCGAACCCGAGCGCGTTCGCAACGTGGTGCTCGTCGGGCACTCCGGGGCGGGCAAGACCACACTGGTCGAGGCCCTGCTCGCGGCGACCGGCACGATCGGCCGCGCCGGCGCCGTGGCCGACGGCACCACTGTCGGCGACCACGACCCGGCCGCCGTACGCCAGCAGCGCTCCGTCAGCCTGTCCTGCGCGCCGCTGCTGCACAACGGCATCAAGGTCAACCTCCTGGACACCCCGGGGTACGCCGACTTCGTCGGCGAGCTGCGCGCCGGGCTGCGGGCCGCCGACGCCGCGCTCTTCGTGGTGTCCGCCGCGGGCGGCATGGACGCTGCCACCGTCGCGCTGTGGGAGGAGTGCGCCGCCGTCGACATGCCCCGCGCGGTCGCGGTGGCCCGACTGGACCAGCCCCGCGCCGACGTCGACGAGGCGGTGGCGCTCTGCCAACGCCTCTTCGGCGACAACGTGATGCCGCTCTACCTGCCGATGCTCGGCGACGACGGGGTCTCCACCGAAGGTCTGCTCGGCCTGATCACCCGTCGGGTCTTCGACTACAGCGCCGGGCTGCCCGCCGACGTGCGCGATCCCGACCCGGAGCACCAGCGGGCCATCGACGAGTCCCGCGACGAGCTGATCGAGGGGATCATCGCCGAGAGCGAGGACGAGACCCTCATGGACCGCTACCTCGACGGCGAGGAGATCAGCGACGAGGTGCTCATCGACGACCTGGAGAAGGCCGTCGCCCGGGGTCACTTCTACCCGGTCGTGCCGGTCTGCGCCCAGACCGGTGTCGGGCTGGACGTGCTGCTGGAGGTGCTGACCGCCGCGTTCCCGTCGCCACTGGAGCACGAGCTGCCGGCGGTGACCGGCGTGGACGGCTCGCCGCGTCCACCGCTGAGCTGCGACCCGGCCGGGCCACTCGTCGCCGAGGTCGTCAAGACCACCGTCGACCGCCACGTCGGTCGGGTCTCCCTGGTCCGGGTCTTCTCCGGCACGTTGCGCCCCGACCAGACCGTGCACGTCTCCGGGCACGGCATGGCCGAACGCGGGCACCCCGACCACGACGCCGACGAGCGGGTCGGCCACATCTACACCCCGCTCGGCGCCACAGTGCGTGAGGTGTCGCTCTGCGTGGCCGGCGACATCTGCGCGATCACCAAATCGGGCAGCGCCGAGACCGGCGACACCATCTCGACAGCTGACGACCCGCTGCTGATCGCCCCCTGGGAGATGCCGGAGCCGCTGCTGCCGGTGGCGATCGTCGCCCGTAGCCGCGCCGACGAGGACGCCCTGGCCCGCAACCTCTCCCGCCTCGTCGCCGGCGACCCCACGCTGCGGCTGGAGCGCAACCCGGAGACCCACCAACTGGTGCTCTGGTGCATGGGCGAGGCACACGCCGACGTGGTGCTCGACCGGCTGCGCGCCGGGGGCGTCGAGCTGGACACCGAGCCGGTCAAGGTGTCGCTGCGCGAGACGCTGACCGTGCCCGCGAAGGGGCACGGCCGCCACGTCAAGCAGTCCGGCGGCCACGGCCAGTACGCGGTCTGCGACATCGAGGTCGAGCCGCTGCCCCGCGGCAGTGGCTTCGAGTTCGTCGACCGGGTCGTCGGCGGGGCGGTGCCGCACAACTACGTCCCGTCCGTGGAGAAGGGCGTCCGCGCCCAACTGGAGCGCGGGCTGGTCGCCGGTCACCCGGTGGTGGACCTGCGGGTGACAGTGGTCGACGGCAAGTCGCACAGCGTCGACTCCTCCGACGCGGCCTTCCAGACCGCCGGCGCGTTGGCGCTGCGCGACGCCGCCGAGCGTGGCCAGCCGGCCCTCCTGGAGCCGATCGACGAGGTCACCATCCGGGTTCCGGACGGTTCGGTGGGCACGGTGATGGGCGACCTGTCCGGCCGACGCGGCCGGGTGCTCGGCACCGAACCGGACCCGGACACCGAGGGCCGCACCCTCGTCCGCGCCGAAGTGCCGGCCACCGAACTGCTGCGGTACGCCGTCGAGCTGCGCTCCATGACGGCCGGCACCGGTACCTTCCGCCGCCACTTCGTCCGCCACGACCCCATGCCCGCCCACCTGGCCGACCAGACCCGCAAAGAACAACTCCCCTAACCCCGCCCCGCCCCCGCC